>DATBSG010000286.1:0-4814 GCA_036559945.1 Pyrinomonadaceae bacterium
ACTTCGCCGCGGATGTTCGGCGGACCAGACACGGCTGCGCTGCCGCCGTTTTTGGCTTTCTGTTGCGCGATTTCTTCCTGAAGTTTTCTTTGGTTTTCCTGATCGATTGCTTCCGCGGCATCCCAGGCTTTCCGAAAAAGAGTGCGTGCCTTTTCCGGGTCAGCATCCCAAAGCACGTCCGCAATGCGTGCCTGGGTGCGCGCCCTCAGTGTCTGATCGTTGAAGCGCGCGGCATCGGCGGCAAGATTGATCAGAATCGATTCAGCACTGGCGCGGCGTTCGCGCAAGACTCGCTCGACTTCCAGGTCTTTTTCGCTCTTCGCTTTCGCGGTTTCGACCGACGCGGGCTTGCGCGCATCAGTTGGTTGGGCGGCCGCTGATGCTGAAATGAAAACCAACAGCACAGAGAGCAGGCAAAGACGCTTCATGTCGAATCCTCCGGAGAAGCCGTGGATAAACGTGTGGTAATGGTAAAACGCGTCGGGAAAGATGATGGTTCCAGAAAACGAGGAGCGCAGGCATCTTGCCTGCGGTACGCCGTCATCCTGACGGCATTAGATTCTTAGGTCGTTGCGGGCAAGATGCCCGCGAACCGCACGCAGGATGCGTGCGCTCCTAAACCGGGACAACTTCGAGTTCCGGATCGACTTCGGTTTTGAGCATGCTTTCGATAGCCATCAGCGTGCCGGAAAGCGAGCTTGGGCAACTACCGCACGCGCCCTGATAACGAATGCTCAAGGTGTGATCTTTCAGGTCAATAATTTCCAGGTAGCCGCCGTCGCCCATCAAGTAAGGACGCACTTTCTCGTCAAGAATCTGGTTGATCTTCAGCAGGCGCGGATCGTCGCTGGTGACAGCGGCAATAGCGCCGCCCACCGCAGCCGCGCCGTTGCCATTCGCTGGCGCAGCCGCCACGGATTCAGCCGCGCGAATCGGCACGGCCAATTCCGGCAGCAATTCGTCCCAATCGGCCGCGTCTTCCTTTTCGACTGTGATCATATTGTCCATGTAGAAGACTGAAACCACATTGCCGATATCGAATACAGACTTTGCCAACGAATCGTTCTGGGCCTGCTCAGCAGAAGCAAACTGGCGGCCGACGCCGTTCGTCACGGCTTCCCGCAGAATGAATTTCACCGCGTTTGGATTGGGTGTTTCCTGGATGTCGCTAATCTTTGGCATTGCTTAATGTGTGACCTTCCGAATTCGATAGCATTATACCTGTTCGCGCTTGCGCTTTGCTAACGTGCTGGCTCTGCACATCGATTTGAACCGCCGCGGACGCGGAGTTTGTCTCGGAGTTTTCGCAGAGGAAATTAGCCTCGGCGCTCCTGGGCGAAATCCTCTGCGTCCTCCGGTTAATCTGCCGCGTTAAGACTTGCAAAAATGCTTGCGGCAATTCGAGGTGAGGTATATAGTCGCGGCCCTCACTTGCCCCCCTTTTTCTCAAAAGGCGAGACAAGTTGAGACGAGGTGGGCGATTGCGAGGGTCGCCCGCCTCTCTTTTTACCGTCAGGATGACGAGCGAGATTGAATTTCGGGAAACTAAAGGCTTCGACACATCTCGCCTTCCCACGGTGTCTCGATCGCGCGTTTATAGGTCAACTTGATCTCGGCAAAGTTCCAATCACGGCGTTGCCAAATCGAACCATCCGAATACTCAACGCGATTGATCAAAACTCTTTCCTGAAAACCAGCCGGAGATTTGTCAGCGACATTCGCGGCGTTCACCACATCACTAGGCCGCAGCAGGCTGAAAGCTTCCAGATCTTTTTCCTTGTTAGGTTTAATTTTCACCCCGCAGAGAAACTGATGGCGCGTCACAACCTTGTTCGCCTGGTCGACGAACTGATATTCCCAGAACACGATTTCGATTGATTTAGTGCCGCTGTTGCGGACTCTGGCGCCATAAGAAAAACCGTCCATCGGCTTGGGGTTCGGAGTGCGGGCCTCCTGCACAATTTTTTCCATTGCGGCACTGCGGCCATCGATGGTTTGCTCGTTGGGATCGGGAATTTGCGGATTATTTATCCGTGCGGTCCGTCCCGCGCTCTTGTTGCCGGCGGTCATCTCCGGCGGCGGTGCCATATTTGGCGCCTCCTGCTTCTTGCTTATGCGGCGGACTGGAAACCACTTGAAGCTGACCACAAGCAGGGAGCTGTCACCATAGGAAATTTGAGAGGTTTGCCCGAGAAGCAAGGAAGGTATCAGCAATGGCACGAGCAATAAAGTTACCATCGATAAACCTCCAGGATTTGTATATATTCCCGAAACCGCGACAAAGCAAGTCTGCCGCGACATGCGCACGCCACACTAGTCAGAGGCTAGAGGCGAGAGGCTGGAGGATAGTTCGCTAGAGGGCCAGAGACTAGACGCTAGTCGCTAATTGAACTTCTGTCCTCTAATCTCTAACATCTAACCTCTACTTACAATGAACATCGGCATCACAGTCTATCCAACCTACGGCGGCAGCGGGATTGTCGGGTCTGAGCTGGGAAAAGAACTCGCCGAGCGCGGGCACACAGTGCACTTCATCTCGTCCTCCTTGCCGACGCGTTTGACTCAATTGAATGAGCGCGTGCGGTTTCACGAAGTCGAGATGATGTCCTATCCGTTGTTCGAGCATCAGCCGTACACCCTGGCGCTCGCGACAAAGATGGCTACGGTGGCGGAGAACGAGAACCTTGATCTGCTGCACGTGCATTACGCAATTCCCCATTCAATTAGTGCGATTCTTGCCCGCGAGTCGATCAAATCGCATCGCCGCTTGCCTGTGATCACGACGCTGCACGGAACGGACATAACGCTGGTGGGCGCGGATCGCTCTTACCTTCCGATCACGAAATATGCGCTCGAGCAATCGGATGGCGTGACGGCAATTTCGAATTACTTAAAGCAGGCGACGATTGAACATTTCGCGTTCGATCGAATTGAAGTGATTCCGAACTTTGTTTGTCCGGACGAATACAAACCGAAGATCGATTGTGAATTGCGCGAAGCGCTCTCGCCGGACGGCGCGCCGGTGTTGGTGCACGTGTCCAATTTTCGTCCAGTGAAACGTCCCGTCGATTGCATCGAGATTCTGGCGCGCGTGCTCCGGAAAACAAAGGCGCGCCTCGTGATGGTTGGTGATGGCAGCGAACGCACGAATTGTCTGCATCGCGCAAAGTGTCTCAGTATTTCAGACCACTGCATTTTCGTCGGCAAGCAGCCGAACATCGTGGATTACTTGTGCGCGTCAGACATCCTGCTCTTGCCGTCGGAGCAGGAATCGTTCGGACTGGCGGCATTGGAAGCGATGGCCGTTCAAGTTCCGGTAATCGCTTCGCGCGTGGGCGGCTTGCCTGAGGTGGTCGACGACGGCGAAAACGGATTTCTTAGTTCGGTCGGCGATGTCGATAAGATGGCCGAAGACGCGGCGCGCTTACTGATGGATGCGAAGCTGAGGAAAGAATTCGGGCGGCGCGCGCGCGCATCGGCGATCGAACGCTACAGCACTCACAAAATCATTCCGAAGTACATCGAATTCTACGAACGAATCCTTGCAGCCCATTGATTACAAGAGCCCATGAACCAGTTGGAATCAACATTGAGTTTATCCGTTGCGGTGCCGGCCGCCGGCGCAAAGTGAAGATGAATACGCTAACGATGCTCAGCAAGATCATCACGCCGAACAGAATCGCGAGCACGACCAGCGCGATGCTGCCCGAAGTCAGCGCGCGATCGATGTTTTCCTGGACAACGCGGCCCGGCAGTTGTGTTGCCACGGCCTGAGCGGCCTCATCAAAATTCTGTGGCACTTCAACGGCAACCCAGCGCGGCTTTCCCTGGAAATTCAGATGAAAGGCGAGTCGACGATTCGCGGGATCTAAGACGGCCTGGTCAGCTTCCGGCAGATTTAGCTTGACCATGCGGCGGCGCAACATTGCAATGCCGATGAACCACAGGAGCCAGCCCGGGCCAGCGCAAAATCCGAGTTGCTGCGCCGCCACCACAACAATGATGCCAGTGATGATGGCGGCGCCGCACGCCAGCCAACCGCTGCCTGGCGGATCGTATCGCGATGTCAGCTCAAGGCCGCCGTCAGTGGCCGTCAGCGTACCGGCCTTAACGAATGGCGCAGCGCGGACGCCGCGTACTTTGTACGTGCGCCAAAGGCTGCCCAGTTTTACGTTCCACGTTCCAGTCATAATCGCCAGTCAGGGCTAATTAGCTGACCGAATGGCGCTTCCGTATATCATTGCGGGTCGAGTATTATCAAGCGCATGAAGGCACAACTCCCTCTCGCAATCTTGCTGGCAGCGCAGCTCGTCGCGAGCGCTTTTGCCCAGCAGCCGACGCCTACGCCATCGCCAAAGCAACGGCCGCAGCAGCAGCAACAGCCTGAGACCGAGGACGTCGTTCGCATCACGACTAATCTGGTTCAAGTTGATGCCGTGGTTACTGACAAAGACGGAAAGATCGTAACGGATCTGAAACCGGAAGAAGTTGAAATCTTCGAAGACGGACGGCAGCAAAAGATCACGCACTTCTCTTACAACGTTACTGAAACGGCCGAGCCGGCGAAGGAAACGAAATCCACCCCGGCGGACAAGAATGCGCCACCAGTGCCGCCATCGAGACTGCGACCGGAAGATATTCGCCGCACCATTGCGTTAGTGGTCGACGATCTCGGACTGTCTTTTGAAAGCACGTATTTCGTGCGCCGGGCGTTGAAGAAATTCGTCGATGAACAGATGCAGCCCGGCGATCTGGTTGCCATCATCAGAACGAGCGGCGGCATGGGAGCGTTGCAGCAGTTCACTTCCGACAAG
>DATBSG010000287.1:0-4521 GCA_036559945.1 Pyrinomonadaceae bacterium
TTCACGAAGCCTTCTTCTTCGCCGAGGATGCGCGCTTTGCCCGAAGCCGAAAAGGGGAACTTGCCGACCTTCACGTCATAGCCGGCTTCCTTGGCTTTCGCTTCGGTCAGGCCAACCGAGGCAACCTCAGGATCGCAGTAAGTGCAGTTCGGAACGAGGCGCAAATTAATTGGGCGCGGGTTTTTGCCGGCCAGATGCTCGACCGCCACGATGCCTTCCTTCGAAGCAAGATGCGCGAGCAAAGGCGTGGGCACGACGTCGCCAATGGCGTACACGCCCTTCTCCGCCGTCTGCTGGTATTCGTCTGTCTGAATGAAACCTTTTTCGACCTTGATCTTTGTCTTTTCCAACCCAAGGCCTTCCGTGAAGGGCATGCGGCCAACTGCCACCAGGAGCATCTCCGCTTCCAATCTCACATCCTCACCCTTTGAAGTTTTGCCGCTGACTACGATGCCTTTGTCCGTCTGCTCGAGTTTCTCCAGCTTCGTATCAACCTGCGATTTGATGCCGCGTTTGCGGAACGACTTGGCGAGTTCCGCCGAAACTTCTTCGTCTTCAAGCGGAACTAAACGCGGTAACAATTCGACAATCGTTGTGTCCGCCCCGAAGCGCGAATAGACCGACGCGAATTCGACGCCCACTGCACCCGCGCCCATGACGATCAGAGACTTCGGGACTTCGGTTAGCTCGAGGATGTGATCGCTGTTCACGACATGCTTGCCGTCGGTTTCGAATCCAGGGATTGGACGCACGACTGAGCCAGTCGCGATGATGATGTTCTTAGTGTTGATGGTCTGTTTCGATCCATCTTCGCTGGTGACTTCGACCTTGCCGGGCAGCGCGAGTTTTCCACTCCCCTTGAAAACCGTGCATTTGTTTTTCTTCATCAAGTACTCGATGCCCTTCGAGTTCTTCATCACGACCTTGTCTTTGCGCTTCTGCACGTCAGCGAAAGCGAGTTGAATCGCCGACGCCTGCACGCCAAAATCGGCGGCGTGCTGCATCTGTTCGTAAACGTGCGCGGACATCAGAAGTTGTTTTGTCGGGATGCAGCCGCGCAGCGTGCACGTGCCGCCGAGGCGCTTATCTTTTTCGACAATCGCGACTTTCAAGCCCAATTGTCCGGCGCGAATCGCCGCGACGTATCCGCCGGGTCCGCTGCCGATCACTGTCACATCGAATTGTTCGTTAGCCAATTTGGAAGGGTCCTCTCCGTTGTAGCGCAATCCCGACGATTCGGGATTGCGAGTTCGCAAGTTAACAACTTGCGCTACATTTTTAGATCATTTGAAAGACTCGCATTATAATCGCTCGCGCTTAACCAAGTCCAAAGTCCCAAGTCCAAGGGTCCAAAGTTGGCGTCGCGTAAAAGGACTTTGGATGTCGGACGTTGGACATTGGACTTTGGACCTTGGACTGAGAACTATGAAACATTCTGAAGGCTTTCTAAAAATAGTTAATGATTCGAAGACCCGGATCAAGGAAGTTACGGTGGCGGAAGCGCGCGACCGGCTGGCCGCAAACCCGAACGCGAAGTTGATCGACGTGCGCGAAGACAATGAATGGAATGCGGCGAAGGCGGCCGACGCGGTTCACCTCGGCAAGGGCATCATCGAACGCGACATCGAAACGTCCGTTCCGGACAAGTCAACCGAACTGATTCTGTACTGCGGCGGCGGCTACCGCTCGGCGTTGGCAGCGGACGTCTTGCAGAAGATGGGCTACACGAACGTGTTCTCGATGGCTGGCGGCTGGAAGGCCTGGAAAGAATCCGGCGCGCCGGTTGAAACGCCGTAAACAGACCTGTTTCTCGTAACCGAAATGGCCACGGCCACGTCAATAGAGTTCTAGTTAGAAGGTTTCGTTTTAAACGGGACTAAGTAAGTCATCAATCATTCCAATCCTGGCGGGCTATCGCTCGCCCTCTAAACAGTTGTTTGGTCAGGAGTAAAGCCATGAAGAAACTCTGCCTGCTTGCCATTAGCCTGTTCGTATTCACGTTTAGTTCGATTGTGTTCGCCCGCGAGGCGAAGCTGGTTCGTTACCCCAGCTACTCGAACGGCCGCGTTGCGTTTACTTATCTCGCAGACGTCTGGGTTGCGGATGAGAACGGCGGTAACGTTCAGCGTCTCACAGTCAATCGCGCGCGTGACGCTTACCCGAAATTCTCGCCCGATGGAAAATGGATCGCGTTCTCGAGTGATCGCAACGGCAATCTCGACGTGTACATTATTCCGTCCACGGGCGGAACGGCGAAACAGCTTACGCATCATTCGGCTGACGATACGGTGCTGGGTTGGACGCCCGACGGCCGCGGCGTTCTCTTCAGCAGCCAACGCGGCGAAGATTTTATGGCCCAGCTTTATGTCGTCAGCGTCGATGGCGGCATGCCATGGCACGCCGGGCCGGACATGGGAAATGCCGCGAGCTTCTCTCCCGACGGCAAACGCATCGCCTACAACCCGAAAGGGCAGGTGTACTGGCGCAAATATTATCGCGGCGCTTACGCAACCGATGTTTGGATCGAAGACGTCTCGGCAAAGAAGTTCACGCAATTAACGGATTTTGACGGTCTCGACTCGTGGCCGATGTGGAGCCGCGACGGCGACATCTATTTTGTCAGTGACCGTGACGGCAACGGTCTGACCAACATCTGGCGCACTGCCGAGGCCGGCGGCAAGGCGGAAAAGGTCACCTCGTTTCGGAGCGGGGATGTGCGGTTTCCCTCGATCAGCGCGGACGGCCGCACGATTGTTTTCGAACATGACTTCGGCATCTGGAAGCTCGACACGGCGAGCAAGAAAGTAACGCCGATCAAACTCGACATCGATGCGGAGACGGCCGAAAACGACACCGAAATGCGCGCCTTCAGTTCTGAGTCTGACGATTACGACCTCGCGCCGAGCGCGCGGCGGCTGGTCGTCTCAGTGCACGGCGAAATCTTCACCGTGCCGGTTGAAGAAGGCGACATTCGGCAAATCACCGACAGTTCAGCGCGCGATCGCGGTGTCGGCTACTCGCCCGATGGCAAATGGCTCTCGTTCATTTCCGACAGCAGCGGACGCGAAGAACTTTACGTCGTGGCCGTCGATGGCTCAGGCGAAGCGCAGAAGCTGACCGACATCGACACACTGAAGCTTGGCTACAACTGGTCGCCTGATTCGAAAGAGATTGCGTTCACGACCTCGGACAGCAAGCTCCGGAAGGTGAATGTGGGCACGAAGCAGACTGTCGAGATTGATTCATCGCGGTACGGGAACATCTCGACGCCGGAATGGTCGCCTGACGGCAAGTGGCTGGCCTACTCGAAAGCCGACGCTAGCCGCACGACCGACGTCTACGTCATTGCGTCTTCGGGGCAGGAGAAGGAAGCGCACAAGGTCACGTTCGATTCCTACGACGATCGCAGCCCGCGTTTCGCTCCGGACGGTCGCAAACTTTTCTTCATCCGATCTGAATCTGCCGGTGGGGGCGGGTTCGCGAATGCTTCAGTGCAAATCTATTCTCTTGGGCTCGAGAAACTCGATCGCGATCCGGACGATCCGGAAGAGCGACCCGACGCCGAAGCTGCGCCATCTGGCGCAGGTGAAGGTGGCGAAGGCGCAGGCCCGCAGCGTCGTCCGCCGATGAACCGACCGCCACATGAAACAAAGATGGATTGGACCGGCATGAAGCGTCGTACGCGACAAGTCACGCGCATGCCATTCCCAATTTCCACGTTCACGGTGGCGCCTGACAGCCGCACCATCGTGTTTGTCACTTCCGAACCGTCCGCGACCACGCAGGTTCCGGTGATTTATTCGATTCAGGAAGACGGCAAGCGCCTGGCGCGCATCACTTCGGGCGGAGCAGCGCAGGGTGAAGGCGAAGGCGGTCCCGGCGGCGGCGGGTTTGGCGGCGGCATTGGCGATCTCAGTATCACGCGCGATGGACGCACGCTGTTTTTCCGCGAACGCGACGGGATTTATTCGATCGCGTTGGGAGCAGGCGCCGGATCAGTTGCGGCCGGTCGTGGACCGGCGACCGGCGGCGGTGAGGGCGCGCGGCGACGTATCAACTTCAACGTGCGCGTAAAGATCAATCGTCCAACGGAGTGGGCGGAGATGTTTGGCGATGCGTGGCGCACGATGAAATATCGCTTTTACGATCCGGCCATGCACGGCATGGATTGGGACGCAGCCAAAGCCAAGTACGAGCCACTGGTTGAATTCGTCGGCGATCGACAGGAGTTGCTCAACATCATTAACGAGATGATTGGCGAGTTGAACGCTTCGCACACGGGCGCGGCGCCTCCGCCACGCGGCTTTGGCGCCGCAAGCTCAACGGGCCATCTCGGTATTGAACTTGAGCCTGACGCGACGGCCGGCCGCTACCGCGTTGCTTACATTTACGAAAATGGGCCAGCCGACAAGGATTGGGTCAAAGTGAGCGTCGGCGACTATTTAGTTGCCATCGGCGGCAAAGAAGTGAAGGCCGGGGATGAATATTGGCAGCTGCTGAACGATCGCCTCAATCGCAAAG
>DATBSG010000288.1:0-3860 GCA_036559945.1 Pyrinomonadaceae bacterium
TGTTTTAGATGCGAGCGAGACTAACCGGGGAGCCTTTCAACCCTGACCACGCGACGTGCTCACCGGCAATCTTAACGGATGCCGATTTGGCGAGCAAGGTTGCGCCGGCAAAAAAGGACTTTGTGCTTTGGACTTTGGACTCCTACGCCGAATGCATCAGCGCCGTTCGCATGGCGGCGGCGGATTGCCAGCGATGCGCGGGATCTTTGGCCAGCGCGCGCTCGATGACTTCGGCGACGCGCTCGGGAACTTCGGCAGCACGGCGTCGCAGGGGCACGATTTGCCCGTCGAAGATCGCTCGCACGGTCGCCGCCATATCGCCCGAAGGGCCGACATCCAGGGCCGTATCGCCGGTGAGCAAACTGTAGGCGGTCATGCCGAGGGCGTAAATGTCTGACGTCGGCTTCACGTTGCGAAAGTCTTTAATTTGCTCGGGCGGCATGTAGGCAAAGGTACCGGCCATGTCCCCAGCCATCGTAATTCCGCTCATGCCCGTCTGCGTGAAACTCTTGGCCAGCCCAAAGTCCGTCAACTTGGCCGTGTAGTTGGGAGACGCGCCGGACAAAAGAATGTTGGACTCTTTGATATCGCGGTGGATGTAGCCCTTCCCGTGCGCGTAGGCGAGCGCGTCGAGTGACTGCGAGATGACGTCGATGGCTTCTTTGTAGGGCAGACGACCGCCCTGTGCATCTGCAAGCCGCGCCGCGTCTGAGCCTTCGACGTACTCAGTGACAAGATAGACCGCGCCGTTGTGAGTTCCGCTTTCGAGGTAACGAACAATGTTCGGATGATCGAGCGCGGCCGCAACATCAATCTCGCGCATGAAGCGACGTACTGCCTGGTCGGTCACGGCCACCTCAGGCAAAAGAGTCTTGATCGCCACTGCGCGGCCGGTCTTTTCCGAACGTGCCAACATCACGCAGCCCATGCCGCCGCGCCCCAATACCTTGATCATTTCGTAGCCCGGAACCGGCTGCGGCTGCCGCTTCAATTCTTCACGGCATTCTTCGCAGATGAAGGTCATTGGCTCGTTTGTCGCGGAGCCCTCGGCGCATTCGCGCCGGCCACAGTTCGCGCACTCAATCGTGATCTCGAAGGGCTTGGTCAGCGTGGGCGCTTCAGCCCCACTCGTGCTTTGCTCAATCTGAACATCGACTTCGAGAACTGTCTGTCCGCCCTGAACGCGATCGCCGCTCTTCAGAAAAATTTCCTGCACGCGTTCACCGTTTACAAACGTTCCGTTCGTTGAGCCGAGGTCGCGCAGGAAACAACGCGGCGGAGCAATCTCGAGCAGACAATGATGGCGGGAAAAGAAACGATCCTCGGGAAGATACAGGTGAGCGTTCTCGCTGCGGCCGATTAGAAACGTGTCGTGCTGATCGAAAACGAACTCCTGTCCGTTGTATGGGCCGGCCAGGACTCGCAACGTAACACGCATAAGAAGCTCATCTGCTGATTTCGAGATCGTCGAAGGCCACTTCACCCGCGTCGCTGCTGTAGAAGCCGACGCGGCCACTTTGAAAGCCTTCGGAATCGGTAATCGAGGTAACGAACTGTCCGTTGACGTAGAAATCGAGACGCCCGTCGCGAATCCTGACTTCGAGCTGATTCGGCGTGGTCCCGGTGCGAATGGTGCTGGATGCAGTCCAATTGACGAGCTTGCTTTCTACACTCTCCTTGTGCTCGACGATCGCGTACTTTGGGCTGTCTCCGGTATAGATCAGAAATCCGATGTCCCGAAACGTGTCGTTCGCTTTTTGCCCGTGTACGAGCAAACCGTAGCCGGAGTCAGGCGACGCACCATCGACGCTGCGCAATGTCACGCGTACCGTTGAATTCTCGTCGTAATAATCTTTTCGATCCGGCGCGTACATCACGATGTAGCCACCCTTGTTGGCGTGCATGTGGAACTCGTCATCTTCGTACCATGTCCGGCCGAATTTTGAAGAGCCCGTGAACCAGTACTCGGTCGAAAAATCGTCGCTGTAAGACGAGAGTGTCGAGCGCGTGTTCGCATTAGTATTCGTGTTCGCATTTGTGTTGCGGTTCGCCAGACGGTTAGCGTTCGTATTCGCATTCGCGTTGTTATTGTTGCTGCCGCTCATGCTCGCGAGGGCGACGATCAGGATCAGTGCACCAATTCCCATAAACACGAGCACCGCGCCAATTCCCAAAATCCACGGCCACACGCTTCGCTTCTGCGGAGCCATGGGCGGCATCGGCGACCAGGCCGGCGGTGGCGTCGAAGGCGGCGGCATCTGTCCCGGGCCGTAAGCGATGGTCGGTTGTGGCGTTGTTTCGCGCGATTGCGGGAATTGAACGGTCGCACTGGGATCGAAAGAAGATGGCGCGCTCGCGCTTACCAAAGGTGAGCCATCGTCCAAACAAAAACTGAGCGCATCATCGGTGTAGGTGCGATTGCATTGCGGGCAGCGCTTCATTCTTCAGGCCTCGATTCGTGTTAGTCGGACTGCGTCAACGCCGGCTGGACGACGGTGAATTGCGCGGCAAGTCTATACGAGATGGTGAAAAAGGCTCAAGTAGGAGTTGCTCACAACGTGCGCCCGCAGCGTCCGCAGAATTTGGTCCCGGACGGATAAGTAACGCCACAGCGCGCGCAGAGACTCTCGACCGGTCGGGGAGCAGACCAGGCGATCTGTGAGCCGCCGAGCGATGCTCCGCAACGGCCGCAAAACTTTGTCCCGGCGGGTTGATCGACGCCGCATCGGGTGCAGCGAATGCTATTGCTGGCGCCGCGCAGGCTGGGCTGGTTCAGACTTGGACTGGGAGTCGGGGTAATTCGGCGAGACGGCGTAGGGAGAATTTCACCGCCGGCGGTCACGGCTTCGAAGGTAGTGTTCCCGCAACGGCCGCAGAACTTTGCACCGGCCGCGAAGCGCGACCCGCATTTTGTGCACACAACAATTGCGGGCGTTTTGATGTCAACGCCCGATACGCTGCCGAGGCTGCCGCCTGCTGAAGGTGATAATCCGCTGGTCGCCGCGGATTTGAATTGCGCCTGGATGATTTGCTCTTCAGCGTCTGAACGAATCTCGATTACGCGCTCATCGTCTTTGTCACCGGCGTTCGCGATGCGCAGAACGTGCTGCCCAGGAGGAATAGATGACAGGATTAGACGGCCCGATCGTCCGATGCTGCCGTGTCGCTCGTCGTCAACGTAGACTTCCGCTCCGGTCGGCGCCATGACGACTACGCGGGTTTCGCCTTCGTCCTCTTCGCGAATCGAAGCGCCGCCGACGGCTTCATCGAATTCGTGAAACCATTCCGCAACAGTCATCGGCCGCGCCTCAGCTTCTTTCGCCAGCGCATGCATGACTGCTTTTTCAACCGCCGGCGGAATGTCAGAGCGCAAAGTGCTCAAGGCCGGCGTTTCCTGAGTCAGCTTCTGCGCAAAAATCTGCATAATCTCGCCGGTGAATGGCGGCCGTCCGCCGAGCATGTGATAGGCGATCGCGCCCAGTGCATAAACATCCGCACGCGCATCGAGCGTCGCGCCCGCGTGCATCTGTTCCGGCGCCATGTACTCGGGCGTGCCGAGAATTCCGCGCGACGCCGGACCGCTTCCCGAAGTGATGCCGGCCAAACTCTGACTGATGATTTTAGCGAGGCCAAAGTCGCCGACCTTCACAATGTCGTCACCGACCAGCGTGCTGCCGTCTTTCTTCTTTCGCTGCACGATAAAAATATTCGCGGGTTTTAGATCGCGATGCAGGATGCCTTCGTCGTGCGCAGCTTCGACGCCCGCGCAGGTTTGTCGCAGCAGCATCAGCGCGCGTTGCACGGGAATAGTTCCTTCGCGCCGCAGCAATTGATAAAGCGACTCGCCATCGACGTATTCC
>DATBSG010000289.1:0-5375 GCA_036559945.1 Pyrinomonadaceae bacterium
ACTCGAATGACGTTTTGAACAGGCTCACGGGTTGGTCACGCCGATGGAGAAGGAGAAATAGAAGTCACCCTGATCGATGTCCGTCGTTTTTCCTCTCACCGTCACTACCTTGACCAGCTTGCCGGCGTTTCCCCGCACCGAAACGGTGCCGCCTGCCGGCACGTAGGTACCGCTCGGCTCGACCTGCCAACTGTTGCACTGCCCGCTGCTGTTTAAGCGTGTGCAGGTGATGTTTACGTAATTCGTTTCCGGGTAGTACGCCTGTGCGCCCGAAAGCGGATTCATGTTAATCCGATAATTCTGACCGTTAACGTCTACCCTGGTATAGAGTGGGCAACTGATCGTCGATAGATAGGAGAGCGTGAACATGTTGTTGTAGTACTCATGGCACTTGGCGATGAAGCGCGTCGGGTACGAACGCGAAGGGAGTACTACTGGATTGCCATTAGGGCAAGTAAGGCAACTGCCCGCGATCGGTTGGCTGAAATCCACAAACACGGTTCTGGTTGAGGTGGTCGAGTAGTCGGACTGCATAACCCAGTCCCCGATACCCTGGATGAGGGACTGTACGTCCTTCGTGTTTGAGTAGAGGCCGCCGTCGCTTCTGATTTGCAAGACCGGGGCGATGTTCGCGTCCGCGTCTCTGACCGTTGTGGTCACCGGCGTGTCTGCCGGCGGTTTTCCCGCGCTGGTAGGTTTGTCAGCCAAACCAATCGAAACAACCGTGAGCAGCAACGCAAGAGCGGGAACATTCATGAAGATTCTTTTCAATTTGGATTCTCCCTGGAAAGATTCGATGCACCTTATCGCAAATAGAGGCTAACAACTTCGGCGAAGGGCCGGAACCGTAGCACCTTTTGGCGTTGTCTTCAAACCAACGCTCTTGATCGGTACTGGTTCAGTTTGAGGTGGCACGCCATCTTGCGTGTGGTTTCACGGGCGGGGGACGCCCGTGCCACTTTGCAAACTGAACCAGTGCCTCTTAATCAGTTACGTGAAACTTGGAGTTGCTCGTGCGTCGAGAACTCGTGTAGAAGAACAGCGGGCCCGCAGACCGCTGTTATCCGGGTGTGCGGGGCCTATTGGATTCAACTGAAGCCTACGGCTGCATTCCCGGATCGGTTTCGATCACCACTTTAGTCGTGTAGTCCTTTCCGTTTACTGACAGCTTCACGTTGTAAGTGCCCGGTTCGAGCAGCGGACCCTGGTTGAATAATCCACCGAAGCCACCGCCTCCTCCACCACCGCCACCGCCACCGCCACCAAATCCAGGCGGTAGGTTGGCGGGACGCGGAGGCGGATTGCCGCGCATGTTCCACTGCACTCGATTAATACCGACATCTTTCGTGCCGACGATGTTGCGCACCACTTTGCCTGAGTAGTCGGAAATCGTGATGCTCACTTCACCCGATGGCGCCGCTTTCAGGTAATAGCTAATCGCCGTGCCTGGTTGCGGGTTTGCCGCCCGGAAAACTTTCGCGCCGCCGGTGTATCTGCTGAGACGAACATCGTTCAGCCACTGCGTTGCCGGACGCACATCGAACAGGAAATCGTCTTTGTCGAGCACCTTGCTACGCGAGAGCTGCTGCAAAGGGGTGATGTCGTCGAGGATGAAAATGCCGCGCGCGTGGGTGCCGACGATTAGATCGTTATCGCGCGGATGGATCAAAATGTCGTCGACCCGCAAGGTCGGAAGTCCGGACATGAACGGCTTCCATTCGCGGCCGCCGTCGAGCGAGATGTAAAGACCGAAGTCAGTGCCGACGTAAAGCAGATCCTTGTTCTTTGGATCTTCACGAATCACGTTCACGGGTGCGGACGTCGGCAGATTGCTGACAACAGAACTCCACGTCGCGCCGTAATCGCGCGTGACATAGAGATAAGGTTTCAAGTCGTCAAAACGATGACCGTCGACAGCGAGATAAGCCGTGCCGGGGTCTGTACGCGACGGCTCAATGCGATTGATGTGATACATCTCGCCGGATTTCTCTGCGAGAATCGGAACGTTCTTCGAGATATTCGTCCACGTCGCGCCACCGTCGCGGCTAACCTGAACATTGCCGTCGTCGGTGCCGACCCAAATGATTCCAGGCATCACGGGAGATTCAGCAATGACGGCGATGTAGCTGAAGGCCGTGTAGCCATCATTCTTCGAAGCCATGGGCTCGCTGCCTTTGACACCCATGATCGAAAGTTTATTTCGATCGATGTGCTTTGTCAGATCCGCCGAAGCCGTCCACGTGTCGCCGCGGTCGAGCGATTTGAAAAACCGGTCGCCCCCGACATACAGAATGCGCGGGTTGTGCGGCGACATTACCAGCGGCGTGTTCCAATAGAAGCGATAGGTTTCGCCCGGAGGCGGCGCCGGCACAACGTTCGATGGCCCCAAATTCCCGCCAAAACCGCCAAATCCCTGCTGTTGCGCGAGCGCTGCCAGAGCGGCCTGTGGGTCCTGAGGCTCAGGCGACGCGCCGGGCGAAGGCGACGCGCTGGGACTTGCTCCCGGCCGCGCTCCACCACGCCGCGGTGTGCCACGAGGGCGAATGTTAACGCTGCGCCCCGTACGCAGATCAATCCGACTCATGTTTCCGTTCTGCGACTCCGAATAGACGATGTTGTAGTCACTAGGGTCGGCTTGCGAATAGAAGCCATCGCCGCCACCTGTGCGATACCAGTCGGCGTTCGTAATGCCCGCCGGATTGCGCGTCTGACTTGGTCCACCCCATGATCCGTTGTCCTGCAATCCACCGTAGACGTAATAAGGCTTGCGCATGTCCGCCGCGATTGCATAGAAAAGCGACGCGGGGATCGTGTTGACGAATTCCCAGGTCGCGCCCTGATCGTAAGTGATATCCAGACCACCATCATTGCCGATCAGAATATGATTGCCGTTTTTCGGATCGATCCAGATCGCATGATGATCGCTGTGCGCAATTCCCGGTTGCAGCGAAGTGAATTTCTTTCCCCCATCCGTGGACTTGCTGAAGTTCAATCCGCCGACAAAGACGTTTTCCGCATTGCTGGGATCGACGCGAATCTGGCTGTAGTACATTGGCCGATTGTTTTCGTTGCTGACGATGTGCCATGTCTTGCCCTTGTCATCCGATCGCCACACCCCGGGCTTCTTCGGATCGATGGGCGTAGGTGTCGGAGACGCGCCGGGCGTTGGCGTCGGCGAGGGCGTCGGCGTGGGACTGGCTCCGCCGCCGGCAATTGTTTCTTCTCCACCTGTGCCGGTGCTGGCGCCAACTTCCATCTGGGCGTAAATCACGTTGGGATTCGATCGCGACACATCGATTCCGATGCGGCCCAGCAACCCTTCGGGAAAGCCGTTGCCCTGAATCTTCATCCAAGTTTTGCCTGAGTCACTAGTCTTCCAAACTCCGGATCCGGGTCCGCCACCGTTGAATCCCCAGGACGTTCTGCGCCGCTGGTACGAAGCCGCGTACAGTGTCTTGCTGTCCGACGGATCCATGACGATGTCTGTAAAGCCGGTGTCTTCGTCGATGAACTTCACGTTCGTCCAGGTCTTGCCGCCGTCGGTTGTTTTATAAACGCCGCGCTCCTTATTCGGTCCGAACAGATGGCCGAGTACTGCGACGTAAACTGTGTTCGCGTCTTTCGGATCAATCACTATCCGGGCAATCGTTTGCGAGTTCTCGAGCCCCATTCGCGTGAACGTTTTTCCCGCGTCTGTCGATTTGTAAATGCCATCGCCAAACGTCGAGCTCTGCCGGTTGTTTGCTTCGCCTGTGCCCACCCAGACGATGTCAGGGTTCGATGGCGCGACGGCGATATCTCCAATAGATGCCGAGGAATAACTCTCGAAAATGGGTTGAAAAGTCGTGCCGTTGTTCGTAGTTTTCCAGACGCCGCCAGTCGCGAATCCGACGTAGCAAATGTACGAGTTGCTCTCGACACAAACGATGTCGTCGATGCGACCACCCATGCTTGCCGGCCCGATCGCCCGAAACACAAATCGCCGCAGCATCGGATCAGAAGACCAGTTGACTGGCGTCGGAGTTGGGCTTGCGGCCGGCGTCGCAGTCGCAGTCGGAGTGGGTGACGGATTCTGCAATGCTGCCTTTGATGTTGGCGTCGAGTTCTCCGCGCTTGCAGCCAACGCGCCGAGTGTGACAGCAGTAAGCGCGAACGCCACAATCGCCAGCAACAAGTGAACGTAGTTATGCCGCGAACGACACGAGTGATTCATATGGGGACTTCCTTTCGAACAAAGGTGTGATCAGAAGATGCAGCCAAATGCGGCTGCCTTGACTGCAAGAACCCAGAACCGTTAAGACGTCGCGTTAGTCTCGACGGTTACAACTCAGCATCAACAAGCGGCAAACATTTAACCGATCCACCGCAGTTAGTCAAACAAATTGGTTAGCGCGTCGTCGATTTACCACGTGCAAACCGGCCGTCAATTATTTTGATCGAGAGTTGCCCAGAAAAGCTTGACGAAGCCGGACGCGCGCGACTAGAATCGCCTCGACTTAAGAATTAAGAGTTCCCCAGATGCTGCCGCGAACCCAACGCCAGAAAGAAGTCCTCGATTACATCACGCGGTTTCTCGCGAAGCACGGACACGAACCTTCATACGCTCAAATCGCACGACACTTCGGAGTCAGTTCGAAAGCAACTATCGCCAAGCACGTGGCGGCGCTCGAAAAACGCGGACTGATCAAACGAGAGCATGAGCCAGGTCGGTTCACGCTCGCCGTCAGGGTTGAAGAGACTCCAGCCGAAGCGATGTGTGAAGTACCGCTCGTCGGTCGGATCGCCGCCGGCGTTCCCATCGACGCAATCGAAGATCTCGAAATGATTTGCGTACCGCGATTTCTTCTCGGCCGCGTTCGACCTGAGCGAATCTATGCGCTGCGCGTGAAGGGCGATTCGATGATTGACGAGCACATCTGCGACGGCGACATCGCACTGATTGAGAGTCGCAACGAAGCGCGCGACGGCGAAATCGTCGTGGCGCTGATCGATCGCGCGCGCACCACTTTGAAGCGTCTTTTCAAGCGCGGCGATGAAGTTGAACTGCGACCGTCAAACGCCGGCCTGGAGCCGATTCGACTGCATGCCTCGCGCGTCGAAATTCAGGGCATTTTCCGCAGTTTGCTGCGGCCTAGTGTCTGACCAACGACTGCCGAAATTCCCCAAAAACACGAACGATTCCGCTGGTTTCTGAACTTTTTGGATGATTACGGGAGAGCTAACCATTCATGGGCGCCCAGGCAGTCTATGCCGCAATCGGCCTTGGCTGGACGGCTTTGGGTTATGCCGTGCTTCGATTTTTGAGGCGAAAGAAATAGTGTTCAGCGCTTGCGTTTTCTAATCGTCCGGTCTGTATCCTGCTCAAATTCGAACTT
>DATBSG010000290.1:0-4182 GCA_036559945.1 Pyrinomonadaceae bacterium
GAAAGAAGAACTGTTGTTGGCGCTGGCGCGACAAGGCCGCGGTTTTTACGTGCCGTCGCTTTATTTTGTCAGCTACAACGAAGACGACACGGTCGCTGCATACACGCCCACAGAAGCAGGCGTTCCGTCGCGCGTGGGCCGGGCCATCTCGGCTGAGAATCCGAAAGAAGGTAGCCTGCGCCGCGCGATTAGAAAGCAACAATTCGATATTGCCGCGCAACTGCGCCGTGAAGAAGTATTCGCACCATCAACTACGATTTTTGCGCCACAAGCCGAGATGGGCGATCGCTTCTTGATTGAAATCTCTCGCGGCTGTTCGCAAGGCTGCCGCTTCTGCTGGGCGGGTTACAACTACTGGCCGCCACGCGTCGTGCCGGCGCGCGACATTCTCGCGAAAGCGAAGGCCTGGCGCGCAAAGACCGACAAGATTGGTTTAGTCTCGACCGCTGTCTGCGACCATCCGGAGATTAGTGAGATCCTTCAGGGCCTGCGCGCAATGGACTATCGCATTTCCGTTTCTTCGCTGCGTCTCGATCAGATTTCCGATGAACTACTCGACGCGCTGGTCGAATCGCGCGACCAGCAGATCGCCGTCGCGCCGGAAACCGGATCGGATCGCCTGCGTCGCGTGATCAACAAGAACCTGACCAACGATGAGATTGTGGATATCTGCGGCGCCGTTTTCGATCGCGGCATGCTGACGGTGAAGCTTTATCTGATGGTTGGTTTGCCGACGGAAACTGATGAAGACCTGGCCGAGATGGTGAAACTCGTCGAGCGCATCAAGGATCGCATGTTGGAAGCCGGCAAACGCTTCGGGCGCGCCGGAAAGATCATTCCCTCGCTTAACGGCTTTGTGCCCAAACCCAACACTCCGTTTCAGTGGGAACCGATCTGCAATGAAAAGGAATTGAAACGACGGCTGAAGTGGGTCTGCAAACAACTCGCGCGTATTCCGAATGTAGAAGTCCGCGCGATGTCGGCGCGCATCGCCCACGAACAAGCGCTTTTCTCGTCCGGCGATCGTCGCATCGCGCCGGTGATCGAAGCAATGGCGCGTATGAACGGCGACCTCAATGCAGCGCTGCGCGAAACGGGAATCGATCCGGCGTTTCACACGAGCCGCGCGCGATCCCACGATGAAATTCTTTCGTGGGAGATTGTCGATTCCGGTCTGGGGCGCGAGTTCATGGAACGTGAACACGAACGATCGCACGAAGCTCGCTCAACTGCTCCCTGCCCTTCCGTCAATCAATGCACTCGCTGTGGAGTCTGCCCAACCACCTGGCTCGCCGAAGCTCCTCCCGCGCTCGTGCAATTGCAGGCGTTCGCGACCAGTAGAGTGCCCGCTACCGTCTAGTTCCCTTTTCGAATCCACTCGGTGTCACCCGCTTATTAGCCCGACACGTGGGGGTCTGTGGCTACTTAACAGTCAGAAAACTCGTGCTCTGTGCCGTGTAATCGAAATCGTAATTGTAAGTGAAGCCGGGAAATGAAATCGGACGGGTGAACTGCACGCGCACTTGTACGCGACCTTCTGTTTGTGAGGGTGTGATAACCGCATCGTCCGGAACGCGATATTCAGCTTTGCTTTTGGCAACCTGATCGGCGACCCAGGCCGTGTCGTAGCCTTGTGCAGCCGCCAGATTCACCTTGTTCTGCATGGCATCTTTGAAGTAGTAAGCATCGATGGCAACCGGAATGTACATGTACGCGACGTAGCCGACGATCGCAACGACCGCGATGAAGACAATTAACTTCACGCGCGCGCTGCCTTTTTGACCTTGATGGCGAAGGAGTGATTCGGTATTCATAGGCTTTCAGTGACGACGGAGGGCTGCGGCAAGCGCCGCCCGCAGCATCCGCGTTTCGATTTGATTTGCGTCAACGATCCGGGGACGGCCGATCCTTTCGAGCAGTACCCAATTGAGTTTGCCTTGCACTGCCTTCTTGTCCACCGCCATCGCATCGATGATCTGCGCCGTCGAGAGATCGTCAGCGCGCGGTAACGGCCCGCAGAGCGTGACCGCCTTGCGCAACAATTCTAACTCGCGGGATGGGAGCATGCCTAGACTTTTCGAGATTTCCGCCGCCACAAGCATCCCGTAACCCACCGCTTCGCCATGGCGGAAGCGCTGATAATTCGTAACCTTTTCCAGCGCATGCGCCGTCGTATGGCCGAAGTTGAGAATCCGTCGCGAGCGGCGGTCTGTGCGCGACACGTGCTCCCGTTCGTCGCCGGCCACGATTGAAGCTTTGAAGCGGCAGTGGGCGACGATCGCGGCAGAGAGCTGAGTAGCATAGACTTCAGTCTGTGGTTTTATTCCCTGCGGCCACAGACTAAAGTCTATGCTGCTGAGCAGCCGCAGGGTCTGATCAAATAGTTTACGACTCCCGACGGCTCCCTGCTTCACCATTTCGCAGAAGCCTGAAGTTAGTTCACGTCGTGGAAGCGTTCGGAGAGTGTCGATATCGATCACGACCAGGCGAGGTTGATGAAACGCGCCGACGAGATTTTTTCCAGCCGGCAGATTGATTCCCGTCTTCCCCCCGACCGAAGCATCAATCTGCGCGAGCAGCGTCGTTGGCGCCTGAACGAAAGATACACCACGAAGATAGATCGCTGCGGCGAATCCCGCTAGATCTCCGACCACCCCGCCGCCGAGCGCGACCACTGCGTCGTTTCGTTGCAGGCCACTTTCGCTGAGAAACTCGACCGCACGTTGTAGTGAACGAAACGATTTTTGCCGCTCACCATCCCGCATGAGCCAATAGTTGACAGCGAATCCTGAGCGCCTCAGACTTTGGATCGCGCGCCTTCCGTACAGCTCAAAGACGGTTCTGTTTGTAATCAGCGCCGCCTTGCGCGCCTCTGGTCCGACCGATGCGCGAAGCTCTTCGCCGAGAGTTCGCAACAGAACTGACCCGACTTTGATTTGGTAAGTTTGCGACCGCGCCGGCAGGCGCACAGGGATGGCTGGCATGACTAGACTCTATTACAGAATTGTTGGCCGGATCGAGCGGATAGGCGGATTAGTTGCGGCGCGGTCCACTGCCGCACCCTGGGGTTGGCCCTCGAACGGCGTCAACGGCCTTAATTGCCATGGAAACTCGCAGCAATTCATTCTTTCATTTTGTTGTTGTCTTTGAATCCCGAGTGCCCGACGCTAGATTACAGGGCTGCCCCATTGCCCGTGCGGCCCATGCCGAAGAGGTAAACATGATAACTCGCAACAATCTATGGTCTGCTCTGATCGTCATCGCTGCCGCGTTCATAATCGCGGCCAGTTCAACGCAAGCTCAAACCCGACGGCGCACGGCGCGCGTGTCTGGTCCGCCGACGCTCTCGCTGTCAGCCGAGCCGAACGTCCTGCGCGTGTGCGAAGGCGAGCCGGCGAGCGTGCGTCTCTTTGCCAACGCTTCGTCAGGCAGTGGCGCGGCGCTACGTTACCGATGGACCGTCGACGGCGGCCGGCTTTCAGGCAGCGGAGCAAATGCTGCATGGGACCTGGCGGGAGCCAGACCTGGTACGTACCACGCGGTCGCGGATGTCGATGAAGGCGACGAAAACTGCGCCGCATTCGCTTCGGTGACCATCGTTGTGACCGCGTGTCCTCCGCCGCCGCCGCCGCCACCGCCCAGTTGCCCAACCGTAACCGTGTCTTGTCCGGACTCTGCGACGGAAAATGCACCAGTAACATTTTCCGCAAATGTGAGCGGCGGCTCTTCGAACGTTACCCCATCCTACAACTGGACCGTTTCCGCTGGTCGCATAATGAGCGGCCAGGGAACAACCAGCATCACGGTTGACGCGGCTGGACTAGCAGGTCAAACGATTCGCGCAACTTTGGATGTAGGCGGCTACGGCATGCCTTGCCCGGCGAGCTGCACCGTGTCGATTCCGATTGAAGAGAAGTCGCGAAAATTTGACGAGTACTACGACATTGCCCGCAACGATGAGAAAGCGCGACTCGATAACTATGCAATCGAGCTCCAGGGCGCGCCCGGATCGCAGGGCTACATCATCGTGTATCCGTCGCAAAAGGCGAAGGCTGGTGATGCGCAAGCACGCGCGACGCGCATTTCGGATTATCTGATCAACTCGCGCGGCATTGACGCGAGCAGATTCACGGTCACCGTCGGCAAGGCGCGGGAAGGGTGGCTGACCGAACTGTGGATCGT
>DATBSG010000291.1:0-3757 GCA_036559945.1 Pyrinomonadaceae bacterium
ACAATTGAAGGGTTCGGTCCCGGAATCTGGCACAACGTGTTTTCCGCGACTCGAGAAGGGGAATGTTGAAGACCTCTGGACTTTGCTTTACGACAAGTACGACACCGCGTTCGTGCCTGGACGCTTCTTCGAATCACCGCAACACCTTCGCATCGGCATGTGCGCGGAGCCGGAACTTTTTAATGAAGGAGTCAAGCGTTTGGGCGCAGCTCTCGACGAACTCTCCGCATGAAAATCAAAATCATCGGCGGCGGGCCGGCGGGCATGTACTTCGCCATCCTCATGAAGAAAGCCGACGCCACGCACGAGATCACGATCTTCGAACGGAACGGCCCGGACGACACGTTTGGCTGGGGCGTCGTGTTTTCGGGAAAGACGCTGGCCAATCTCCGCGGCGCTGATGAACCGTCACACTCGGAAATCACACGCGACTTTGAAGCCTGGGATAACGTCGACGTCGTTCACCGCGATAAGAAGATTTCAATTCACGGGAACAGCTTTTCCGGTATCGCGCGCATTCGGCTGCTGAAGATCCTGCAAAGCCGATGCGAAGAACTCGGGATTGAAATCAACTTTAGAACTGAAGTTGCCGACATCGAATCGCTGCGACGCGATTGTGATTTGCTCGTTGGGGCTGATGGCGTCAACAGCACCGTGAGACAAACTTTCGCTGAGAAGTTCCAGCCAAACCTCAGCATGCGTCCCAACAAATACATCTGGTTTGGCACGAATCAGTTATTCCATGGACTGACGCTAACGTTTCGACAGACGCCGGCAGGTGTCTTCGCCGCGCACTCCTACAAATTCGACAAGACGACGAGCACGTTCATCGTTGAATGCGACCCGCTGACCTGGAGCCACGCCGGGTTTGCCGCAATGTCAGATGAAGACGCACGAAGCTACCTTGCTGACGTATTCGCGCGGGATTTGAACGGCCGCTCGTTGCTTTCCAACAATTCCAAGTGGATCAACTTTGCGCTGGTAAAGAATGCGAGCTGGCATTTTGAAAATGCGGTCTTGCTGGGAGACGCGCTGCACACCGCCCACTTCTCGATCGGCTCAGGCACGAAGCTCGCGATGGAAGATGCAATTACTCTGAAGGATTGCTTCGATCAAACGTCAAAGATTGCCGACGCGCTCAAGCGGTTTGAAGACGTGCGCCGACCAGTGCTCGAAGACTATCAGGCGGCGGCTTACGAAAGCATGCTTTGGTTCGAGAACGCCCGGCAGTATATGCACCTCTCGCCGATCGAGCTTGCCTATTCTTTGATGAAGCGCAGCGGGCGTGTTGACGACGAAGATTTGCGAAAACGCGATCCGGAGTTCATGGCGCGGTACGAGGGAACATTATCCGCACATTACGCAGATTCCACAGAATAAAAGGGAGACCTGAACCGCACTGAGATCTGAGATCATCATCGCTGAATTTTCTTTCTGCGTAATCTGTGTAATCTGCGAACTAACTCTTCCACTCCGGCGGCAGCAAACGCCGGCGGCCATCGCTGGCCATGGAAATTCCGGGCTCATCGAGTTCTTTTCGATCCCAAAGTTTGCACGTGACCTGTCGGTGCGCCTGGTCGTGAGCCTCACAGTAATTTGTGTACGTGCAACGTCGCACTTCATCGCCGCGGCCAAGCCTGACTTTCCGAAACCAATCCGGATCGGCAAGCGCCTGACGCGCCATACCGATGATGTCAGCTTCACCATTTTTCAGAATCGATTCAGCTTGTTCGAAGGTGGTGATGCCGCCGGTGGCGACAATCGGCGTTGTAAATCCGGCAGCGGTGACGGCGCTTTTGATTTGCGCGACGAGCGGTACCGCACGACCAAAGGGCCCGCGCGCGTCTGATAACGTCGTTGGCATGCACTCGTAACCGCTCTGGCCCGTGTATGGGTAAACAGCCGCGCCGACCTTCGGTTGCTCGGCATCTTCGAACTTTCCACCCTTTGAGATTGAAAGATAGTCAAAGCCCGCTTTCGCGAACTCAACTCCGAAGTAAACTGCGTCGTTGACGCGATTGCCGCCCGCAATAACTTCGTCGCCGAGAAACCGCACGCCGACTACGTAATCCCTACCGACGCGTTCGCGGACTGCGCGATAAACTTCCAACGGGAGACGGACGCGATTTTCTTGCGGCCCGCCGTAACCATCATCGCGATCGTTCAGCGCGCTAAGAAATCCCGCCATCGTGTACGCGTGCGCATAATGAAGCTCGACGCCATCGAATCCGGCTTCGCGCGCGCGTTGGGCAGCGTCGGCAAATATTCCCGGGAGCACCTGCGGCAGTTCACGAATGTGCGGCAAGGCCGTGTCCGTGACTCGTTCGCGATAACCGAAGCGGAGAGATTCTAGTTCTCGCTCATCGAGAACGTGTTCCAGGACTTCGTCTGAAGCATTTTTCAAAAACTCGCGTAGCCTGATGTCATCGCCGTTGAGATATCGCGGGTCATTCGTTAGCTGCGCAATGACTTCGCGGTGTTGCGGCGTGACCTTAAGAAAGCGATCGAAGTACTTTCCTGGATCGGGCCGGCGTTTGACTGCGAGGAAATCAATGATTTGAATGAACAATTTCGTGTGACCTTCGCTGGCTTCGCGTACGGTTTCCACGAGCTTCTTTAATCCCGGCAGAAAGCGATCGTGTCCAATGCGCAGGAGCGGGCCACTGGGAATATCGCGAATGCCCGTCGCTTCGACCACCAGCGCCGCTGGCTGACCTTCGGCAAATCTTCGATACCAGTCAAGATTGTCCTGCGTCACGAATCCATCTTCAGTCGCGCGCCACGGCACCATCGCCGGCACCCAGGTGCGACTCTCGAGCTCAAGCGGACCAATCTGAATCGGCTGAAAGAGAAGGGATCGCGCTGCTTCGTCGGCAGTGGGCCAGCGCGTGTCGGGAATCGGATGTTTGATGGGATTCGAAAACTTCCACATGCGTGGGTCACTTTAGCATGAACACATTTGGAGTGCGCTGGCAGAGCGAAGCGACGACGGCGCTTTGATTAGAGTTGGAAAAGTAACCCAAAGCGGCGTCTACCGATAAATCGGGATTGCCACCGCACTCCAAATCTGATTGTGATAAATTAGTCTCTCAATCCGGAGAAATCCTTGACCGACGATCTTCTCAAATACCGTTCTGAATTTCCGATCCTCGACCAGACTGTTTACTTGATTTCGCACAGTCTGGGGGCGATGCCGCGCGCAACGTACGACCGATTGCACGCATACGCGGACGCATGGGCGACGCGAGGCGTGCGCGCGTGGGCCGAAGGCTGGTGGGACATGCCCGTGACTGTCGGCAACGAAGTCGCACGCATCATCGGCGCCGACGAAAACACAATCGTGATGCATCAGAACGTTTCGATCTGCCAGTCGCTGATTCTCTCTTGCCTCCTGCCGCCGAAAGATCCCAAGCGCAACAAGGTCGTTTTTGAAGAGCTGAACTTCCCTTCCGTGATGTACGTGTACGAAGCGCATGCGCGCGCCCACGCTCTGCGAATCGAGCGTGTGAAATCGGACGACGGCATGATGATTCCGCTCGAGCGAATGTTGGCAGCGATAGATGAAGAGACGCTGCTCGTGCCGATTTCGCATGTGCTCTTTAAGAGTGCGTTTCTGCAGGACGCAAAGGCGATCACGGAACGTGCGCATCAAGTCGGCGCGATGGTAGTTCTCGATACTTATCAATCGGCGGGCACTGTTCCATTCAGCGTGAAGGAGCTGAATGTCGATTTTGCCACCGGCGGTTCAGTGAAGTGG
>DATBSG010000292.1:0-12307 GCA_036559945.1 Pyrinomonadaceae bacterium
AGTCCAAAGTCCAAAGCACAAAGTCCTTTTTTGCCGGCGCAACCTTGCTCGCCAAATCGGCATCCGTTAAGATTGCCGGTGAGCACGTCGCGTGGTCAGGGTTGAAAGGCTCCCCGGTTAGTCTCGCTCGCATCTAAAACAACATCAGTGAGGTTCTCGGTGAAGAACAAATTTTCTCTGGCGCTGGTCGCACTAATTCTTTTGGCTTTAACTCTTCCCGGTTTCGTCCTGGCACAACAGCCTAGACGCGATCAATCAAACAGTTCATCCGGCAAGCCTACGGGCAAAGCTGATGTGCCCCCGGCGACTTCGCGACGGGCACGCGTGCATACGCCTGCCACCACGCCCGCCGCGGTGAGCCAGGATTTTCAGGACGCGCTGGCCGTCATTCAGGAGCACTACATCGACGGCAACAAACTGGATTTCAACGACGTCTACAAGTCTTCGATTCTCGGCATGCTGAGGTCGCTCGATCCGCACTCGAACTATTTCGACCGCCAGGAATTCGAAGACATGCTGACGGACCAACAGAGCGAATACTTCGGCATTGGCGCCTCGATTCTGAACTACGCGGTTGGCAATTCCCTTGACACTTACATCACGGCGACCTTCCAGAATTCGCCCGCGTGGCGCGCCGGACTGCGCTACGGCGATCGCATCGATGCGGTTGACAACATCTCGATGCACGGCAAGCTATCCGGGGAAGTCCGCGACAAAATTCGCGGACCGCGCGGCACGCACGTGATATTGACGTTGACGCGCGCCGCCACTGGCAAACAGGAAAACGTCGAAATCATTCGAAACAAAGTCCCGCAGCCATCAGTCCCCGACGCTTACTTCCTCCGGCCGGGTGTCGGCTACATCGATATGACGCGCGGATTCAATGCAGACACGGCTGAAGGTCTGGAATCCGCTCTCGAGTTCTTGCATGCGCGCGGTATGACTTCTTTGGTGCTCGACCTGCGAAATAATCCCGGTGGTTTACTCGATCAGGCAATCATGGTTGCACGGACGTTTTTGCCGAAAGACCAGGTAATCATGACGCAGAAAGGTCGCAACGGCCTGAATGATCGCATTTACACGTCGACCAGAACCGATCCCGATCGCGTGCCGCTGGTGATTCTGGTGAACGAATATACGGCGTCAGCTTCGGAGATTGTTGCTGGAGCGATTCAAGATCACGATCGCGGCTTGATCGTGGGGCAAACCAGTTTTGGCAAGGGCTTAGTGCAAAGCATCATCCGATTGGATGGCGGCGCGGGATTGACGCTAACGTCCGCGTACTACTACACGCCTTCGGGCCGTCTGATTCAGCGTGACTATTCTGACGGCAGTTTCTACAACTACATCTACCGCGGCGGAACGTTGCGAGAGAACTCGACACCACCGAAGCCCAGTGGCCCAGCCATGCGCACTGACACCGGCCGCACCGTCTACGGTGGCGGGGGAATCACTCCCGACGAAACCGTGGCCCTGGACGCCGTCAGCGGGGCGCAGAACCGGCTCCGCAGTCCGATTTTCTTTTTCGCTCGCGACGTTGCCAACGGCCGCGTGTCCGGGTTCGACAGTTACCGGGCCGATCGCGCCATCGATTACGATCACGTAATCGATGCGACCGATTTTCCGCTGACTGAGCAATTGTTCCAGACGTTCCGCGACTACGTGGCGAAGGACGAGAACTGGAAAGGCCTTCTGCCGCAGCTTGATCGTAATCGATCGTATATCGAGACTGAGCTGCGCTTTAATCTGTCAATGGCGGCATACGGCATCGTGACTGCGCAGCAGGTTCGCATCCGGCAGGACAATCAGGTCGCCAAAGCCGTCGATGTCTTGCCGCGGGCGAGAGAGTTGGCGATGGCCGCAATGCGGGCGCGACTGGCTCAACCATAAGCTTCAAACTTCAACCGGCAATCCTGTTCGCAGCGACTCGCGTATCCGGAAGGTTGCGCGAGTCGTTGTTGTTAGATCTGCCAGCGTGATAGGCGCGGGTTTCCCCTCCAGCACGACTGACGTCACTGTACGGATTTCATCGCGTTGCCCCTTGTCCTGTTCGCGCAGCTTGGTGGTCTTTTCGTGGCCATTTTCGTAGGCAGTCGCGCTGCGAAAATCATCAATGACAAAGCATTTGCCGCCGCCGACGATCTCGATTCGTTCCTTCGGCAGAGTCTTATCACCTTCCGCCAAATAAGCAATCGAGGCGTTTGAGCCATCGGCCAAACGCAGCGTCACGAACACGGAATCTTCATCAGTGACTTCAGAATTTTGGCTGGCAATTGCTTCAGCGAACACGCGCGTCGTCACCGAGCCGGTGAGGAAGTGCACGAAATCGACAAAGTGACAGACCTCGCCGATGATGCGGCCGCCTTCGCGCGGATCCTGCACCCAATGACCGGGTGAAATACGGCCCGCGTTCACACGATAACTGATCGAAAGCGGCGTCTGACGATTTTTGAAAAATTCGAAGGCTGCGCGCGCGAGCGGCGAAAAACGACGATTGAAGCCGACCATTAACTCGCCCCCTGACGCGGCGGCTTCGAGCACCGCCTCCAATTCCTCGCCATTCAGCGCGAGCGGCTTTTCTACGAATACGTGCTTGCCGGCTTCCAGGGCGCGCCGCGCCAAATCGCCATGCGACGCAGGCCGTGTGGCGATCACGATGAGATTGACGTCTGGATCGTTGATGACTTCGTCACCGCCCGACGCGCAGAAGTGAAATCCGTATTGTTCGCCGACGGCGCGCGCGGTGACGCCCGAAGCTGTCGCGATTGCCTGGAACTCTGCGCCTGCCCCTTTGAAATTCGGCAGCAGCATTGACTTCGCGTAATCGCCGGCCCCGATTACGCCCAGCCGCACTGTTTTCGCCGTATCGGCGGCGCGCGTTTTGGACGGCAGTGCAATACGCGATTCAAGTGGCCGCGTGCTGTCGTACTGCAGCAGCACCGCAACGTACGGCTGGTCACTAGTGATCAATTCGTACGCGCGTTCGCCGTCGTCGATGTTGAAACGATGGCTAACGAGCGGTTCGATCACGACGCGACCAGTCGAAACCATGTCGAGGAAAGCTTCAATATTTCGTGCTTCGGTCCAACGCACGTAGCCGATTGGATAATCATGCCCGCGCTCCTCGTACTCGCGGTCATATCGACCCGGGCCGTACGACATTGAGATTCGGAACGTCAGCTCGCGGTCGTAGTAAGGCTTGCGCGGGATGTTCAGGCCGACTGCGCCGACGACAACGACGCGGCCTTTTGCGCGCGAGATTTCACCGGCCAGTTCAACTGGTTCATTTGACGAGGTCGCGGCGGTAATCAACACAGCGTCTGCACCAGGGCCACGCGTCCATTCCAGCACGCGCGCCTTCGCATCTTCGCTGGTTGCGCTACCATCGTCAGCGCCAAGCTGTTTTGCTAAATCAATCTTCTTTTGATCGAGATCGATCCCGAAGACGCGACAGCCATTCGCTTTCAGCAGTTGCACCGTAAGCTGACCGATCAGTCCCAAACCGATTACGACTACCGATTCGCCGAGGGTTGGTTCAGCCAGCCGCACACCCTGCATCGCAATCGCGCCGACGGTGCCGAATGCACCGGCGTCGAAGCTCACGTTGTCCGGCAGCCGCACACAAAGGTTTTTCGGTACTGACAAACTTTCGGCGTGCGAAGCGTAGCCGACGCCGGCGCACGCGACGCGATCACCCACGCGGAAACTGGTCACGTCCTCACCGATTTCCACGACTGTACCCGCAGCACTGTAGCCGAGCGCGCTCAACGATCCCAGTTTCGAACGGACTGCATCGACCGCTGCGACGACGCCTTCGTTCCTCGCTTTATCGATGACTTTCTTGACCAGCGCCGGCTGGTCGATCGCGCGGCTCATCAGACTCTTCTGACCAGCTTCGACGGTTAGTCGTTCCGTTCCCGCGCTAATCAACGAAGCAGCCGTGCGCACCAGCACGAATCCGGGTTGCGCGACCGGAGTCGGGACTTCAGTAACCGTTACTTCGCCCGTCTTAACGTTCTGAAGAATCTGTTTCATCTAAGATTTCCAGGTCTTTGATCCGGCTGAGACTATTACTGATCTACGTTTGCTGCGTCAATTCGTCCCACGTCTGTGACGCATGCGCCGTCATTCAAATCATGGTTTTGGCCAATTTAGTTTGACAATCGTGCGCTTCTTTTGTTAGTTATGCACCGCGATTTCGCGGTTCTAATTCATCTGAACAGGCTTTTTGCAGTTGGATCGCCGTAGTGCTGACCGTTTGTCGCGCCAACAAGGGGCGGGAAGGGTGCGTCAGCTCTCATCGGTTTTCCGAAAAATTTCGTATTAAGAATCCAAATCACAGGAGAGACTAAGACATGTCGCAAAACTGGACTCCGCCACCACCGCCCGCCGGTGGTACGGCAACTGTTCCAAACTATCTGGTGCCGGCGATTATCTCGATTTTCTGTTGCTGGCCGCTGGCAATTCCCGCGATTATTTTTGCTACTCAGGTCAACGGGAAAGTAGCCGCGGGCGATATCGCCGGCGCGCAGGACTCTTCGAAGAAGGCAAAGATGTTCAGCTTCATCGCAATCGGACTGGGGCTGCTCGGCATTCTCTGTTACGTGATTTTGATGGTGCTGGGCGTCGGTTTGAGCGCGATCGGCAATACCTAATCGAAGTATTAAAGCCGGCAATGACCGATCGCACGCCTCCTCTCGTGCCACGGCGTTAATCGCCGGTTGGACCAGGCATTAGGGAAGTGATTCGAACCGGAGGATCCTGCAGCATTCGTAGGAACCTCCGGTTCACATTGTGAGTAAAGCGATGGCAGTTTTTTGCACAAAATGCGGCGCGCAGAACGACGATTTCGCGCAGGTCTGTTCGCAATGTCAGTCGCCGCTGCCGCAGATTGGTGGTTATCAACCGATTCAGCCGCCACCGGCGTACGGCGGCGTTCAGGATTGGAAGCAACTCGGCGCCGACAAGAAACTCGTGGCCGGCATTTGCGGCATACTCGTCGGCGGGTTCGGCATCCACAAATTCATCCTCGGTTACACAACTGAGGGCATCATTCAGATCGTCCTCACGTTCATCACATGTGGCATCGGCAGCATCATCGGCCTGGTCGAGGGAATCATCTATCTCACCAAATCCGACGAGGACTTCGTTCGGACCTACATTCAAAACAAGAAGGGTTGGTTCTGACTTTCGTCTACCAACTTCTATTGCGTTAAACTGGCTCCGCAGCGACCAAGCTTCAGAATGGTTGCTGCGGTTTTCAGATCATGCAGAGATTCTATTTTATTCCCGTAGTGGCCGATCGCGCGCGACAAATGACGATCACTGCCGGCGTGTGGCTTGGGCTAACAGCGATCGCCGGGTTTCTCTTCTTTTTCAATCCGGCAAATCCCGCGAATCAATTTTTCCCCAAATGCCCGTTTCGTTTGTTGACTGGATTGCAGTGTCCAGGGTGCGGATCGACGCGCGCGTGTTATCAGCTCTTGCATCTGCATCCAGTCGCTGCGTTTAAGCTAAATCCGCTTTTCATGTTGACCTTGCCGTTCATCATTTACGGCTTTCTCGGCTACACGAAGAGCGCAATCACGGGACATCCGCAAAGGCGAGTCTTCATTCCATCCTTTTACTTGTGGGCGTGGCTGGTGCTAATGATCTTCTTCTGGATTTTTCGGAATACGCCCTGGTATCCGTTTGTTTCGTGACACCTATCGCGCATGATCCGTCGGTTTGATTGAGACAAAGCCTAACTCCGCCGCGTTCTTTTCTTTTGCCCGCCGCCAAAGCAGCGAAGCGCCAATTCCAATCAGCACCGCCAGGATCAGGCCGCCGAACAGTAATTTGCCTAAATCGTTGAAGCCGCATTCGTCGCAATCGGCGAGAATCATAGCGGCGTAGACTGTGTCTCGTAGCGCTGAGACGATAAACGCGCCGACTGGGGAGCCGAGAATCAGGTCAATTAATTGGAACATGACAACGGACCTTTCTTCGTTGGATTTGTCTGCTTAGACACTTCGCTCGCTGGTTTGTTCCGGCTGACGGTGCCTATGAAGTCGAGTTGTCGCTGGACGCTGTCTATTTACGATTCACGATTTACGATTTACGATTTGTCGCATGAACACGGACCCAGCGATTCGCATAACCATGCTGCCGCGCGACACAAACTCGCAGGGCACAATCTTCGGCGGCGTCATTCTCAGCTACATCGACATGGCCGGCGCGATCGAAGCCCATCGCCGCACCGGCATGGATCGCTTCGTGACCGTCGCGATGCGCGAAGTGATCTTTCACCAGCCCGTTTTTGTCGGCGACCTGGTCAGCTTTTATTCTGAGACAGTGAAGATTGGAACCACGTCGATTACCACACGAGTCATCGTCGAAGCCGAACGGTACGGATCGCCCGGCCAACGAGCCCGGGTGACGGAGGCCGAAGTTGTTTACGTGGCAGTGGACAAGGACGGAAAGAAGACGAAGATCGCGCTAAGCTGAAGCCTCAATACCGTTTTCCTTCAGTGCGTTGCGTAACTGCGACGCACTCTCGTAAAGAATCGTTTGCAATCCCAGCTCTCGCGGACACTCTAAATTCACCTCGCGATCATCGATGAACAGGCATTCTTCGGCTTTTCGTTGAGTGACTTGCAATGCCAGCCGGTAAATAGCCTCATCTGGTTTTCGAATCCCCAAAAAACATGAGCTGAAGAAAACCGGAAAGATGCTGCGCAAGCCGAACGTTTCGATGCGATAAGTATTCAGCTCGAGAATCTCGTTGTTGATTGTCGCCATGAAATACTTTTGCGAAGCGGCCAGACGCTTGGCGATTTCAATTGTTTCGGGATGCGGCTGGGACTGCGCAAAGATGAACTCGCGAAACTCCTCGCGGCTGAATGAACGAGGCCGATAAAACACTGCCCGCGTCAGATATTCAACGAGTGACAGACGGTTCGTTTCGAGTGCGTGCGCGACTTTCTCGTGACGGTCGGCATATTCGTCCCAATCGAGACCAAACTTCTGAGCCGCGGCGCGTCGCGAGGCGTGGCCCCAGCCATCGGTCAGCAGCACCCCGCCGATATCAAAGAAGATGGTCGTGATTCGCATGTTACCAGCGGTGATATGCGGGATGGCCGGGCTTTACAGCGACAAAAGTTCCCCGACACGTGGCAGTTACTTTGTCATGGGCGATTAGTTCGCCTTCGACCACCGCACGATCATCTTTCGATTTGACAACTCGTGCTTTCAACTGAATTGGCTTGTCAGTCGGCGTGGGGCGCAGCAACTTGATTGTGTAATCCGCGGTCACCGTGCACGGTGGATGATCGACTCCGGCTTGCTTCATCAGGGCATACGCCGCGGTCCAGTTGCAGTGACAATCAAGCAGCGTCCCAATGATTCCGCCACTCAACATTCCGGGAAAAGCTTCCTGATAAGTTTCGGGTTGAAACGTTGCGATGACTTCAGCGCCTTGCGGAAAGCTGCGAATGTGCAAGCCATTTTCGTTGGCGGGCCCGCAGCCGAAACACTTCATGTTTGGCGCGTAGGTTTCCTGGAGACTCTTTTCCATGGGCCAAGTCTAAAGTCCAACGTCTAATGTCCAAAGTCAAAGCGATCGATGCTCATTGACTTTGGACTTTGGACATTGGACTTCGGACATTTCGTAATTGCTCGCGCAATTTGAATCGCTGCACCTTTCCGGTGGCAGTGTAAGGCAATTCCGAAACGAAAATGTAGTGGCGCGGCTGCTTGAATCTCGGCAATGCGCTTTCGCACAGCTCTCGCAATGCTTGCTCAATCGATGCTTCGCTATCGCTCTCGTTAGCAAGGACGACGAACGCGCAGACGCAGGACAAACCGTCCTTATCGAAGCCTTCCACGACCGCTGCGGCGCGAATCTGATTACTTCTGACCAGCACGCCTTCGACTTCTACGGGCGAGACCCATTGGCCGGTCGGCTTGAAGCAGTCATCGCTGCGGCCCATGTGCCACCAGAATCCGTCAGCGTCTTGTCGATACAGATCACCAGTGCGGACCCAGCCGTCGACGAACGTCTGTGCCGAAGTTTCCGGCCGATGCCAGTAGCGAATGGCAGCGCTCGCGCCGCGAATCCACAAATTTCCCTCCGCGCCTTGCGCGACTGGCGCATCGTCGTGATCGACCAGCCTTGCCTCGTAACCTTTCAACAATCTGCCGCTACTCCCATAGCGTACTTCCGCTTGATGATTTGACATGAACATGTGCAGCATCTCAGTCGAGCCAATGCCATCCAGGACTTCAACGCCAAAAGTTTTTTGCCATTCTTCACCAAGCCGCGCGGGAAGGGCTTCACCTGCGGAAATGGACAAGCGAAGGCTCGACGTATCGAGCGGCTCAACAGTCCGGTGATGCTCCAGCAGCATCCGATACACCACGGGCACGCCGAAGAAGATTGTCGGTCGATATTGTCGAAACACGCGCGCGATAACTTCCGGCGCAGGCTTTTCGCGACACAGAATCGTCGTGAAGCCGTTCAGCAACGGAAACGTAAACGCGTTGCCGAGTCCATACGCGAATGGCAAACGCGAAGAAGAAAACAAACGATCGCCTTCGCGCAGGCGCAGCACTTCGCGACAATAGGTTTCGTTCGTGTAGAAAATATCTGACTGACGATGCACCGCGCCCTTCGGCTCGCCGGTGCTGCCGGAGGTGTAGAGAATGAATACGTCAGGGTCGTCGGCATGGCGGACGGGAAAGTCATCAGCGAACGGCTGGCGCTGTGCCTCATCAAGCCGGTGAACATTCAAACCGCCGATCAGCGCGCGTGGGTCACTGCCTTGTCGACATACGACCACCAAGCATTTCAAATCGGGAAGGTCCGCGGCCACGTTATCTTCATCAAACAAGTTGGCTGAGGCCTCCGCTTCGACGATCGCCGCCCGCGCGCTGCAATCCTTGAGAATGAATAATTGTTCCGCGCTTCGCAGCGCCATATTAATCGGGACCGCGATGCCGCCGATTGAAATGATCGCAACGAACGATGCAATGAATTCGGGCGAGTCGTTAAGCAGGATGGCGACGCGGTCGCCTGACTTCATTTTGAGCGAATTCAGTTTTTCCGCGACGCTGACAGTTAGTTCGTGCAATTCGCGATAGGTTATCTCGCGCTGCTCGAACACTATGGCCACGCGATCGTCGCGTTCCGGCCTGAAGATTTGATTGAAAACACTTTCGCTGGCCATGGCAGCGGCAGAACTTTAATCCGTGACTTCGCAGAGCGCAATGGGGTCGGCGAGGCGGGTCGGCGCGACTGCTTGAGAGTCGCGCCGCGCTATGGTTTGATTGTCTTCTAATGCCAATCCTGAAAAAGCGCGATCATCAAACCGAGAGTCGCCTGCTGCTTGAATCAGCGGATCCAATTGAGCTGCCGCCCGCCGAGGTCGCTGACAGCGCTGTGCTGGTTCAGTTCGACAAATTCAAACCTTTCATTTCCGAACTCCTCAGCGCGTTGCGGGCCGGCACAACAGCCGAGCCGGTCGCGGTAATGAATGATGGTTCGAGCTTCGCAATTCACGGCGCGACGCGCACGTTTTGGGTAAAAATCTGGCATGCAGCAGGCACTGAGCTCACGAAGATTGAACGCGTGCAAGTGATCAGTTGTTTGCCATCCACGCGCGGACTGAACGTCGTAATCGGAGACGAACCTCAGGATTAGTCCAACGTCGAACGTCCAAATCGTCTGCAAATTTTTTTTGACTCTAGACATTGGACATTGGACATTGCACTGAGATGCCGGTGATTCCTGACCAGGTCTTGAACATTGCTCGAGCCGTGCGCGATGAAGGCGGGCGCGCGCTGCTCGTCGGCGGCTGCGTGCGCGATGAGCTGATGGACCAACAGCCGAAGGATTGGGACCTGGAAGTCTATGGGATTCCGCCGGCGCGTCTGCGCCAACTGCTCGATCAATTCGGCAGCGTGAATGTTGTCGGCGAAGCGTTTACCGTTTACAAGCTGGGCGAGCATTTGGATGTTTCAATTCCGAGGCGCGAGCGGAAAACCGGCCGCGGTCATCGCTCGTTTTTCATCGAAGGCGACCCCGCGATGTCAACTGAAGAGGCGACGTCGCGGCGCGACTTCACCGCCAATGCGATTCTGCAAGACCCACTGACCGAAGAAATCATCGACCCATTTCACGGACGTGAAGATCTCGGTCGCCGGATTTTGCGCGCGGTGTCGCCGAAGACTTTTGCCGAAGACAGCCTCCGCGTCTTGCGTGCGGCGCAATTTGCGGCACGATTTGAATTCGAAATCGAACCGCAGACAATTGGGCTCTGTCGCTCAATCGATCTTTCCGATTTACCGTCGGAACGAATTTGGGGCGAGATGGAGAAGCTTCTTTTGCGCGCGCGCCGGCCCTCGATCGGTTTGAAGTGGCTGCGCGAACTTACGGCCATCGATCGACTGTTTCCGGAACTCAAGGCGTTGATCGATGTGCCGCAGGAACCGGAATGGCACCCGGAAGGGGACGTGTGGATCCACACGCTGTTGACGACCGATCGCGCGCGCGAGTTAATCGATGATTTGCCTCACGCGAAACAGGTGACCGTCATGCTTGCGGCGCTGGCCCACGATTTCGGCAAACCCGCAACGACGTCGTTCGTCGATGGCCGCATTCGTTCGCGCGAGCATGAGGAAGCAGGTGTCGAGCCCACCATCAGTTTTCTCGATCGGGTGAACCTGCACACGCTCGAGGGCTACGAGGTGCGCGCGCAGGTGGTTGCAATCGTCCGCGACCATCTCAAGCCCGGAGAGTTCTACAAGAAGCGTGAAGAGGTGGGCGACGGCGCGTTTCGCCGGTTAGCGCGAAGATGCGATCTCGATCTTTTGTATCGCGTGGCCAAGGCGGATTCGCTTGGCCGCAACGCCGAATGGGTGCCGCGTGACAAGTGGTACACCGCGGAGGCGCAAGAGTGGTTCATCGAGCGTGTCCGCGAGCTGGAGCTGCAAGAGGGCGCGCCTGCGCCAATTCTGCTTGGCCGACATTTACTGGAAATGGGCATGACGCCCGGTCCGCGCATCGGCGAAATCACGAAAGCCGTTTACGAGATGCAGTTGGACGGGCGAGTCACGTCCCTTGATGACGCAAGACGCGCGGCCAGCGAATTAATCAGCCGCGGATGAACGCGGATTGGCGCTGATAAATCAACACAAGGACGGTTGGACATCAGCAATTCTCTGTGTAACTCTGTGTTTCCTCAGTGAACTCTGTGGTGAAATTAACTTGCGTTAAATACAACCTCCAAAAGGAATCGCGATGATTGACCTTCAACTTACCGACGATCACGAAGCGCTGATGCAAACCGTGCGGGAGTTTGCGCAAAAAGAAGTTGCGCCTTACATCAAGGAGTGGGACGAGAAGCAGGAAGCGCATCCCGAAATTTTTAAGAAGATGGCTGAGCTGAATTTGCTTGGCGTCTGCCTTCCCGACCAGTACGGCGGCGCGGGATTCGATTACATCTCGCTCGGACTTGTGTGCGAGGAACTGGAAGCGGTCGATACTTTTCTGCGCGTCGCGATGTCGGTGCACACTGGTTTGAACTCACTTACGCTGTTGACGTGGGGTACCGAAGAGCAGAAACAAAAATATCTCGTGCCGCAGGCGAAAGGCGAGAAACTGGCGACGTATGGCTTGACCGAGCCGGGCGCTGGTTCGGATGTTGTCGGCGCGCGCTCAACCGCGCGTCGTGACGGCGACGATTACATTCTCAACGGCGAGAAGATGTGGATCAGCCTCGCCGATTTTGCGGACAATTTTCTTTTCTTCTGCTGGACCGACGAAGAGAAGAGAAGGACGCGAGACCACTCAGGCATGTCCTGCTTCATCGTCGAGCGCAACATGAAAGGTTTCACCTCGGGAACGATTCACGGCAAGCTCGGTATCCGCGCCGGCAACACCGGCTACTTTTCCTTGCAGGATGTGCGTGTGCCCAAAGAAAACCTGCTGGGCGAAGAGGGCGAAGGTTTTAAGATCGCGATGTTTGCGCTCGAACAGGGAAGATACACGGTCGCGGCCGGCGCCACCGGCGTGATTCGCGCGTCACGAGACGCATCGGTTGCTTACGCGCTGGAGCGCGAAACCTTCGGAACGAAGATCGCCAATCATCAGCTCGTGAAACAGAAAATTGCCGAGATGGAAGCTGATTATCAAATGTCACGTCTGCTCTGGATGCGAGCCGGATGGTTGAAGAACGAAGGCCAGCCAAGCGGACGCGCGACCAGTCTCGCAAAGTGGCAAGCAACCGTGCGCAGCGAGAAAGCCGCGTCAATGGCGATCGAAGTGCAC
>DATBSG010000293.1:0-5260 GCA_036559945.1 Pyrinomonadaceae bacterium
CCTTTGCCCCAACTGTCGCGCGCAAGCGTCCAGCCTAATTCGAACCCGGGCCAGCCGACCGGATTCATGAAGCCAATTCTGCCGACGACGCGCCCGCTACTCTTTTCTTCCACAGCCCAGATACCGTATCCGCGAAAATACCAGTGACCCATAAAGGTGGCCATCTGCCGCCAGGTGAACATGACGTCCATCGGCTTTCCATCACCGAGAAACCGCATGACCTCCGGATCACCGGACATCCGGCAGAAGTCGTCCAGGTCATCTTCGCGAAACCAGCGGAGGATGAGCCGCTCGGTCTCGAGCTGCACTTCATTCATTTCCATGGGTTGAGTTTTACTTCGAATATCGGCGCGCGACAAGCGCGATGGGCAGGCCGATGCCGAACATGTGGATGAGCAGTCCGCCAATCAGCGCGGACTTCGGATAAGACCACGGCCAGGTTGTTAGATGAATTGCCGAAAGTCGCAGGACGACGCAATTCATGAAGGCATAGACGCACAGGCCAAACAGAATTCCGGCGATGACTGGCTGCGAGATCATGAAAGGAATTACGCGACTTGCCAGCACGTAGACTGTGGCGGCAATCAGCGCGATCAGAAAATGAAAGAACAAACCAAGGAGTGCGGTCTTGACCCCACCATCGCGGGCCGCCGGCCCGAGTGCTCCAGCCGCGACTGATCTAAGGACCACCGCCGGTGAAACGCCGCGCCGAACGTAGCTGAAAACGCAGGCGTAGGTGATATCCAATGCGCCGGCGATCAACCCGCCGACCAGAATCGGTTTGTAGACGTTCGGTCTTGGCAACTGAGTTATTTAAGCTTCAACAACCTGTCTCGGAATTGCGGCAGGTCCTGATTCGTGGGATCCGCTTTCGCGAGTTTGTCAATCATCTCCGTCGCCGCGGCGCGTTTGCCTGCGGTCAGAAGCACATTGCACAAACCATCCATCACCGCCAAATCGTTTGGATTCTTCGCGAGCGCGGCGCGATACCATTTTTCGGCGGCATCCATGTGACCGGCGTCCATATTGACCATGCCGAGATTGGCGACTGTGCTGTAGTCGTCGGGTTTGATTTGGTTCGCGGTCAGCAGAAACTTGATCGCTTCGTCGTATTGCTGGATTTGATATTCAAGCTGCGCGGCCTGAATTTGCGCCTCGAAATCTTTTGGGTTGTTTCGGGCACGCGCGATCGTTTGCTGGACTTGTTCCATCGATTGCTGCGAATCGCTGGTCGAGGTGTCGGCGCCAATCGGTGGATGATCGGGCGGCAGTTGCGGGCGCTGTTGCGTTGAAGCCGCCGCGCGTTCGGCATCCCGCTGGCTCATCACGCCGTGCAGCATGAAGCCGACGATAAAGCCGAGCAGAACGCCGATAATCGCGAACAGAAAGTTTTCTCTGGTCAAGGATCGTCTCCAAACGACTAGGCGTTTTTGAGCAGCCCGCGAATTTCGTCGCGCAGCTCGGGCGTGTCCGGATGGCCGTGCTTCGCGACGGCGTGGCTCACCGCTGCGTCAAGACATTCTTCTTCAGTGCCTTCAATGCGAAGCGAGCAGCCGCTTTCGCTCGGATAGTCGCGACAGTCGATGCATTTTCTTTGTACGTCAGCCATGATGTTGGTCCTCCAGGATTGATTTGTCTGGAGTCTAGCGCGAACAGAATTAGCACACCAGCGGACAAGTGGACGCCTAACGCGCGCCCATGTTTGGTGGAGATGCCGGCCGCGGATCCAAAGCCTTCGGACTTCCAACGATTAGATAGAACAGAATGGCGGCAACCGGGATGACGACCGCGACCGCGTAAGCGACTTTCCGAGTAGCGATCTTTGTTGGCGTGCGTGAACGTTTCACGTCGCCGACGTCCTCCAACACTCTTCGCTCGATATCTTCTTTGTCCTGTTCGAATTGGGCTGCAGCAAGCAATCCAGCGTTCACATCCGCTTCCAATTCGCGCAGCTGGTCCTGATACACGAGCAAGTTTGCGGCGCGGGCATCTTTGGTCTTCGCGTCGGCTGGTGATTGCAAAAGCGGCGGCAGAATCAATGACAGCGCCAGCAGCACCATGAGCGCGCAAATGAAAAAGAAAATTAACATCGCAGTTGTAGCGCAAGTTGCTAACTTGCGACCGTAATCCCGACACGTCGGGATGGCGTTACATCTCACTCAAAAGTTTTTCTGCGCGCCGGCGCTCTTCCGCGGTCAGCGGCTCCACTTTGATCAGTTCCCGACGGCGCTTCACATAGCGGAAGAGCAGCACAGTTCCCATCAGCAACAGTAGAAACGGCCCGAACCAAAGCAGGTAAGTGCTCGTCTTGACCGGCGGGTTATACAAGACAAAATCCGTGTAGCGCTGCGAAACGTAAGCCATGATTTCCTGGTCGCTCTTGCCGGCCTTGATCTGTTCGCGAATTTCGCGGCGCAGGTCTTCGGCCAAAGGCGCTTGCGAATCAGCCAGCGTTTCGTTCTGACAGACAAGACAGCGCAACTGCTTCGTCAGATTCTTCATGCGCTGCTCGATGGCCGGGTCTTCGAGCGGTTGCGCGACCTGCGCGACGATCGCAATCGCAAGACAGAGAATAGCCACGGTTGTAAAAGTCACGCGCTTCATTGGTTCAGTTGCCTGGCCAGCGGCAGGATTCTGTCGCGCCAAACATCTTCGGTAATTGGACCGATTTGCTTAAAGCGAATCACGCCGTTCTTGTCGATCAAAAAACTTTCCGGCGCACCATACACGCCGTAATCGATCGAGACGCGACCGCTGCCGTCATACAAAGTCAGCGAATACGGGTTGCCAACTTCAGCGAGCATGCGCATTGCGGCAGTTCGTTCGTCACTCGTGTCAGTCGAGTACTTGTAATCGACGCCGATAATCGGGACCGCGTTCGATTTTGCATATTCAAGAAGCCACGGATGCTCTTCGCGACAGGCAATGCACCACGTCCCCCAAAAGTTCAGCAGCCAAACCTGGCCGCGCATGTCCTGCGCGGAAAGCGTCTTCTGCGGATCGTGAAGCTGTGGTAATTGAAATGACGGCGCGGCCTTATTGATGAGCGGCGAAGGAATCTCGCGCGGATCGTGGCGCAGCCCAATGAATAGAAAAACAACGAGCCCAATGAATAGCGCGAGCGGGATAAAGACAAGCTTTTTCATGGCTAATCCACTCCCGGCGCCGCCGCCGCGGCTACTTCCGGTGTCCTCATGCCCTTCTGCGCGTCGCGCTCTTTTTGCGCCTGAAGCGCGTATCGCTTATCAGTGATGGCAAACGCTCCGCCGATCGCCATAATCAATGCGCCGAGCCAAATCCAATTAACCAACGGCTTGTGATAGACGCGCACAGTCCAGCCGCCACCTTCGGCTTGATCGCCGAGCGACACGTACAGGTCGCGAAAGATGCTGCGGTCGATTGCCGTCTCGGACGTGACGTTTTGCGCGGCGGTGAAGGCGCGCTTCTCCGGATGCAGCATCGTCACAAAGGCGCCATTCTTCGTAACCTGTATGTCGGCGCGCACGGCGTCATAATTCGGTCCCCGCACCTGCGCCAGATTGTCGAGCCGAAATTCATAGCCGCCGGCGTTGACCGTTTCGCCGATGTTCATGCGCACGTCCTTCTCGGTTTGATAGCCGGTCACCACGGTAATTCCGGCGACGAAGATGGCAACACCGATGTGCGCCAGGTGCATTCCATAGAATCCGCGTGACGGCGCTTTGACGCGATCGAAGAAGGTCATTTCGCCTGTCCCAATCCGAACGCGACTCCAAATGTTTTGACTCACCGTGAGAACGATCCAAACTGCCAGCAGGATTCCCAGGCTCGCGCGCCATTGCCATCCGCCGATAAAGAAGGGAACTGCGACACCAGTAATGAGGCTGATGATGAATGCCCAGCGCAAACGTGTTGCTAATTCCGGTAGCTTCGCCTGCTTCCAACGCGCGATCGGCCCGACGCCGATTAAGAACATCGCCGGCGCCATCAACGGAACGAAGACCGCGTTGAAGTACGGCGGGCCAACTGAGAGCTTTCCGAGGTTTAGCGCATCCATGAACAGCGGATACAACGTGCCGAGCAGGACTGAGCCGGCCGCAACCACCAGCAGCACGTTGTTGGTCAGCAAAAGAGATTCGCGCGAGAGCAAGTCGAATTTTGATCCCAGGCCGACCTGTTTCGCACGCCATGCGTACAACGCGAGCGAACCGCCAATAACTGCGGTTAGAAATGCGAGAATGAAGATGCCGCGCTTCGGATCGTTCGCGAACGCGTGAACTGAAGTCAGCACGCCGGAGCGAACCAAAAACGTGCCGAGCAGACTCAACGAGAAGGCCGCGATTGCGAGCAGTACAGTCCAGCTTTTGAAACCGCCACGTTTTTCAGTGACCGCCAACGAATGGATCAAGGCGGTTCCGACTAGCCAAGGCATGAACGACGCATTCTCAACCGGATCCCAAAACCACCACCCGCCCCAGCCCAGTTCGTAGTAAGCCCAGAAACTGCCCAGAGCGATTCCGCAAGTAAGAAACATCCACGCCACGGTCGTCCAGGGTCGCGACCAACGCGCCCAAGTCGCATCCAGACGGCCGCCAATCAGTGCCGAGATCGCAAACGCGAACACGACGGAGAACCCTACATACCCCATGTAGAGCATCGGCGGGTGCGCGACCATCGCCGGATCCTGCAGCAGCGGATTCAAATCGCGTCCATCCGGTGCAGCAGGAACCAAACGCGTGAACGGATTCGAAGTCAGCAACATAAAAAGCAGAAAGCCGATGCTGATCGTTGCCATCACTGCGAGCACGCGGGCGACGATTTCGTCCGGCAGGTGTCTGCTGAAGAGCGTGACGGCAACCATCCAAATGGTCAGCATGAATGTCCACAGCAAAAGAGAACCTTCATGCGATCCCCACGTAGCGGCCAAACGATAATGCAGCGGCAACTGCGAATTGGAATTACTGGCGACATTCAGAACAGAGAAGTCGTTCGTGATGAACGAGTATCCTAGACAACCAAAGGCGATCAGGACAAAAAGAAACTGGGCTTGTGCCGCCGGCTTCGCGACCGCAATGAGCTGCGGTATCCCGCGCGCGGCGCCAATCTGCGGCAGAATCGCCAGCACGATCGCGATCATCAGCGCGAGAATTAATGCGAACTGACCTATTTCAGGAATCATTACAGGAGCGCACGCATCCTGCGTGCGGATCGCCGGCATCCTGCCGGCGTGTTACTTGGATAACGTCTTCGCGGCTTCGTTGGCTGAATTCTTGATCTTTTC
>DATBSG010000294.1:0-3601 GCA_036559945.1 Pyrinomonadaceae bacterium
GTGCTTGTCATTGCCTCGGTCTTTGGTAGTCAGCGTCTGCCACTGGCGGCATCGCTATGCGCTTTGACAGGCAAATCAGACTGCGGATTGTCTTCTGAGGAGCAGGCGATTCTTATCGGCCTTCGGCTGCCGCGAATACTGTTGGCGGGCGCGGTGGGAATGTGTCTGGCGGCGGCGGGCGCAGCCTATCAGGCGCTGCTGCGCAATCCGCTGGCCGAGCCCTACCTGCTCGGCGTTTCGAACGGCGCGGCCGTCGGCACGATGATCGCGCTGGTGTTCTTCGGCGCACATGAATGGACCCGGCCTGTGTTGGCTTTCGGCGGCGCACTAGCTGCAACTTCCGTCGTATATCGGCTGGCGCGCGGCCGAGTCGGCGCGACGCCAGAGCGAATGATACTTGCCGGTATCATCGTCACCACATTTCTTTCATCGGCGATCGTTTTTCTGACCACGCTGATGGACGCGACGCGCATTCGCTCGTTCACATTCTGGCTGCTGGGAGATCTCTCCGCCGCGACCAGCCGGTCGCTTTATGTGGCATTCATCGCGACGGTTATCGGCGTGGGAATTCTGATTTTGAATGCGCGCCCCTTGAATTTGATGATGTTGGGCGAACGCGATGCGTTCGATCTGGGAGTGGAAGTTGGACGGGTCAGGCTGATTGTGTTTCTCGCGGCAAGCTTGTTGGTCGGCGCGTCGGTCGCATCCAGCGGGTCGGTTGGTTATGTTGGGCTTGTGATCCCGCATCTGGTCCGACTGTCGTTCGGCAGCGACAACCGCCTGGTGGTTCCGGCGGCGGCCCTGGCCGGCGCGAGCTTCGTCATAGTCGCCGACATGTTGTCCCGCACACTTATCGCGCCGCGCGAATTGCCCGTGGGCGCAATCACCGCGCTGATTGGCGCGCCGCTGTTTGTTTATTTGCTGCGCAAAGGGCGCTGACGTGGCGATGAAGAAAACTTTATTGAGTTGGAGTAGTGGCAAAGACAGCGCGTGGGCGCTCCACACGTTGCGCCGGCAATCCGATCTGGAAATCGCCGGACTTGTGACCACGATGAATCAACTCTATCAACGCGTGGCCATCCATGCGGTGCGCCTCGAACTGCTGCAACGCCAGGCAGAGGCTGTCGGTCTTCCTTTGCACGTCATCGATCTGCCTTATCCGTGCAGTAATTCTCAATACGAAGCAGCCATGGAAAAATTTATCGACCAGTCGAGGCAACAGGGAATTGAGTGCATGGCGTTCGGCGATCTCTTTCTCGCGGACATTAAAGAATATCGAGAAGCAAAATTAGCCGGCACCGGGATCACTCCTCTGTTTCCGATTTGGTTGAAGCCGACCGGCGAATTAGCGAGAGAGATGATTACCAGCGGCTTGCGCGCCATCGTAACTTGCGTGGATCCGAAACAGTTGCCGGCAAGCTTTGCCGGACGCGAATTCAACGAAGAATTCTTATCGGCCCTTCCCGATCAGGTCGATCCGTGTGGTGAGCGCGGAGAATTTCATACCTTCGCTTTCGATGGGCCAATGTTCAGCAAGCCGGTTGATATCGTGTTGGGAGAAATCACGGAGCGCGAAGGCTTTATCTATGCGGATGTGTTGCCCGCCTCCAGCGATTTGGGCGCGCGCGCAAACGCGGGTGTCTGAACGTGAACGAGAAGCATTGATGCTCGAAGCACGAAACATAACGGTCAACTATGGCCCGCGCGAAGCGGTCGCCAACGTGTCGCTGAGCGCAAAACCTGGTGAGGTAATTGCGATCATCGGACCCAACGGCGCAGGCAAATCTACTCTGCTGCGGGCGCTGAACGGCAGCATCGTGCCGACCGGCGGTGAGGTCTTGCTTGAGGGAGAGTCTTTGCAGAGTTACGCGCGGCGAGTGATCGCTCGTCACGTTGCGGTCGTTGCGCAGGAGACCGAGTTGCGATTCCCGGTCACAGTAATGGAATTCGTGATCGGCGGACGCTACGCATGGTCGAGCGCGTGGGGCTGGGAGAGCGAACGGGACGTGGAAATTGCGCGCGCTATTTTGCACGAAACTGAACTTGATGGATTTGAATCTCGCCTGATGAATGAGCTGTCCGGCGGCGAGCGACAGCGTGCGGTGTTGGCACGTGCCCTTGCGACCGAAGCGAAGATATTCCTGCTGGATGAGCCGACAGCGAATCTCGATCTCGCGCACCAGGCGACGATGCTGCGTCTGATCAGAACGCGCTGCAACACCACCGCAAGCGCCGCAATCGTCGTCACTCATGATGTAAATCTCGCCGCAGAGTTTTCCGATCGAGTGATGCTGATGAAACAGGGCCGCACGATCGCATTCGGTCAGCCGCGCGAAGTACTGACTGAGGGACTACTGAAACAAGTGTTTGACTTGCAGGTGATCGTGGATGCGCATCCGATTTCGGGCGCGCCGCGGGTGACCCCGGTGCACATGCAAGGATGAAGGATGGGGGATTAACTCAAAGGATGAAGGATGAGGGATGAAGGATGAAAAAGTATTTGCTTCTCTTGTGTCTTTGTCTTAGCGCAACCGGAACCGTTGCGCAGACAAGAGCTGAAATTCACGGACGTGTGACCGACCAACGTAACGCGAGCATTGCCGGCGCTGAAGTTCGCTTGACGACCCGCGTGGGCACTAACTCAACAACTTCTACCGACGCGAATGGAGATTTCGTGTTCAGCAACATCGCGCCCGGCGATTACATCCTCGAAGTCAAGGCGCCTGGATTTGCGTCTCAGGCGGCGGCAATTAGCGTGACCCGTGGTCAATCGCTGACGCAGAATGTGCGGCTGCCAATCGAAGCAGTGAACGAGATCGTCGTCGTAACACCAAACGGCACGCCGCAGCAAATTGACGAAACATCCAAAGCGATCACCGTGCTCGACGCTCAGACGATCGAAACCAAACGCGAGACTGGACTAAGTGAAAGCCTGCGCGGCATTCCCGGCGTGCGCGTGCAACAGCAGGGTTCGCCCGGCGCATTGACGAGCGTACGTCTCCGCGGACAGCGACCGTTTGATACGGCCGTGCTGCTCGACGGTTTGCGGGTGCGCGATGCTTCGGACATCAATGGATCAGCCGTGCCGTTCTTTTCTGATTTGGTTCCGAGCGATCTCGATCGCGTTGAAGTGCTGCGCGGCTCAGGCTCATCCATCTACGGCACGAACGCGATTGGCGGAGTGATCAATCTGGTGCCCGCGGCCGCCGCCGGCGATCGTAATTTTGAATTCGGGTTTGACGGCGGCAGTCTCGCGCTGTTTCGCGAACGGCTGCGCGGGTCGGGCAGTCTCGGAAAGCGTGCCGGCTTCAGTTTTGGTCTGTCGCGGATCGATGTACGCCGCGGCGTGGATGGCCATGACGAATACGGCAACACGGCCGGCTCGGGTCGGTTGCAAATCTACCCGACGCGCTCTTCAATCCTGGCCCTCAATTTCTATGGCACGACTTCAAATGCCCGCATTAACGACAGTCCTTTTGCGCTACCCGCCGCTTTCACCAGCGGCCAATATCCGAAAGCCGTTGAAGGCACGACTTTTCATTCGAACATAAATAATCCGGACGAAGGCCGGCGCAATCGGCTGCTGATTGGTTCAATTCGG
>DATBSG010000295.1:0-5087 GCA_036559945.1 Pyrinomonadaceae bacterium
ATCGATGTTGGGCTCGAGCCCGCCTGCGTCGTGGTCTGTCCGACGCAAGCAATTCTGATCGGCGACATGAACGATCAGTCTTCTTACGTCGCGCAGATCGTGAATCGCGAAGCAGTGAACGTGCGTCGCCCGGAGAAAGAGACGCTGCCGAAGCTTTTCTACAAAGGCGCACATCAGGCGACGCTTGATCCTTTGGCCGCGCGCCGTCCTGAAGCAGGACTGTTCATGTGGAGCGAACAGCAGCAATCGAAAGAGCAAGTTGTTTCCGGGAATCCAACTTACAACAACTCTTCCGCCGCGGCTTTGTTGAGTTACGATGTGGCGCACTCAATTCCGTGGGACTGGCGCGTGAGTTTGTACACGTGGACGAAGGGAATTGCGAGCGGAGTTTATCTGGTGGCAGCGTTGCTGGTGCTGTTCGGATTTTTACGAACCGACAATCCGCTCTGGCTGTGGGTGACGCCGATAGTCTCCGGCGCTTTCCTCGGTATCACGGGCCTGCTGCTGATTTGGGATCTGGAACACCCTACTCGCTTCTACATGATCTTTACGCGGCCGCAATGGAGAAGCTGGCTAGTGAAGGGCGCATTTATTATTGCCGGCTATTCATTAGTTCTCGCGTTGCATTTCATGTCCAGCATGCTTGAACTGCCAGGGTTGCAGACGCGGTTGATGATTGCTGGAATCCCTTTGTCGACGATGACAGCGATTTACACTGCTTACCTTTTTGCACAGGCAAAGGCGCGTGATCTTTGGCAGAATCCGCTGTTGCCTCCGCACCTTGCAGTGCAAGCGATGCTGCTCGGCTCTGCTGTTTTGGTTTCTTTTGCTCCGTGGGTTGAGCCGGTGAGGGTTGTTCTACTGGGAGCGCCGGTTTTGATATGGGTCTTGGCGGTTACGAGTGTGGTGCATCTGCTCATGGTCTGGGGAGAGCTATCGCTAACTCATTCGACAGCACATGTCCGCGTCGCGGTATGGGAAATGACGCACGGCCGCTTTCGTGACTCTTTCTGGATCGGACTCGCCTTAAGCGTCGCCGGCGCGATTTTCCCCTGGTCGGTGTTGATGCTCGTGATGCTCGGGATGCCGGCTATGGCGACAATTCAGCCTCTATTCGCTATGTGTGTACCGATTATTTTGGCTGGGTTGATACTGTACGAACACGCCTACGTGCAGGCAGGACAATCAGTGCCGCTGGCGTGACGCTTCAATCTCTTGATAGTCTTGTAGTATCTTCTTTGTAGATACAGAGGAGGAAGCTAAAGTGAAAGCTCGGATTCAAAAGTGGGGCAATAGTTTGGCGCTCCGGATCCCAAAATCGTTCGCGGCGCACTCAAGTATTGAACAAGGCTCGGTCGTCGACCTGTCGCTGGACAATGGCAGAATGATCGTGGAAGCCGCGAAAGAGCAGGAATACTCGCTGGAAGAGTTGTTGGCGCGAGTAACCAAAAAGAATCTTCATTCGGAAGTTGATTTCGGCGCGCCGGTAGGAAAAGAGGTCTGGTAAATGGCATATGCACCTGACCGCGGCGATGTCATTTGGATCACCTTCAACCCTCAGGCCGGACACGAGCAGGCTGGCAGGCGACCAGCATTGGTGTTGTCGCCAGTCGCCTACAATCGCAAAGTTGGGCTTGCGGTTTTGTGCCCAATTACAAATCAAGTCAAGGGTTATCCATTCGAGGTGCAAATACCCCCTGGATTGAAAGTGACGGGAGCAATCCTGGCGGATCAAATTAAGAACCTCGATTGGAAGGCGCGCGATACAAAGCTGATTTGCAAGCTGCCGTCATCAGTAACGGACGACGCATTAAGAAAGCTGAGCACCTTGCTGCGAGTATGAATGTCAAATATTTCCAAGACACTGACACGCTTTACGTCGAGTTCAAGGCAGCCGAAATAGCCGAATCAAAGGATCTGGACGAGAACACTATCTTGGATCTTGATCAGAACGGCAATATCTGCGGCATCACGGTTGAGCATGCCAACCAACGGGCAGACATTCCGCCGTTTTTATATGAACAAGTGGCAGCGTAACAGACAATGAAGCGTGCGATTGTTCCCATCGTTGTTCTTTTTTTGATGTGTGGCATCGTTGTTGGGTTAAGCCGTTTTCTGTTACCTGGTGCGCTCGCTGCGCAGACGGTGGCTGGCAAAACGTTCGCGGAGCAAATTGCCGGAGGAAGCAAGACGGTCAGTTATAAGGGCGTCATTTTCTCTCTCAACCTTTCCTTGGCGCCTGACGTCAAATCGGAAACAATTCCAGCCTCAACTGAAGGGAAGCCGAGCGATATATGGCCGGAGCATCCCGGCTTCACATTGCTTGGTTCGTATCGCATCCGTTCGCAGCGCGACAACGATCCTCAGATAAGGATCTTTCAGTTAGCGAAATTCAGAGAAGCAGTCGCAATAGCCAGCGATAGAGACGCGAAGAATGTTATCTATCCCCCCAATCCTCCGGCCTGGACGATTTATTTCGATGAAGAAGTGCGCGTGTTGAAGGAGCTCTTGCGAGCGAAGCCTGCCCCAGCAAATGTCGGGCGCTTTTTAGCCAAAGCGCGCGGCGAAAAAGGCTGCACTGCGGCTATGCCTTTCCTGCCAATGTGGGAAGCCTGTCAGGCATTCGCCGCTCGCGTCCGATACATTAATTTTAGAAACGGAACGGGAGTTTTCTTTTTGACCCAATGGGATGTAGGAGAGACTTCCCAGATCGCCAATGATGGTCTCGAGTACGCGTTCCAGGGAATTACCAACGACAGCCGGCATTGGGTTTACGCAGAGTTTTCGGTGAGGGCGCCTTTTCTTCCCAACGGTGATGAACCGGACGTAATTGCCTGGAACGAAAAGAACTACTTGTTGTCACACAAGTCAAAACAGTATCAGGCCTACGTGCGTCCGGTATTGGCCAAACTTGAAGCCTTGCCCGCGAACAAGTTCCAACCAAATCTTGAACTGCTTGAGCAATTGATCCAGTCGCTCGAAGTGAAAGAGAAGTAAATCGACATGGCTGACACTTCCTATCCCGGTCCTTCACGCATTCATCTCTCGGCGTTTCCGCCCAAGGAGCGTTGGGATGATTGGACGGAGCTGGATTCGCAGGCATGGCCGCAACGTAAAGAGCGGCATTATCAGCTCGTGCCGACGACTTGTTTCAACTGCGAGTCGGCGTGCGGGCTGCTTGCCTACATCGACAAAGAAACAAACCAGATTCAGAAGTTCGAAGGTAATCCTGAGAATCCCGGCAGCCGCGGGCGCAACTGCGCGAAAGGGCCGGCGACGCTCAATCAGATTACCGATCCCGATCGCATTCTTTATCCGCTGAAACGCGCGGGCAAACGCGGCGGAGGCGAATGGGAACGCGTCAGTTGGGACGAAGTGCTCGACGATCTCGCTTCGCGCATTCGTAAAGCGATTGTCGAAGACCGTCGCAATGAAATCATGTATCACGTCGGGCGTCCCGGCGAAGATGGATTCACGGAAAGAATTCTCGCCGCCTGGGGAGTCGATGGTCACAACTCGCACACCAACATCTGCTCGTCGGGCGCACGCGAAGGTTATCAACTTTGGATGGGGCTCGATCGCCCGAGTCCCGATCACTCAAATGCGAAAGTTATTCTGCTGATCAGCGCGCATCTCGAATCCGGTCACTATTTCAATCCGCACGCGCAGCGAGTGATCGACGGCAAAGCGAATGGCGCGAAGCTGATCGTGATGGACACGCGCCTGTCGAACACAGCGACACATGCCGACTACTACATCGCGCCCTATCCGGGATCAGAGGCGGCGATTCTTTTGGCGATTGCGAACTATCTGATTCAGAACAATTTGTATAATCGAGATTTCGTTCGCCGATGGTGGAATTGGTTCGAGTTCCTCGAACAGAGGTCAGAGGTCAGAGATCAGAGGTCAGAGCGCCTGACGCGCGATGAGGTCAGTACCGTGAGCGATAGCGACCGGGTGCATTTTGAGAATTTCGAGCGAGCGCTAAAAAAACTCTACGCCGAATACACGTTCGAATTCGCGGCGCACGAATCAGGCGTTGACGCGAGAACGATTGAAGAGATTGCGAAGCTCGTCGCGACGGCGGGAACAAAATTGAGCAGTCACAATTGGCGCAGCGTCACGTCGGGAGTCAGCCATGGCTGGTCGGTCGCGCGTGCTTTGTTCATGCTCAACGCCTTGCTCGGCGCGGTTGCGACCGAGGGCGGTGTCTTTCCAAACGCCTGGAACAAGTTTGTGCCGAAACCAATCCACACGCCGCCGCACCCGAAAATGTGGGGCGAGATTAACTGGCCTCAAGAGTTTCCACTCTCAATGCATGAAATGTCCTTTCTGCTGCCGCATTTGCTGAAGGATGGGCGTGGCCGACTCGACACGTACTTCACGCGCGTCTACAACCCGGTGTGGACGAACCCTGATGGCTTCTCATGGATCGAAGCGCTGACCGATGAAACGCTGGTGGGCTGTCACGTGGCGTTGACGCCGGTGTGGAACGAAACCTCTTACTTTGCCGATTACGTTTTGCCAATGGGCCTTGGGCCCGAGCGTCACGACATTCATTCTTACGAGACGCACGACGCGCAGTGGCTCGGCTTTCGCCAACCGGTAATGCGCGCGGCCCGACAACGCAATGGCGACGACGTCAAAGACACACGTGAAGTAAACCCGGGCGAGGTTTGGGAAGAGAACGAATTCTGGATGGAGCTGACGTGGCGCATCGATCGCGACGGCTCACTTGGCATTCGGCAGTTCGTGGAATCGAAACAGAATCCGGGGACGCGTCTTAGCGTCGACGAATACTACGGATGGATTTTTGAGAATTCCGTTCCCGGGTTGCCGGAAAAAGCCGCCGCGGAGAATCTATCGCCGCTTGAATTCATGCGGCGGTACGGCTCGTTCGAAGTCAAAAAGAAAATCGGGTCCATCTACGAAGAGAGCGTGGCCGAAACCGAGTTGGAAGACATTCGCGAAGATGAATTCGGACGCGTTTTCACACGCGCGCCAAAACCTCCTTCGCCGAATGTAGTTCCGCTTCCCAGTCCCGACGGCGATGCTGACAGTCGTCGCCTGGCCGGAGTGAAAGTTGA
>DATBSG010000296.1:0-10886 GCA_036559945.1 Pyrinomonadaceae bacterium
CGCGCGCAAGGAATTTACGCGCGGCCGCTTCGCTGAAGCTCGCAATCAGTTCCGCGCCCTGATTGAGAAATATTCAACCATTTCTGAGGTCGCAGCTCGCGCGAGGACATATCTGGCGGTTTCCGAAGCGCGATTACGCACGGAACTTACACCGCCCCGCGACGCCGACTCGCTTTACGATCGTGGTGTGATTGAACTGAATCGCGGCGAGTACGTTGCCGCGCAGGAATTGTTCGAGCGCGCATTGAAGCGTGAACCCGAGGCTGCCCATATTCATTACGGGCTTGCGGCTACGCGCGCGCGGCTCGGCGCAATTGACACGGCTTTGAAGTCTTTGCGACGCGCTTTGGATCTTCAGCCTAAGCTGCGGATTCGTGCACAACGCGATTCGGATCTAAATTCCCTCCGCAGTGATCCCGAATTCGATCAAATCGTTTTCTCGCCCTCTGAGTAAGCCGGGCGTTTCGCCTTCCGCGTAGTCTCTACCCGTTCGCTTCTCTTTCAGGTATATTCGCTTTGTAGCGTGCGCATCGATTGTGACTCGCTGATGAACGAAACGAATTCCAAACAAGGCTTAAAGCTGGTGGCCATAGGCGGCGGAACGGGTTTGTCCACTCTGCTAGCGGGACTGAAGCAGTATGTGTCCACCCGAGACGATCACGAGCTGTGGCTCGAGTCGTTGTCGGCAATCGTTACTGTTTCGGATGACGGCGGAAGCTCAGGTCGTTTGCGCGACGAGCTGCAAATTCTTCCACCGGGCGACATACGTAACTGCATGATCGCGCTGTCGGAAGATTCGAACCTGCTGTCACATTTGTTTCGTTACCGGTTCGGCGGGTCAGGTGACTTGGCGGGCCACAGTTTTGGCAACCTGTTTTTGGCGGCACTCGCAGAAGTGACCGGCGACTTTGTCGAAGCCGTCCGACTCTCGTCGGAAGTGCTGGCAAGCAAAGGTCACATTTATCCGGCGACTACTACGGATGTGCGGCTGATAGCCCAGCTTGAAGACGGACGCGTCGTGCACGGCGAAACTCAGATTACCGCGGCCCGATCACCAATTCGCCGTTTACATCTTGAACCGGATCTTTGCGAGCCGCTGCCTGACGCTCTCGCTGCAATACGCACCGCCGACGTCGTCACGATAGGCCCGGGTTCGCTCTACACGAGCATTCTGCCGAACTTGCTGGTTTCAGAGGTTGCCGATACGATCGCCGAGTCTTCGGCCACGAAAATTTTTGTTACTAATCTTATGACGCAGCCGGGCGAGACCGACGGATTTGATGCCCAAAAACATCTGACTGCGGTTAGGGAATACGCTCCCCAAATTCGATTCGACTACATCCTGCTGAACGATCATCCGATCACCGACGAACAGTCCGCGCTGTACGCCGCCGATGGAGCTTCTCAAGTAACCTGGACTGAACGAACGGCTCTGAGCAATGGCAGCGGCTTTGGCGAGATTGTTCGGGCGAATCTGTTGGAGGAAGGCGAAATGGTTCGTCACGACCCGCAAAAGCTGGCGCGCGCCGTGCTCGCGTGCGGCGCGAGATCGCTTGTCCCGTTACCAGTCGCTATCTAAACGACCGTCAGACACTAACCTTTGCAAAAGTCCGCGAAAACTAACCACCCAGCTTCGAGTAACGGCCAGACGCTCGACGTTATCATTATGGCGGCCGGTCTCGGCACGCGCATGAAGTCAAATCGCGCGAAGGTCTTGCATAAATTGGATGGCCGGCCGTTGATTTCCCATGTGTGCCGCGCTGCGCTCGCGCTGAAACCGCGAACAATTTACGTCATCGTCGGTCATCAAGCTGACGAGGTTCGATCTGAAGTTGAGACGGAGTTCACTTCCACGACCAATCGCATCGAGTTTGTTCATCAAGACAAGCAGCGTGGCACCGGCGACGCGGTGATGGCCGCGGAGAGCGCGCTGCGTGGCGAGAGCCGAACGATTTTGGTTCTTTCAGGTGACGTGCCGCTTGTGAAGCCGAACACACTGACGCAACTGATTGAAACGCATGGTGCGACGAACGCCGCTGGCACACTTCTCAGTGTGCGGCTCGAGAATCCAACCGGCTATGGACGCGTGGTGAGAGATGACGCCGGCGGCTTCGCAAAAATCGTCGAGCAAAAGGATGCTTCCGACGATGAGCGGCAAATTCGCGAAATCAATGCCGGCATCTATTGCTTCGAGAGTACCAGGCTGCTCGAGGCGATCACGCAGATTCAACCAAACAACAGCCAGGGCGAGTATTATCTAACCGACGTTCCGGCAATTTTGAAATCGAATGGCGACCTGGTGACTATCTACCAACATAATGACACGCGCGAAGTATCCGGCATCAACACCCGAGCGGAACTTGCTGAGTTCGAAAACCTTCTCCGGCGGAACACGATTCGGCGATTGATGATCGAAGACGGCGTAACGTTTATCGATCCGTCACATGCTTACATTAGCAGCGAAGCGCAGGTTGGGCGCGACTGCGTGATTCACCCGGATGTTCACATCCAGGGAAACACCGTCATCGATGAAAACTGCGAAGTCCATCAGGGCTCGCGCATTGTGAACTCGCGCATCGGCAACCGCGTCACGATCAAAGATCATTGCGTGATTATCGATTCGGATATTGCGGATGACTGTGCGGTCGGCCCGTTTGCTCATCTACGCATGAATGCGCAAATGGACGAGCACGCCGTCGTTGGAAATTTTGTTGAAGTGAAGAAATCGCGCATCGGTCGCCGCACAAAGAGCATGCATCTGACATATCTCGGCGATGCGACAATCGGCGAAGACACAAACATCGGCGCCGGTACAGTCACCTGCAACTATGACGGCAAAAACAAGAACCCAACGATCATCGAGGATCATGTTCGCATCGGGTCAGATACAATGTTGGTTGCTCCCGTGCGCGTCGGCAGTGGCGCAGTAACCGCCGCCGGTTCGGTCGTAACTGAAGACGTTCCGCCGAACACGCTTGTCGCCGGCGTACCGGCCAAAGTCAAGAAGAAGCTGAACCAAGAACCGAAATCATGAAACACAATCGGCTTTCAAACTTTCTCCTGCCTACTGCTTACTGCTGACTGCCTTATGTGTGGAATAGTCGGATACGTTGGAAACAAGCCGGTCGTGCCGTTGATTATCGACGGACTGCGGAAGCTCGAGTATCGCGGTTACGACTCCGCGGGCATTGCTGTTGTCAACGGCGAGCACGAACTGCAAATCAGGCGCGCGGAAGGCAAGCTGCGCAATCTGGAAGCTGCATTACAACAGAATCCCCTTTCCGGAACTTATGGCGTCGGCCACACACGCTGGGCCACGCATGGCCGGCCGACGGAAGAAAACGCACACCCGCACCGCGACTGCACCGGTCGCGTCATCGTAGTTCACAACGGCATCATCGAAAACTATCTGCAGCTCAAAGACGAGCTGCGCCAGAAAGACCATCAGTTTGTCACTGAAACCGACACTGAAGTCGTCTCTCATCTGGTGGAAGAGTATTTGAAGAACGGCGCGGATTTTGAAACGGCCGTGCAACAAACAGTGCAACGGCTGCGCGGTATTTTTGCGCTCTCGATTATTTCCGCCGACTATCCGGACACAATCATCTCCGCGCGACTGGGCCCGCCCGTCGTCATGGGACTGGGCGATGGCGAGTTTTTTGTCGCTTCCGACGTGCCGGCGATTCTCGAACACACACGCGACGTTTTCTTTCTCGCCGATGGCGAGATTGCCGTCATGACGAAGGACGGCATTCGCGTAACTGATTTTGACGGCAAAGAAGTTCAGCCCGAACAGCAACACATCACCTGGGATCCGATTCAAGTGGAAAAGGGCGGCTTCAAGCATTTCATGCTCAAAGAAATTTACGAGCAGCCGCGCGCCGTGCGCGAAACCGTCGAGGGACGAATCTCGCACGCCACCGGTCGCGTGTTCCTCGACAAGATGAAAAACATCAGCGAGGAAGATTTCAAGCGCTTCACGTCGATCAAGATCGCTGCCTGTGGAACGTCGCTGCATGCGGGACTTGCCGGCAAATACATGATCGAGCAGCTTGCGCGCCTGAATGTTGATGTCGATTACGCGTCCGAGTTTCGTTATCGCGACCCGGTGCTCGACGAGAACACTCTGCTGCTGGTTATCTCGCAATCAGGCGAAACGGCGGACACGATTGCCGCATTGCGCGAAGTGAAAGAGCGCGGCGTTAAGGCGTTGTCGATTTGCAACGTGCAAGGTTCGATGATCACTCGCGAAGCCGACGGCACGATTCTGACCCACGCCGGACCGGAAATCGGCGTCGCATCAACGAAGGCCTTCACCTCGCAGATGATCGCGCTGTATTTGTTTGCGCTGTATCTCGGGCAATTGCGGGGCACTCTGAACGATGAACAGAGCCTCGGGCACGTAAGGCAACTGGCGGAACTTCCGGTCAAGATGGAGCACCTACTCAATCAATCGGAGGTGATCGATGAGCTGTCCCGCGAATTCTTCCGGGTAACGGATTTTCTCTATCTCGGCCGCGGCATCAACTTTCCGATTGCGCTCGAAGGAGCGCTGAAGTTGAAAGAGATTTCTTATATTCACGCTGAAGGCTATCCGGCAGGCGAGATGAAGCACGGGCCCAACGCGCTGATCGACGAGCGGCTGCCGGTAATGTTCATCAATACGCGCGAAGCCGGCAATCGCTCTTCAGAGCTGCGTTACGAGAAGACGCATTCCAACATCGTGGAAGTAAAAGCGCGCGAAGGCATTGTGCTTTCGGTTCTAACCGAAGGCGACACGATGTCTTCCGTCGTTTCCGATCACGTAATTTCCGTCCCACCATCGAGCGACCTGCTCTCGCCTCTGCTTTCAATCATTCCGTTGCAACTGCTCGCCTACCATATCGCTGTGCGACGCGGTTGCGACGTCGACCAGCCCCGGAATCTTGCGAAGTCGGTCACTGTCGAGTAGCTGCCCGCTGTGGCAGGTCGCAGGCGCTTTCACGGCTTCTTGTATTTGATCTGAACCATCTTTTCGCGATGATTGAATAGATCAAAGCTAAGGGTCGTCTCAAAACCAAACTGCCGTTGAAACAGAAAATCCCCGTTCAATTTGTTCTTATACAGCAGGATCTGCAGCGTCGGGCCGATGGAGAGACTGGGCCAGATGTTGAATTTCAGGCTGTGCTTCGAGATATCGCGCAGCCTGGTATCAATCGAATTGTCACCGTGAAAGTTGAAGAAGTAGTCACCTTCTTCACTGAAAACGTATTTGGCTTTGGATGTTAAAGGAATTGTCAGATTGATTCGGGAATACAAACCGGTGCGCGGCCTATTGTCCACGATCGTCGAGGCGACGGAGTCCTTCGTCACGGTCCCGGCTTTAATCAATCTATTTACACAACCCGCAAACGTCTCGGTAGAGTTCGGCGGGCACGTGACGATAGTTCCGCGCGTGTTGAAACTATAGCCGGCAAAGGCATTAATTTCTCGGCCAGCCTGGATTCCCCCCTCAAATGAGTTTCCGCGATTGAGCCACCGCAAGCCCAATCGCGGCAGAATCAAAAAGTTTCGATCTTGCGTGATTCGTAATCTATCCTGCGCAGTTAATGTGAACGTCGAGAACGGCTTTTGTAACGGAGCTTCCGCATGAACATACAAAGCCAGACCGACGCGCGTTTGCGAGCGTCCGCCGCGCAAAGCGTGAACGAGTCCTGCGTCGCTAGTCACACGATTATTTATTTGGACTATCTGCGGACTCGCGTCGCCGGTCGACTGCTGCTTGAAATCGGCGCCCAGACCGACAAAGAACTCGTTGCTGTGGGAACTGCGAGACAGCCTCGAATCAAGTTGCGCGGTAAACGTACTGGTTTTTCGCGCAGTAACGCCTGACGTGGGAATGCCGGCAAACTTCTGCGAAACTTGCGAATCGGTAAGGTTTTTACTCAGACCGTTAAAGCCGAAACTGAAATTTCGCAGCCCGAGCGTCCAAATGGGACGGCGCTGCGCCACTTCCTGAATCGATGGCGAGGCCGGGTCGCGGGGAGGAATCCTAAACGGCAGGACGTCGTATATGTCGGCGACAAGATTGGAAGCTTTGGGAGATGCCGGCCTCTTTGCCACTGTTTGATCCAAATAATCGTCGCGGTGCAAACGTGGAAGACAGAATTGGTCCGCGTCGGCTTTCGTCTGAAAGAGCACGCGACAAACAATGCCGCTGATGACATCCAGCTTCTGCGGAAATTGCTGGGCAATCGTTTTTGGATTCAGCGCGGCTGCTTTGAAGTCCGGATATCCCGTATCTCCCGCGCCGATGTAATCAGTCGTGGCCACTGCGTAAATCTTCTTGTCATCAAGCGGCATTTCATTGATGAAGTATTGTTCGCCATCGAAAGTGATCCCCAGGAATTCGAATCCTCGGTTCCTCTCGTCTGAGAGTGAAAGGATATTCGCATCGTCGTTGTTGAATTTCTTCGATTGGTCCATGGCCTTTTTGATGGCGCTGCCGGGCACATAAAGGAGAGTGAGAAGATCTCCTTTCCAAAGAATTCGATCAAGCGTCTGCTGATACTGTACGCGATCGATCGCGTCCAGGTAGCGTTGGCGGTCGGCTTTATCCGACTTGAGATCGAAGAAATCGCGTTTTTGCAGCAGGGCCACATCGGCTCCGGTGCCCTCACGAATGGCGCACAGCGTCAACAACTTCAAGTGATCCGGATCCACGTTTTTGGGATCGATAGAAGCGCAGCGCTTGAGTGCCTCATCGATCCGTTTCGTAAGAGTTGTCGCCCCAGCAGCGGCATTTTGCGCCGGCAATAGCTCGCTGGCAGATACTGGGGGATTCGGTGTGGCAGACACCAGCCATGTCTGCGGCGTTGAGTTGTCGGCAGCCGTCGACGTAATCGACGCCTCAAGAATTCCCATGCTTACGCGGGGGCTCTTGCTACCCTCATCGAACGACTTAGCGGGAACCGCCACGAAGGCGGTGCCTTTGCCACTTGTCGCGGACCAGGTTGATTGCTGGCTGATCTCAGGCGTGGCCTGCTCGTCATCAGCCTCCGTGACGACTACCTGAAATTCTGGAAAGCGCGCGGCGAGGACCCGCGCAAGTTGCGGACTCATCTGCGCGAGCAGAATTTTCAAGCCGGTGAATTGTTTCTGCTGATGCTCGTTCTTGTATTTCTGCGCGAAATAATCAAGCTGCTGCCGCAGTGCCAGCGCTGGATCCTCAGCCGATACGACGCTCTTGAGGTTGTCGTCTTTGTTCAGCCATGAGAAATTCAGAACGCCGACTCGCTCACCTAGATTTGGGTCGACGACCCCGAAGATGGCGACTTCGTTTTCCAGTTGGGCGCTCGGTAGAAGGACGTATGGATCGGGATCAATAAAGTTTGATCCACTCGACGTTACCGTGTGCGGAAACGAAAAGAATGGCGTAAAGACCGAAAAGCGCAGACACTGTTTTTCTACGCCTTTGCTGAAGATGCCCTGGTGCAAACAGAAACCATAACTTTTGCCGGGCTCGAAAGTTGAATAGTGCCCATTCTTTCCGGGCTGCGAGGTGGGGTGTGGTCGAATCGCGATCGTATAAGTCACATCCGTCGCGGTTAGGCGAATTGCGCCGGCGTGCGGTGAATCGTCCTCTGCTCTCCATCCCGCGTTGTTACAATCGGCGATGAGAAGTTGGTTTGAGGCGTTCGCCGGACAAATGTAAACGGTTTGCAATGCTTGCGATTCACTGGAAGGCCCCAACGCCTTAACCTCATCAGCAAATTTCTGCCACGTCGAACCTGAGGACAACTTCTCCCGAACAAAACTATCGAATAACGATCTCGTAGGGGTGGCGTGTTTTGACCAAGTATCGAATTCGTCCTTTAGGTTTACATTCTCTGGTCCGGCGATTTTCACACGCACCAAGGAAGCAAACGGGTAAACAGACTTTCCCTCGCGGAGGCCGGCAATGGAATAGCCCTCAGGCCATTTTGATTCGTCTGCTTTCGGCAATGGTGGCGGAGCCGCTAACCCTGCAGTCTTGATCACCAAGTTCGCTCCTAACATTTGAGGCGGCTCTGAGCCCTGGTTCTTTGGCAGCGTTGCCATGAACCGGGCCAACTGACGAACTCGTTCAGCGCCGAAATAAAAATCGTGCTTGCCCGGAACCAGCGCGGTGAGCCGCGATTGATAAAGAAAGCATCCAACGTTGTCAGTAGGGATCGTCGCGATTCCGTTTTCGATCTGGTTCAGCAACTCCTTAATCTTCACAGCCTTCTGATAAAAGACCCAAGTATTGTTATCAGCCGGACTTTCGGGCTGGGCTTTTGTCGAGTGGTACCAAACGTAGAGTTCTTTATTGCCCGGAACGTAGTCACCTGGTTTTGCCACGGCCGACTTTGGAGGAGCAGGCTCGAAGACACGAGCCTCGAGCTGCGGTGAGAAATTGTCTCCCGTCGCAACCAGGATCGCGTTCTGATGGTTCTTCCGCTCAGTCAGGAACTTGGTCGCCGCGTCGCTGTCTGGTGAGTTGGGCAAGCCGCCACAACCTTTAACGGACCCGCTCGACTGATGTGACGGGCTACGGAAATAGCCGAGCAGTTTCCCTGTGTAAATAATTTCTAGCGGCGCAGGACTCGCCGCGGACTCAGCAGGTGAAGGTTGCGAGAAAGCGACAGGCGCAAAGCCTACCAGAAGAACGGAAAGGAAGCCGGCTCTCACCGGAAACATCGGGTGCATAGTTTTACCTCCAGCTTGAAATCATCCGTCGCAGAGTTGAATCAAAAGGCTGGATCGTGAGTATGCAAACTGTCAGCAGGCTCTGGGAATTCAGCCTTCATGTGCGAGGTGCGCGCAACCTATCTAAATGGCTCGCGCAAGTCAAGAAAATACTTACAAATGCAGAACTTGAACGGACGTGCGCGGGCTCGGGCAAACACAATCGTGCTTCTGCTAAAACCCACGCAGCGGCATCTGAGGCGATCGTTGCAACCAGTTGTCTGCCGCGTAATTAACCGAAGCTTCGATGATGTGCAGCGTGTAGGCGTGGCGCGATTTCGGTGAGCGATTTTCACGGCTGAGATGCGGCAGCAGCGGATGTAGAACGATCAGAGTTCCCTTCTCGACTTCGAGGGGCTGCAAATCCTCTTCCCGCCACGGCGAGGTGTCGAACACTTCGAAGCGTGTGCCTCCGCCTGCGGCACGCAGAAAGCGCGACTTCAGTCCAAGCTGGTGACCGCCGGGAATCGCCCATAAACATCCGTTCTCAATCGTGGCGTCTTCCAGCGCGAACCAGAGACCGACCATGCGCAGCGGTTCAGTGAAAAGAAACGTCGCGTCCTGATGGCAAGTGACTTCGCCGCCAATGTTTGGCTGCTTGAAGATGTACATCGATTGCAGCAGTAACGGCTGGTCGATGCCTAAATCTGAAACTAGTTCCTCGATTTCGGCGCGGCGAGAGAATTCATCAAAAATCGGATCCAGATCGTGGAGCGCGTGTCCGATCTTGTTTATCGAGCGCTCCTTCGCCTGTCGCAGACTGCCGTCAGCATGAAACGCGTTCTCTTCGAAGAAGAAGCGAATCTTGTCGCCTGATTCCAGAAAATAATCGTCGCTGGTGCGCGTCTGCTCTTGAGTCGAGAAAATCGAAACGATGCCTCGCGGATCGAAGTCGCGCACCAGTTCATTGGCACGATTGCGCAAACGATCGCACGCCGAAGCTTCGACGAGGTTCTTCAGCACGAGAAATCCGTTTCGCTCGTATTCTTGAATCTGGTCGGGGTTAAGCATTCAGTTCGACTCCTAACGGAAACAGGCAACCTTGCGGTCGCCTGCTACGGGTCTTAGACTGATTTCGGAATCTGTGACGCGAATGGAGCCGGCTATCGGACTTGAACCGATGACCTTCTAATTACGAATCAGACGCTCTACCAACTGAGCTAAGCCGGCCCGTTCGACTTTGAACTATACGAATCGGCTGTTTTGAGTGTCAACCCGGCGAAAGGAGCAAGCGATGCGAGATCAAACGCGCAACATCGAAACATTCAAAGTGGGAGCGACGCGCGTCAACGAGTTCGATTTTCATAAGCATCAGGGCGAGATGCACGAGCATCACGACGACGAACATGAGCGCGCCTCAGCAAAGCCGGAAACGACGGCCGAGCGTGTAGCCCGCTTAACGAAGCAAGCGCATGAAAAAGTTTTGCGAAGGAAGAAGCGAAAGTAGCGCAAGTTGGTAACTTGCGTTTTACGATCGGAATCACTCGCAAGTTAGCAACTTGCGCTACATATGAACGAAATCATTGTCGTCGGTGGCGGGTTGGCGGGCGTCGAAGCTGCCTGGCAGGCAGCGAACGCCGGCGCGCGGGTGAGGCTTTACGAGATGCGACCAGTGCGGCAAACGCCTGCGCATCGCACCGACAAACTGGCGGAGATTGTCTGTTCCAACTCGCTAAAGTCTGACGAGCCAGGCTCTGCTTCGCATTTGTTGAAAGAAGAATTACGGCGCGGGGATTCGCTCGTGATGCGCGCCGCCGAACAGGCGCGTGTGCCCGCCGGCGCCGCTCTTGCCGTCGATCGCCAACAGTTTGCCGACTATGTCACCAGCCAAATCGAATCGCACCCGAACATTAAGATCGTGCGCGAAGAAATCACTTCCCTGCCCACGGCAGACGTTTCAATCATCGCGACTGGTCCGCTGACTTCCGAAGCGCTGACGAATCAGATAATGCGATTGACCGGTGATGATCAGCTTTACTTCTACGACGCGATCGCGCCGATCGTCGCCTCTGATTCAATCGATCATCGAACAGCCTTCAAAGCGGCGCGCTACGGCAAAGGCGGGGACGATTATCTGAATTGCCCGCTCAATGAAGAAGAATATGCTCGGTTTTACGGCGAACTCATCAACGCGAACA
>DATBSG010000297.1:0-4736 GCA_036559945.1 Pyrinomonadaceae bacterium
GTTCTGTCGTACGCGTGCGTTTGTGAACTTAACTCTCTTCTCCCTTTGGGAGAAGGGTCGGGGATGAGGGTTTAACGCACCGTAAAGCCCTCACCCTCCCCCCTCCCAAAAGGGAGGGGGCGAAACTCAAACCCGAAGCGATTATCCCTTCGGCCGCTTCTTAACTATTTTCGGTTCTTTCTTTTCCTTCGCGGCGGGCGCGGCTTCCGGACTTTCAGCCGAAGCATCGGTCGCAATCATCGGCTTGTGCTTCTTCGGTTTCGGACGCCGCCTGCCGAAAGTTCCTCGATGAATTTTTCCACGCCGTGAACGTTGATCGCCTTTACCCATTAGCAATGATCCCCCCAAAAAGTTTTCTACTTCTTCATTAACTCCAGCACCGCCGCGGTCATGGCTTTCACACCGGTTCTCAACGTTGGCTCAGGCTGGGGCGCGAACAGGCTCGAGTGCAACGAAGGCAGCGGCTTACCGGATTGTCTGCTCGCTTCGACCTTGGCGGGCTCGACTGCACCGAGCCAGAACATCATGCTGGGAACTTGCTGGCTCAGACCGTAACGGCCGAAGTCTTCACTGGCCATGATCGGCGGAGCCTTTACCACATTGTCTGCGCCTAAAGTTTTTTCGAGAGTCCGTGCCACTCGCTCGGTCAGGTCCGGGTCATTGTAAAGCGCCGGCGTCACCTCAGTGTCGCTAACTTTGACTATGGGCGCGCGATCTTCCGGAATGGCGGCGGCCGCCGCGATATTTTTCGTAATGCGCGAGATCGAAGCGAGAATGTGTTGCCGCACTTCTTCTTTGTACGAGCGGACAGTCAAAAGCATTTTGACTTCGTCCGGAATGATGTTCGACTTGGCGCCGCCATGAATCGAACCAACCGTCACTACCGCCGGATCGAGCGGCGAGTTCTCACGACTGACGATCGTTTGTAGAGCGAGAATTACTTGCGCCGCGACCACAATCGGATCTTTCGTTGCCTCGGGTTTTGATCCGTGACCGCCAAGCCCGCGGATAGTAATTTCCACGGAAGTCGAATTGGCCATCGCCCAGCCGGGCGTGTAACTGATTTTGCCGGCTTCCAAGTCAGCACTGTCGTGCAGCGCGATCACATAATCAGGTTTTGGGATACGCGAGAATAGGCCATCAGCGATCATCGCCTTCGCGCCGTCGATTGTCTCTTCCGCCGGTTGTCCTATCAAGACCAGCGTTCCGTGCCACTGATCTTTCAGTCGCGCGAGCATTGTCGCGGTCCCGATCAGCGACGTAATGTGGACATCGTGCCCGCATGCGTGCATCACGCTGACTTCCTGGCCGGCGTCGTTCTTCGTTTTCACCGTGCTGGCGTAGGCCAAGCCGGTCTTCTCCTCAACCGGCAGCGCATCCATGTCGCTGCGCACCAGCACCGTCCGTCCGGCGCCATTTTTCATCACCGCAACGATGCCATACCCTTTCCATTCCGGTCGATCGTACTTGCCGATATTCTCGGTGACTTCGTAACCAAGCGCGCGCAGTTGCTGCGCGAGAAACGCGGAGGTCCTCAACTCGTAGTGTGAAAGCTCCGGCGCCGCGTGCAGCATTTTGTAAGTGTTGACGAGTTGCGGGAGCTCTCGATCGACCAGCGAGTCGAGCGACTGTTGCGCGAGTGCCGGCGCAGCGAGCAGCGCAATAATGACTGTGATTTTCGCGATGGATGTTCTCATTCGGGTTAGTGGCTGCGAAATTGCGCGGCCAAGATACCTCAGCGGGTGCGGCACCGACAAGGCACGTGATACCCCGTCGATCAAACCGCGGGATAATCCGGCGCAAACGCCGAGACGCCGATGCGCGGTGCCGCTAAGAGCAATCCAATGATCGTCTTCGCGTCTTCGATTTCGCCGTCAGTGATCATCTGGAGCGCGCGATCGAGTGGCAGCCTAACGATTTCGATTGCTTCGTCGTCTTCCAAACGCTGCTCGGTCTCACGCAAATCGGTGGCGAGATAGAGCCACATCTTCTCTTCGCAAAAGCCGGGCGAGACAAAGAATTCGCAAAGCTTCTCGAGTTTTCCGGCCTTCACGCCCAGTTCTTCTTCAAGTTCGCGCGCCGCGCCGTCTTCCGGTCGTTCTTTGTCGTTCAATGTCCCGGCGGGTAATTCCAAGAGATATTTGACGGCCGGATGACGATACTGTTTGACCAGCGCGATTGTGCCGTCATCGAACACAGGCAGAATCACCGCGCTGCCGCGATGATGGACGACCTCGCGCACGTACGTCTGGTCGCCTTCACGAACGGTATCGACGCTGACATTGAAGACGCGGCCTTCGAAGATCGTCTTTGAATCGATGAACTCGGGTGTTTCCATATCGACAGGTCTCACGTTCCGGTCAGCGAGAAGTTTAGTTTGCGAAATCTTCGAGGGCAAACGAGTCCACTTGGAGGCCTTATTCATACCTTGCTTCCAGCAACGTGTCTCCAGCACGCTCCAGGTTTGCCGAACTGTTTCAACAGTTTCGGTTGAAGCCGTTGAAACGGCTGAATCAATTATGCGGAACCGTCGGCACCTCGCTGAAGCCAGGTGTTAATGAGACTTCGCGTCGATAGCTGCGAGCGCGCGTTTACGTAATTGCTGTTGAGCAGCCCCGACCAGATACAGCGAGCCGGTGACCAGAATCAGAGAATCCGCATTGCTAATCTGTCGCGCAACCTGCAATGCATCAGTGACTGATTTCGCCTCATGAACTCTTGTTCGGTCGAAGTTGCGCGGTACGGCAGCTTTCAAATCTTCAATCGTCGCACCTCGCGGGTTGTCCAGCTCGGAAAGAATGACTGCACGTGCAGCAGGGAAGAGAATTGCCTCCATTTCGGCGAGCGCCTTGTCGCGCATTGCGCCGAAAATCATTGTCACCGGTTGATGAACAAATTCGTCAAGGTACTCGCGCAGCGCCCGCGCCGCCGCCGGATTATGTGCGCCATCGAAAAGAATTGGCGGTGCGCCTTCCCATAATTCGAGCCGACCGGGATGTCGCGCGTTCTCAAGTCCGCTGACGATGGACTCGTGATGAATCTGGAAACCGCGGTCGCGTAATGCTTCAGCGAGCGCAATCGCTGTCGCCGCGTTCATGATTTGATGCCGCCCGCGCAAACCGAGTGTCGGTACAAAACCGCTTGCGGTAGCAAGCGGGTAATTTTCTACGAGATGGGCTGTCACACCAACACTCTCGCAGCGCCGCTGAATCACAGCAAGGACATCCGGCTGCTGCGGCGCCACAACCGCCGTGACGCCCGGTCGAATAATCGCGGCCTTCTCAGACGCAATCTCCGCCAGCGTGTGTCCAAGATACTCCTCGTGATCCATCGCAATGGGCGTGATGGCGACAATCTGTGCTTCGGCAGCGGTCGTTGAGTCAAGGCGTCCGCCGAGTCCTGTTTCCAAAATCGCCAACTCAACCTTCGTTTCCTCGAACGCGAGCAACGCGATGGCGGTGACGTGTTCGAAAAAAGTCGGCAGCGTGTCCAGCCGGCCGCGCTTCACAAGTTCGTCCGCCGCCTGCTTCACTTGTGCTGTCAGCCGCGCGAAGTCCAACTCGGAGATTTCTTTACCCTCAATCCGAATTCGTTCAGTTATCGAAATCAGATGTGGTGAAGTGAACAGCCCGACGCGAATGCCCGCAGCACGACAAATCGATTCGAGCATTACCGCCGTCGAGCCTTTGCCGTTTGTGCCGGCGATTTGAACTGAAGGAAAACACTTGTGCGGATTGCCGAGCGCGGCGAGCAGCGCTTCGGTGTTAGTCAGGCCGAGCTTTATCGTGAGCGTCTCGTGGCCGAGAGAGAGAAGATAAGATTGAGCTTCGCTAAAAAGCATGATCCGCAGATTACGCAGATTACGCAGAAAACAAAAACCAAAGAAATGGACAGCCGAACTGAAGTTCAAACTGTCTGAGGTCTCTTAATCTGTGGAATCTGCGTAATCTGCGGATTTATCCGGGCTGACTTGAAACTTGAAACTTTAGGCCTGAAAACTTTTCGGTACTCTCACGCGTGATGTCCGGGTTCATCATGAAATCGAGCGACTTGATCAAATAGTCGCGCATCTCGCGACGATCGACAATGGCGTCGAGCATGCCATGACTGAGCAGGAACTCCGAGCGCTGAAAATCCTTCGGCAGCTTCTGTCTGATCGTTTGTTCGATCACGCGCGGGCCCGCGAAACCAATCAAAGCCTTCGGTTCCCCGATAATAACGTCGCCGAGCATCGCGAAGCTGGCAGTCACGCCACCAGTGGTTGGATCCGTCAGCACCGAAATGAATGGGAGATGTCTTTCTTCCAACGCGGCGAGGGCGGCAGAGATTTTCGCCATCTGCATCAAAGACAACGCGCCTTCCTGCATGCGCGCGCCGCCCGACGCAGAAAAAATGATCACAGCGCCACGTTCGCCGATCGCGCGTTCGATCAGCCGCGTGATCTTTTCACCGACGGCCGAACCCATCGAGCCGCCGATGAAATTCATATCCATCGCGGACGCGAACACTCGATGGCCGCCGACTTTTCCGCGGGCGTTGATGACCGCCTCGGGCAAGCCGGTCGCGTGCTGGGCCTGTGCCAGACGTCTCGTGTAGGGCTTGCTGTCGACGAATCCCAGCGGGTCGGTCGAGATTACTTCCGCATCCAATTCTTCGCAGTACCCGTCGTCGAAAAGCTTCTCAAGCCGCTCGTACGCGCCAATGCGAAAGTGAAAATTGCAGTGATGACAGACCTG
>DATBSG010000298.1:0-5950 GCA_036559945.1 Pyrinomonadaceae bacterium
CTGTGGCTGATGGGATTTTTGTGGGAGAAGCTTCGCGGCGTTGAAGCGATGGGTTTGGGCGACGTAAAAATGATGCTTATGGTGGGAGCATATCTTGGCTGGCGTCTGGCGGTGCTTACGATTTTTGTGGGCGTGCTATCGGGTTCGCTCGGCGGAATCGCGGTGATGATGAAGCGTGGCGGGCGTAATATGCAGATGATGCTGCCGTTTGGAATTTTCCTCGGCCTGGGAGCAATCGCCAGTCTGTTCGTTGGTCATTACATCGTCGATTGGTACGGGTCGCAGTTTCGTTAACCCAAAATGCGAATTAGTGGCAGGCAACTCTCTCTGACGATTTTGGCGGCGGGATTTCTGCTGGCCGCCGTATCGATTTTCGCGGTCTTCCTTCTCGCTCCAAACACGGCGGATGTTTATCAGCCGTTTCTGCTCACGACATTCATCGTCGCCCTCTTTGTCGGCCTGGTGTGCATTGCCTGGCTCTTGCGCGGGATTCTGCGCCCATACAATCAACTCATCAGTGAAGCTGAGCGGGCACCGGTTGCACATTCGAGTAAACCGCAAAACGAAGCGGCGTTTGTGCTGGAAACATTCCAATCTGTGGTTGCACAACTTCAATCACAACAGCAGGAGTTAGAGCGTTTGACGGCCGAAGCCAGCCAGCGCGCCGACTCAGCCGAACGGTTCAGCGAGCGAATTGTCGCCAGCATGCCGACGGGTCTGATTGCCTTTGGCCTTTCCGGCCATGTGACAGTCGCTAACGCTCCGGCGCACGCGTTATTCGGTGAGCAAATCAAACTTGAGGGCAAACACTTTCGCGCAATCTTTCACGATGTGCCGGCCATGGCTGAGATGGTGGATGCCTGCCTCAGGAGCGGCCAAATTTTTCGACGCGAAGAGATCGAAGCGACCAGCTCAACGCAGCCGAAGCGGCTCGGCGCGACGGTCGCGCCGATCGACCCTTCGGCCTCGGGTTCAAAAGGTGCGTTGTGTCTGATCACGGACATTACCGAGGTTACCCAATTGCGTGAGCAAGTCGCTTTGAAACGTAACCTCGCAAACCTGGGTGAGATGTCCGCGGGACTGGCGCACGAATTCAAGAACGCGATGGCGGCCTTGCACGGTTACGCGCAGTTTCTCCAGACTGTCGATCACAACGAACAAACGAAGGGCGCCGCCGATGCGCTGCTTCTGGAGGTGCGAAACCTTTCTGACATGACGACCGCGTTTTTGAATTTCGCCAAGCCGCAGCCGCTTCAGCTTGACCATGTTTCACCGTCGGAGGTGCTCCAGGACTGCGCGCGCGAACTAAAGCCGCTTTATGACGATAGAAGTGTCGAACTTGTAGTCGAGACCGTGGGCGATGTTGCGCAGACACGTGCCGACGCGCGCATGCTGCGGCAAGCGTTGCTCAACTTGTTGCGCAACGCGGCGGAAGCAATTCCGGACGAAGACACCGAGCGAAGGGTATTCGCGGCAACCGCAAGCGAAACTGCTAAGGGACAACGCTGGGCAACGATCACCATTCGCGACACCGGCCCAGGAATTCCTCCCGCGGACCTGCAGAACGTGTTCATACCGTTCTTTACAACCAAGAGTTCCGGCCACGGAGTCGGCCTGCCATTAGCCCATCGCATAATCACTGAACACGGTGGCATGCTGACTGTTGCCAACGCATCTCAGGGTGGCGCAGTGTTCACGATCCGGCTGCCACAGTAGGTTCGCGGCGCGGCATTCTTCCGACGTGATGACCTCAGGTGATCGGAGCTCGATGGCCGGCAACCGATAATCCATCACCCATGACAAAAAAAGGCGGGCCGCATTTTGCAGCCCGCCTTAGTTTTAGGACGCTTTCGCGATTACTTGGGAGGTGTCTTTTCCGTCGCGATATTTGAATACCCTGAGTTGCCTGCCCCATTGAACGCCTGGACGCGGTAGCGGTACCAGGTGTTGCGTGACAGGCCAGTGTTCGAGAACGAGGTCGTGTTAGCTCCTACTGTAACAATCTGCGCGAAGTTTGTGCAGTTATTACCGGTACAGCGTTCGATGCGGAAACCCGTCTCGTCTCCTGAGTTGTCACTCCATGACAGGTTGATCTGACTCGGCGAAACCGCAGTTGCCGTTAGATTACTCGGCGCATTCGGTCCTGGTGTAGGCGTCGGCGTTGGTGTGGGCGTCGCCGTTGGAGTCGGGGTCGGCGTCGGAGCCCCACCACAGCCCGGGAAACTGAACGAACCAATTCGCGTGCGCCAATTGAAGCTTGTTGTCGTCGAGTAATACTCCGTCGTGTACCAGAAGGTACAATCGTCAACGGGATCGACCGTGATGTCGCTGTAGTCGCCCCAACGGCTGCTGGTTCCGGTCTGGCTACCAGTGCCAGCGAACAACGTAGACTCTGCCTGAGAGAGCGTGTTCAGCGGATCCGTCGCTAATCTTCCGGCGTAACGAATCTGCGGAAAGATTGACGCGCTTGAGGCGCTGTAGCCGATGGCTATGTTCCCCTGCTGATCCATGACCGCGCTTCCCATCCAGCGCCAGGTTGAATCCGGCTGGTAGGTGCTCTCCTGGAAGACGCTTACTGGCCCAGCGCTGACATCGCGTAGCTCGAACCAGCGAACGCCGGCTACGCTGTTAGCGCTGACGGTGTAGTTACCTACGACGGATTCATGGTCGCCAAAGTTTCGATAAGCCAATCGAAACATCAATCGATCTCCGATACCGTCCAATCTTGAAGTCGTTCCATTCTGAGGCACACAGGATCGCGTACCGCTGCACAGCGCAGTAAATCCAGCGGCGGCCGGGCTCGCGAACAGCGTGAACGTCGAGTTTGCAGGCGTCGCGAAATCAACGTGGAAATGGAACGTTCGATAACTTCCTCCGCCGGGCCATTCAACGAAAGTAGCCGGCGCGCCCGCGGGTGGTGGATTTGATCCGTCGAGATCGGCCGGCAGATAAGATTCTTCCGACGAGCCACCGGTGATTCCCGTGCTGATGAATGTACCAGGCTGTCCAACGAGCATCTTTGCACGATCGAAGGCGAATGGTTGCGGCCCGAGAAACGCCGTACCTGTCGAATTAAAGACGTTCATGCTCATGTAGTAGGCATCCGGCCACACCCCCAGGTGCGGATAATCGAAGAAGTTCGAACCAAGGTGATAGTCATAGCGGAAATACGATCCCGTGGCGTCACTGGAAGTTGATACTGCGATGCACTCGTCGGTGGGAATGCTCACGCCGGCGAACTGACTAATAACCCAGCGATTCGCGAGTTGATCGTAAAGCACCACCGGATCGCCGCTGCCGTTGTTCTGACAGACCCCGCCAAATCCACTCCACAAAGTTGCAATTCCCGAAGGTCCCAACTGTGATGCACCCGAAGTCTTGTCAAAGACCTGGTAACCTTCATTGACGATCTGGACATATTGCGTGGCGCCAACTTCTCCATTGGTATCAGGCGGCGCGCAGTTGCAGGCCACTCCCGGAAACGGAATGCCGTCAAAATTCAACTGAGTGCTGGGCATGTTACCGGTAGCAGGCGCCGTCGACGACGATTGCACGACGGTGTCTCTGCTGTCCTTGTGCGAATGTGGAACCTTTGGATTCTTATTCGCCTCGCGCTGAGGGCCCATGTATGGTAGTTGCTTCATCTCGCGCAGCGGTGGCGACGTGTCGTTGTGCACGGACTTGCCCGTTATGACATCTGAGCGACCTTGCGGGGCAAACATGGCTGCGCGTCTCTTTGCTTCAATGATTTGCGGCAGCACCAGGATAGCAACCACAAAAAGAATCCCCGCCAAAGCGACGAGAAGTTTCGCGAATTTCATCTTCAATCCTCCAAATATTCCAGCGTCGTCAGCTTAAAAAATAGCACGCACGCACGCACTATTAAATGTCCCTGAAGCTAACGCAATAAAGTTCTTCTCCGACGTTGGGCAAGTACACTGAAGGGCGGCGTTAGATTAGCATCGGGAACAAGGCTTGGCAAGGCGTTTTCAAGGCAAGTGGGCTTCCAAGCGCTGCAACGCGAATTAGCGCATTACATGAAAAAGGCCGCTCATGACGAGCGGCCTTTTTCGTTGCTACGCGTGACTAATGTTATTGAACTCTCACGGTGTAAACGTTGTAGGCTCCACCACTGCTGGTTTCAGGGTTGCTCGGCCGATGGTCGGAAAAGAACGGCCAAACAGCGGTACCGAACGGCGTCGAAGAGGAATAGTCGCCGGGGCCGTTTGGGTTTCCGTCAAAATTGGACTGCGCGGAAGTCATCCGAATATTGGCCGACCAGGTTGCGCCACTATCGGTGCTCTGCGTTCCATAAACATAAGCCAGGCAATCCGCCGGATCATCGCGTCGATCGTAGAAGGTCACGGTGATTTTGTCGCCACCTAGGCCGTTGGACTCGACACTAAGCGTCGGATGAAATTGGTCGGAACTTGTGTTGTCGTCGTTAAGCACGACCGGCGTTGACCAGGTCAACCCATTGTTGGTTGACTTGGTCAACAGGATATCGAAACCGCGGCTGTTTGGCCCGCTGGTGACAGGATCGGCGTAGACAAGGTAGAGCGCGCCGCTGGGACCGACTTTCAGCGCGTGCGCTGGACCTTGCGAACGGCCGCCTACGCAGCCGATGTTGGACCCGAAGCCGGCATGTGTCGTTGCTGCGGCCCGGTCCGTTCCCCATGACACGCCGCCATTCGTGCTCTTATCGACGTAGATAATGTTTCTGGCATAGTCATGCCAGGAATCGTAAACAACGCCCGTATTGTGATCCACGGCGGGATACGCGCCGATCACACGCTCGAAAGAGCTGGTCCCGTCATTGACTTTGATAGGACTGCTCCATGAAGCGCCGCCATTTGACGAGTACGAGATGTAAAGAATCTGGTTGTTAGCCGAATTGCGATCCCAGGAAACATAAATCCGATTCGCGAAGCTGCTATTGCTGCGATCCACGGCCAGGTAATATTTATCGTCGAAGAACCGATTACGATTGAAGGTTACGGCGACAGGCGTTCCCCACGTTGAGCCGCCGTTGGTCGATTTGCTCACGCCAATTGAGTTGGGATAGTTCCCGCTCAACGGCGCGCCGCCGAACGAGAAATAAAGATTGTTATCTTTGTCGTAATCGACTGCCGGATCGAACGTAATGCCAAACGTGTTGCCGCCCCACGTGCGCGACATTGTTTTGGGTAGGAAGCTAAGGCCGCCGTCGGTTGAAACGTAAGCCCGGACAGCGCAATCACCAAACGTTCCCGTCGCCGCGCCCGTACTACAATTGCCGGGATAAATGTGATTCGAAGCTCCCACCAGCACGGTAGTTGTTCCCAGCGCGCCCGTTTCGCCTTCATATGAATCCGCGGCGTCGGATGCGTCCGTTTCGCCCGTGGAAAAGATCTGCAGATTGGCCAAGTTAGCGCCGTTGTACGGAGCACTGCCCAACTGTGGCGCAATTGGTCTAGGTAGTGCAGACTCTCCGGGCCCTTCAACAAAAATCGCGTGTCCATTCTCGAGCGCGCGATCAGACACGTGCAACAGGATCGGAGTCGTCAGAAACTGTGGCGGGCCAGGATCGGTTCTTTGACTGTGCACGCGTTCCGACCAGATAAAAGGCGAAGCAAGAATGATGAGAATCAACAGCGCAAAGTATTTCTTCATATTTCCTCCAAGAGAGTTAGTTCTTGTTGCAGCAAGCCGAGTACCTGAGACTGCGTGACCACAGTATTGAACCACCAAACATAGTGAACAATAGTTCAAGTGCCGGCCTAAATCCAACTGGGCGATGGCGAATTATAGCCAACACCTAACTTTCGTACAAGCAAAATCTGACACCGAATCAAAAAGGTGAAGGTGTTACAACCATTTACGTATGCAAGGGTGGCAAATCAACAATCCGCGGCTTCCAGTCCCATTTTGGGGAAATGCGGCATGACCTTGGACTATCAGCACCGGCGAA
>DATBSG010000299.1:0-7397 GCA_036559945.1 Pyrinomonadaceae bacterium
AATGGACAGTTTTTGAAACGCGGCGAGTGCGTAGCTATCTAATCCCGACGTTTAGTTCAGCGGCAGAACCTCATCACGATGGACGAAGCGCAAGCGCCCCACAACACTCGCAGGAAGTGCGCAGAATGCGGGCTGGTCAACGCCGGCTCAGACGTCGTCTGTCGCCGTTGCGGAGCGCCGCTTGACGAACCTGAAATTGAAGTAAGCGCGGATTTCGCCGAGCGTCAAGACGGCACGGTTAAGAAGACGCGTACTCTTTGGAAAAGGCTGGTGTGGGTAGTCGGCGCGACGCTGACGATCCTTGTCATCTGGTATTTATCGCTTCTCTTCACATCGGATGGTCTTCAGCAAAACCAGCGTGACCAGGTGCACGCGGCCATTGCTGTCCTGGACCAGAAGGGATTTACTCGCGAGGCGTTCGTCCTGAGATACCTGGCCACGTTTCGCACGTCTGACAATTGGTTGAACGCGTATGTCGGGCATCGCGATGCTTACGCCGCAACGAATTTTCCTTTCGAGGTCGTGACACTGTACCCCGAATTCTTTAGCTTGCCGGCTGACGATACGGAACGCGCTGCGGTGCTGCTGCACGAGGCCCGCCATCTGTGCGGTGACGGCGAAGATGCGGCGCTTCAGATTACCTGGAAGGGCAAGCGGCAGTTGGGCTGGACGTTTGAGAAGTACAACCAGACGCGTGTGTGGGATGCGACCGAAGATCTGACTCGTCAGCGATTTCCGTACATGTTCCAATGCGGAGCCAATGAACAGACAGACTGTTTCTGATTCATTGAACTTGCGCCGGACAAGCTAAATCGAGAAGAGCAAACTGTCGAACAGCGAAACCTTACTGAAATGGAATTGAAATGATAAGAAGTCTCTTCATCATCGCGTGCATCGCGAACTCGGGTCTATCGGTACACGCGCAAGACCGCACGCCGCCAAAGCCGGCTAAACATACGGTCGTGACTGCCGCGCAGGTTAACGGCGTCTATCGCTTTGATCGAAGCGAGTTCCGAATCCTGGCGCTGGGCCATAACAAATTGAGGGTCCAATTCGACGGTGCGTATCTCACGATGGCGAAGAGCGTGAACACGGGCTACGCCAGTGGTGAAGCGACAATTGATGGCAACGTCGCCACTCTCGATTTGCCCGAATTCGGGCCGTGCAAGATAAACATGGTGTTCCTGCGTAACGGAAAGATGAAGGTCACCCAGGAAGGTTCCGACGCAGATTGCGGATTCGGACATAACGTGTACGCGACCGGAACCTATCGAAAGATTCGCAGTGGCAAGCCAAAGTTTGAGTCGCCACCGTAAAGATATCTGGGTACGCAAGCTTCCAGCTTGCAGAGATTCGATGACCCAGGCAGCAAGCTGGAAGCTTGCGTACCCAAAACACTTGTCGCCTCACGCGTGTTTCCCTTACTATGACCGCCTTGCTGTTGCCTTCAAATCAGTCTTGCAGAGGTTAATCTCCGATGCTTGCAGTCGTTCTGACCTGTTTTGCGCTTTTGTTTCTCGGACAGGAACCTGACGGCCAGGGACGCCGGCCACCGGCGCAACAACCCACCGCGTCGCCAACTTCATCGCCGTCGGCATCGCCCGCCGCTCAGAGCTCTCCACAGCGTGGGCCACAGGAACGTCCTTCGCCGTCGCCGGAAGAGCCACCGGTTGTCACCAAACACGAAATCCGTGCCGGCGGCAGACTGCTTCGTTACACGGCGACGACGGGCATGATGCCAATCAAGAACCGCGACGGCGAAACCGAAGCGCGCATGTTTTTTATGGCGTACACGCTGGACGACGGCGGCAATAGCGCGCGGCGGCCGCTCACGTTTTCGTTCAACGGCGGCCCAGGCTCGGCGTCTGTTTGGTTGCATCTGGGCGCGATCGGCCCCAAGCGAGTACGGATGAACGCAGACGGAACAATGCCGGCTCCGCCATACGAATTGGTCGACAACGAGTACACTTGGCTGACGCAGTCAGATCTCGTATTCATCGATCCGGTTGGCACGGGTTACAGCCGCGCCGTGCGTCCTGACCTCGCGTCAAAATTCTTCGGTTTGCAAGGCGACATTGAATCAGTCGGTGAATTCATCCGGCTGTACCTGACACGCTACGAACGCTGGACGTCGCCATTGTTTCTCGCAGGCGAAAGTTACGGGACGACGCGCGCGTCCGCTTTATCCGGATACTTGATCGATCGCGGCATTGCCTTCAACGGCATTATGTTGATCTCGACGATCATGAACTTCGAGACGACGAACTTCGCGCCTGGAAACGACATTCCTTACGTTCTGTTTCTTCCGTCGTATGCGGCGACGGCCTGGTATCACCGAAAGTTGCCACCCGACCTGCAATCGAAGTCTGTCGCTGAAGTCGCGGCCGAAGCCGAATCCTGGGCCAGCAATGAATACACGCTTGCGCTCGAGAAAGGTGACAAGCTGAACGCTTCGGAACGTCAGGACACGATCGCGAAGCTCTCGCGGCTAACCGGCCTGTCGCCGCAGTTCCTCGACAATGCGAATCTGCGCGTGTCTTTGAACCTGTATCGCAAAGAATTGCTGCGTTCGGAAAGAAGATCGATTGGGCGACTCGACGCGCGTTTCAAGGGTTACGATACGAACATTGCCAGCGATAGCCCCGATTACGACCCGAGCGAAGCAGCGATTCGGCCGCCGTACACTTCCACCTTCAATAAATACGTTCGCGCCGAACTGAATTACAAAAGCGATCTCGAGTACTACATTCTCGGCGGCGGAATTTGGAGCCCCTGGAACTGGGGCACCAACAATAATTACGTCGATACGAGCATTGCGCTGCGGAATGCGCTGGCGAAGAATCCTTACCTGAAAGTATTCGTGGCGATGGGCTACTACGACATGGCCACGCCGTATTACGCCGCCGATTACACGCTGCATCACATCAGCCTCGATCCGTCGTTGTTACGAAACATCTCGACCGGACATTACGAAGCCGGTCACATGATGTACATCGATGAGAAGTCACTGGCGCGCATGCGTGCGGACATCGGCAAGTTTATTGACGACGCTCAACGCCGATAGCCAGCAGAAAGGTTTAGATTATGCGGAAACTTCTTTTCGTATTCAGCTCCGTGTTCCTTTTCGCACCTGCCACCTTCGCGCAGAACAACATCGAACCGCCGTTGATTACCGTCACCGGTCAGGCTGAAGTCCGCGTGCCGCCGGATGAAGTTCTGTTCACGCTCGCGGTCGAGAATGTGGACAGGGACATGCTGGTCGCAAACAAGAAGACCGACGATAGCGTGAAGCAGATTCTCGCAATCGCACGCAAGAACAATGTCAAACCAGAAGATGTGCAGACCAGCCAAATCAGCGTCCAGCCGAAATACAACACCGACGACATGCCGTACGATGAGCGAAACAAAGTGAAGCGCATGCTGATTGGATATGAAGTTTCAAAGACGGTCGCAATTAGGTTGCGCGACATTTCACGTTTCGACGAATTGTTGGCTGACGTTCTTAAGGCAGGCATCACGCGTTTGAGCAATCTGCAATTCCTGGACTCGCAGGTACGCAAACATCGCGATGAAGCGCGTCGCATGGCGATCCGCGCCGCGAAAGAAAAGGCCACCTTGCTGGCCGGGGAAATCGGCCAATCGATCGGACCGGCGTATTCGATCACCGAAAATTCGGGCATCGATTATGGCCGCAGCAACTACGCGCAGAATGCGACCACCACGACCGGGGAATCGGCCGACACTGAGAGTGCTACGGCCCCAGGCACTATTTCAATCACTGCGCAAGTCACCGTTCGTTTCAGGTTGATGTAAAACGTGGCAGCGAATAGCGAAACAATTCAATACCCCGACGGCCGTGTCGAGCTGAAGCCCGAAGCGTTCGCAGAAATTATCGCGAGCCCGTTGTTCAATCGCGACCTCGCACCAGTAAAAGTTTCGGACCGTAACTGGACGACGTACAACTACGCCGCGCTTTGGATCAGCATGGCGCACTGCATTCCCACTTACATGTTGTCGTCCGGATTGATCAGCGCCGGCATGAACTGGTGGCAGGCGCTGATCACGATCCTTCTCGGCAACACGATCGTCTTAGTCCCGATTCTGCTTAATTCGCATCCGGGGACGAAGTACGGAATTCCCTTCCCCGTTTTCGCCCGCGCTTCTTATGGAACATATGGATCTAATCTGCCGGCGCTGATGCGCGCGATTGTCGCTTGCGGCTGGTTCGGCATTCAGGCGTGGATCGGTGGCGAAGCCCTGAACACCTTGTTCGCAGCGATCATTCCGAACTGGAACGGCCTGCTAGGCGGTCCAATCGGCGGCCACATGACGACTGAGTGGATCTCGTTCCTGCTGTTTTGGAGCATGAACATCTACATCATCTACCGCGGCATGGATCTGCTGCGGAAGGTCGAGAACTGGGCCGCGCCGTTCGTGCTCGTGATGACGGCGCTTCTTCTTGCCTGGGCAATTTGGAAAGCGCACGGACTGGGGTTTCTTCTGCGCGAGCCGGGACAATTCCACAGTTGGGCTCAGTTTCGACCGGTGTTCTTCTTGAAATTAACGGCGATGATTGGTTTTTGGGCAACATTGTCGCTGAACATGCCTGACTTCACGCGCTTCGGGCACAGTCAGAAGGAGCAAGCTGTCGGACAAGTGGTGGCGCTGCCGACAACGATGACAATATTTGCAGCGATGAGTGTGATGATCACATCCGCGGCGATGGTTATTTATCATGACTTGCCTCAAGAACAAATCGACGGGTTGTGGGATCCAATGAAGTTGGTTAGCCACTTCCCGCAATTCTGGATCGTCGCGATTTCCATGTTTACTGTGGTCGTGGCTACGGTGGCGGTGAACATCGCAGCAAACGTCGTTTCTCCGGCGAACGATTTTGCTAATGCATTTCCGCGATGGATCTCGTTTGGTCTGGGCGGACTGATCACAGGTATCATTGGAATTCTGATGCAGCCGTGGCGTCTGCTCAAGAATCCGGACCGCTACATCAACGGTTGGCTGGTCGGATATTCAGGCGGAATGGGTGCGATTGCCGGGGTGCTAATCGTGGACTACTGGATGGTCCGGAAAAAGAGGCTGGTGCTGGGAGACTTGTATCGCACCAGCGGAGCTTATACGTACAACGGTGGCTGGAATTGGCGGGCCGTCGTTGCTACTCTGCTTGGCTGCTTCTTCGCGTGGATTGGCGTCTTCATCCGGGCGCTGAGGCCGTTGTACGATTATGCCTGGTTTGTAGGATTTGGTGTTTCGGCGAGCGCCTACCTCCTCTTGATGAAGATGTCTGCTCCGAAAACGCCAGCGGTTGCGGAAGCGGCAACTTGAAACCTTAAACTTGAAAGCTGGAACCGGGAGCAAATATGTCACGAATAGTTAAATGCGGATTGATTCAAGCTAAGAATGCCGGCCCCACCGATGGGCCAATCGAAGATATCAAGCGTCGTAACATCGAGAAGCATCTCGCGATGATCGAAGATGCGGCCAAACAAGGTGTGCAGATTCTTTGCATGCAGGAAGTTTTCACCACGCCATACTTCTGCGCCGAGCAGCAAGTGCGCTGGTACGACGCGGTCGAGAAGATTCCCGAAGGCCCCACCACGAAGTTGATGCAGGAACAGGCGAAGAAACACAACATGGTGATCATCGTGCCGATTTACGAAGAAGAGATCACCGGAATTTACTACAACACGGCCGCAGTCATCGATGCCGATGGAACCTATCTCGGCAAGTATCGCAAGAACCACATTCCGCACGTGAATCCAGGCTTTTGGGAGAAATTCTATTTTCGTCCGGGCAACCTCGGCTATCCCGCATTTGATACGGCTTACGCGCGCATCGGCGTCTACATTTGCTACGACCGGCATTTTCCTGAAGGCGCGCGCGCTCTCGGCTTGAACGGCGCGGAGATCGTCTTCAATCCGTCAGCCACAGTTGCGGGATTGTCTGAGTACCTTTGGAAGTTGGAACAGCCCGCGCACGCAGTCGCAAACGGCTACTTCGTCGGCGCAATCAATCGTGTAGGTCACGAACAGCCTTGGGACATCGGCGAGTTTTATGGACAGAGTTACTTTTGCGATCCGCGCGGGCAAATCATTGCGCAAGCGCCGCGCGATCAGGATGCGCTCGTGGTCGCGGATTTGGATCTCGACATGATTCGCGAAGTGCGCAACACGTGGCAATTCTTTCGTGATCGCCGGCCGGATAGTTACGGCGAGCTCGTGGCGGATTGAACCTTTGCGGAGCTTTGCGCCTTTGCGGCTTTGCGTGAGGTTGCAACCTGGGAAAACAGATCACGCAAAGGCGCTAAGACGCAAAGCAACGCAAAGCATGACCCACCGCGAACGAATCTCTTCCGGCGCTAAGTGGGAACCGATTGTCGGTTACTCGCGCGCGGTGAAGGTCGGCAATCGAATCTATGTAACCGGCACGACAGCACTAAGCGACGACGGTGAGATCGTCGTCGGAGGCAATGACGGTTACGAACAAGCAAGGCAATGTATCAGAAACATCGAGAAAGCTTTGCAGCGACTGGGTGCTGAACTTGAACATGTCGTGCGGACGCGCATGTTTGTGACGGACATCTCGCGTTGGGAAGAATACGGCCGCGCGCATGGCGAGTTCTTTCGTGACATCATGCCGGCAACCACAATGGTCGAAGTTAGCCGACTGATCGATTCACGAATGCTGATCGAAATCGAAGCGGATGCGGAGTTGTGATGTCCGACAAACTTCAGTTTGTCGAGTTCTCTCGTAACGATCTCGGCAAGCTCAACGACAAGCTGAATCTTGTCGAACATTTTAGGAGTCATCATGGATTTATCAATCACCGTCAACGGAATCAAATTTCCCAATCCTTTCGTGCTTGGCTCTGGGCCGCCGGGAACGAATGCTCGCGTGCTGGCGAAAGCCTATGACGCCGGTTGGGGCGGCGCGGTGGCGAAGACTGTCAGCCTGGAATCGAGCAAAGTCGTCAACGTCGTGCCGCGTTACGGCAAGCTGCGTTCGCGCAACAATGGCGAAGTCATCGGCTTTGAAAACATCGAGCTGATTTCCGATCGGCCCATTGAAGTTTGGCTGGAAGAGTTCCGCCAGGTGAAAAAGGATTATCCAAACAACGTTCTGATCGCCTCGATCATGGAGGAGTACAGCAAAGAGCGTTGGCAGGAGCTTACGAAGGTGGTGCAGGACACCGGCGTTGACGGATTTGAGCTGAACTTTTCGTGTCCGCACGGCATGACTGAACGCAAGATGGGATCGGAAATGGGCGAACATCCTGATTTGACTGAAGAAGTCACAAGTTGGGTCACCGAGGTCGCCAAGATTCCCGTCTGGGCCAAGATGACGCCGAACATCACCAACATTCGCGAACCTGCGCTCGCAGC
>DATBSG010000300.1:0-8455 GCA_036559945.1 Pyrinomonadaceae bacterium
GCGAGCAGCTTGATACTGTTTGAAGAGTGCTTGCCGCCGATGATGTAGAAAACATCGACCAGACCGGCGAGCGCGCGCGCGGCGTCCTGGCGATCGCGCGTGGCCGAACAGATCGTATTGACGATCTGTGGTTCGGCGTCAGCCTTGGCCTTCACGGCTTCGGCGACTTCGAGAAACGTCTTCAACTTGAGCGTCGTTTGCGACACCACAAGTGGCGCGTGCAAGGGCGGCAACGTGGCCACTTCATCAGCATCGCGAACCACGTAAGTGTTGTCTGGAGCGTAACCGACTACGCCAATCATCTCCGGGTGATCTGGATTCCCGGCGACAATAACGTGCCGGCCATCCTTTGCGGCGCGCTCAGCGAGGCGCTGTACTCGAGTTACGAATGGGCAAGTCGCATCAACAACTTGCGCGGCGCGTCTTTCCAGTTCAGCTTGCACCTGCGGCGTGACGCCGTGTGCGCGTATGACCGCGATCTCGTCTTTGGAAACTTCCGCCGGATCTTGAACGGTTGAAACGCCTTCGCATTCCAGGCGCTGCATCTCCTGCGTGTTGTGAATTAGCGGGCCAAGCGTGCGCACCGGCGCGCCGACTCCCAGCGCGTCTTCAACCATCTCGACGGCGCGCTCGACGCCGAAACAAAATCCGTATTCGTTAGCTAATAAGACTTCCATTTCTGGCTTTGATTCTAACACAGACCTTTTGGTCGCCCTGATGGCGCGCCTTATCGTATCGGCTCGCGGAGAATGATTTCCGCTGTTCTTGCCGCCAAATCGGCAGCTTGAACATGCGTTCCGCGCAAGCCGGCGATTTGCAGCAAGGCTTCGCCGGTTCGTGACAGCAGCCGCACCAGATCGCCCTCCTCCGCCCGCGTTTCGCGGACCAGTTCCGGCCAATCGATGCCGCCGGCCCAATGCGCAGCTGCGGCAGCAGCTGAAAAGTTGATTTCAGGAACGGCTTCGATGCCTTGCTTCCATTCTTCAGTCGAAACTTCGAACGAGATTTCTTCGAACTGGACGAGCAAGCTTACGATCGCGTCGTCCAGTTCAAGCTCTCCGTAATCGCGATCCTCGTCGGCAGCGAGCGCCGCGATTAACGCCGCGGCGCGCGTCGTGTCCAACGATGCGAACAGGTTTCTTTGTAAAGCCTCGCCAATCAACAACGGCCGATCGACCCGCAAATCAGCGAGCCATTTGCCCCGCTCAGTCACTTTCTCGTTCGCGAAGTCGAGATAGCCAAAATGATCCAGCACGCGTGCGCAGCATTCGAACGGCTCCCAAATCTCACTGCGCAGCCGCCCGATCTCGCGATTCGCCTTTTCAATTGCCGCGGCTTCCGATTGAAGCGACCACAGCGCCCGCACGACGCCATCACGTTCGGTCCCGCTCAGGCCCGATGGCGCCAACGCGTCAATGGCATCATTGATCATCCTAATGGAGTCTTCTTCGCCTGCTTGTGCATCACGCAGACGGGGCTCAGGCAGGGTGAGTCGATCCCCGCGATCATGAATCTCATCGAACGCCTCTTCCGCTTTTTCGGGCCGCGTGGAAAACTTTGGCCCGAACACACGGCCGACACGTTGCAGCGGAAATGAAGCGTGGCGGCCGTCTTCCCGCAGCGCAGTTACCCCGTCGAGCGTGCGCGCAACGACCAAGGCGAGACGCTTGCCGCTGCGGCCGATAGCGACGACACGCCCGGGTTGCACGACCTTGTTCAACCATTGTTGCCGCATTTCGCGCCGTGTTTGGGGCGTGCCTTCCATCAAGCGCGACCGCGCACTGGCAAGTCGCTCGAGCGCCAGAACTGATTCGACCGGCAAGTCAATACCCGCACGATGGAGCCGCTCGCGAATTCGGTCCACGCTTTGCGCGCGCTGCTTTTCCAGGTGATGAATGCGCGGCAGCACGTTGCGAAAAGCGAAACTTCGCTCCCCGATGTCGCGCACCTGCGCGAAAACTCCGAAAGCATCCAGCAGGTTGAGCAGCGAAGTGTATGTCGCGCGAAACTGGCTTTCGAGATCGTCAGGCGGCGCGTTCAATAACTCAGCAATCCGTTGCGGGTTTTGATGCAGCCCCGGCGCGGCGATCACAAATCCGACTTTGTCCTTGCCGCGACGACCGGCGCGGCCGGTCATCTGCTGCAACTCAGACGCAGTCAAAGATTCCCAGCCGCGATTGCTGCGACGATCCGCAACCGTGATCACGACACTGCGCGCGGGAAAATCGACGCCGGCAGCGACGGTTGCCGTCGCAAAAATTGCGTCGAGCAAACCAGCGCTCATCATCTTTTCGATGACCAGTTTCCATGCAGGCATGTGCCCCGCGTGGTGCGAAGCGACGCCGCCGCGCACGATCGTGTCCCAGTGGCGGTGATCACGGATTTCCGGGTGCTGCTCAACGAGGCTGCGCATGAAATCGCGTCGCGCTTCGCGGCGGTCGTCGTTTGAACCCCGCCGGCTCAAAGCCGCTTCGGATGCAGCTTCATCGCAGCGCCGGCGCGTTGGCAGAAACACAATCGCCGGCAGCAAATTGTACGAGCCAAGCGCCGCCAGCAGATTCGCGGGCGGCATTTCCGGCATGCGTAACTTCATCTTTGGAGCGCAGGCTTGCCTGCGGTTCACCGGCATCCTGCCGGTGCGTGTCCAGACGGAAGATGCGAGCAAGATGCTCGCGAACCGCCGACAAGGATGTCGGCGCTCCGTCTCACCGTCGTCGATAAGAATCTCGTCGCGATCGGCGCGATTCATCTTGCTGCTCAATCATTCCGGCGATCTCGCGATTCAATTTTCCGTTCTCGCCGAGCAACGGCACCAGACGTTTGTCCGGCATCAGAAACGCCGAGCGCAGCGGCACTGGTCGCGCGCCGGGACGCGTCACGACACCGCAACGAACGCCGCGCAACTCCTCGATCCATTTCGCCAACTCATCAGCGTTGCCGATTGTCGCCGACAGCAAAAGCATGCGAATGCGCGGCGGCGTCAGGATGATCGCTTCTTCCCACACGTGGCCGCGATCCTCATCGCCGAGATAGTGTGCTTCGTCGAAAATCACCAGATCGACGCGCACGTCTTCACCTCCACGCAACGCGTCGAACAACTGATTGCGGTAGATTTCCGTCGTGCCCACGATTAGCGGCGCATCGGAATTCTCTTTGCGATCGCCAGTGAGAATCCCGACGTGCTCCACGCCAAACTCGTCGCCGAACTCCTGATACTTTGAATTCGTCAAAGCCTTCAAAGGCGTCGTGTACCACGTGCGCTTTCCCGCCGCGAGCAACCGGCGAATCTCTTCGCGCGCGATCCAGGTTTTGCCGCTGCCAGTCGGCGCGGTCACCAGCACATCTTCGAATTCCAACGCGGCCAGAGCCTCGAGTTGAAACGGATCGGGTCTGAAGGACGCGGGCTTTGGGGCGCCGATGCCGCTAAGCAAGTCGCGTAATTCGCGGCCGTAGCTGCCGGTCGAAGCAACGCGAGCCGGCTGCTCCTGTGGTCGATTCTTGTCAGGCCGCGCCTGTCCGTCGTGACGACGGCGTTTGCGAAAAGGCTTTCTCTCGCGATGATTTTCGCGCGATCGGCGCATAAACTGATTGTAGTCCACCGTGTGTCACGGAACTATTCGGGAGGTGAGGTACCCGTCTTTGGCGTCACTACGACGCAGACGTTTGGATTCAGTTGCAGGCGCGATACGCGCATCTTACTATTGAAACGTGCTGATAATCGCGAGATTCGCAACGCGTTTGTGAGACGCGGCGTCTAATAGTCCAGTGCGCGAGGTTATGTTCAATTTCAGAGATACAAGCGGCCTTTTCGAGAATTTCGAAGTCAACGCCGATCCCTTCTGGCCAAAAGTGTCCAAGCTGCTCGGCGGCTCAATCGTATTTCATGCCTTGTTGATTCTCGCCATCGCGTTGGTCCCGCCGGTGCGCGACGCTCTGAGCATCGCAATGTTTTTTTCAGGCGGCAGCATAGTCGATCGGCCTTACAACAAGACGCATATCGAAAACGAAGGCGACATCACCGAAATCACGACCGAAAAATTCCATTACCCCGAAGGCTACTTCGCGATGAACCAGATGCCTCTGCCTACGCCTACGCCGACACCTCCACCGCTTGCGGCCGCGGCTCCGTTTACGCCGGCCCCCGTTCCGCCGGCGCAACTCGATCCGCTGGCGCCTAAACCGTCGCCAAGTTCCTCTGCTGTTGCCGCGAAGGCGACGCCAACGCCGACACCGAACGCGGAAGAAGAAGCGGCGCGCCAGAAAGCTGAAGAGGAACTCGATAAGATGGCCGCCGAGAATGGCGTGAAGCGCCCGAAGGAAATCAACACCCGGCCGTTCAAGGATCTGTTGGCGGCCGCGAAAAAACTTAAGGACCAAAAGAAGCTAAACCTCGATGGTCAAATCGAGCTGACGGTCGAGGCGGATCGCGACGAACAGGGCAAGCTAACGAATGCCAAAGTCACTGACAAGCGTGGCGACAAAACTCTGGAGTCAGTCGCGCTCGACTTTGTGGCCGCACTGAGCGACAGCGGCGTTCTGGATTTTCTCGAAGGGACGAAACACTTGAAGGTCACCGTGAAGCTGGACAATGACAATGTAGAAGTCGTCGCCGCGACCGAAGTCGATTCAGAAGATCGCGCGCGGCAGCTTGAGCGAACTTTCGGCGGCATGATTGTGCTGGGCCGCATTGTCAAGCACGGCAAAGACGAAGAGGTCTACTACAATCACACGCAGGTCAGCTCGAAAGAGAAAGAAGTCAGCGTGAGGTTCGCGATGCCGCGCGCCGAGATGGGTGCGATGCTTTCGAAGTACACGGACGAAAAATAATCCCGGCGCCGGAGGGAAACTATGCGAAAAGTTGAAGCTGTTTCAGCGCTCGTGGTGCTGGCTTTCTTCGCTTGCACTAATCGGCCGCCGCCGATTGCTCAGGCGCCGTTCACAAGTCCGACACAGGAGCAAAAAATGGAAATCAAACTGACGAGCAGCGCATTCAAAGAGGGCGAAGCCATTCCGCGCCAATACACGTGCGACGGCGTGAACATTTCGCCGCCGCTGGAATGGAGCGGCGCGCCGAAAACGGCAAAGACGATCGCTTTGATTGCTGACGATCCGGACGCGCCCGCGGGAACCTGGGTCCATTGGGTGCTTTACAACTTGCCGGTGGAAAACATTGGCCTTGTCGAGAACGTTCCAGCGACAGAAACGATGAAGGCCGGCGGATTTCAGGGCAAAAATGATTTCGGAAAGATTGGTTACGGCGGCCCGTGTCCACCGTCAGGAACGCATCGCTACTTCTTCAAAATCTATGCGCTCGATGCGGAACTTCCTTTGAAAGCGGGTGCGACGAAAGCTGATTTGGAGAAAGCGATGCAAGGTCACGTGGTTGCGCAGGGACAGTTGATGGGAACGTATAGTCGCTAAGGAGCGCACGCATCCTGCGTGCGGTCCACCGGCATCTTGCCGGTAGTTCGACAAAATGCGAGCAGGATGCTCGCGGACCGCCGACAAGATGTCGGCGCTCCAACTACGGAATCACACCGGTCGGTACTTTCCACTCGTGCAATTCTTTATGTCATTCACGACATGGCTTTAGCCCGTCGGAGGAAGAAACGTGGCGGCCGCGGAAACCGTTTCAAACGGTTTCCGAAAGCTTCCGGCGAAGGCTTGCACCGGGCTAAAGCCGCGGTGTGAATTAGAAGTGGCATCGGCGCCGCGTACTCAACCGATCGTTGCTGTCTTCACGCAGGTGATCGGCGGCAGCCCATCCTTGATCAAATTCCATGAATCGCCGCTATCGCTCGATCCAAACACTTTCCCACTGCGCGTGCCAAAGTAGAGTCCCGTCGGCTTGTTCGCGTCCGCCTGCATGTTGTCGCGCAGGATTGTTTCGAGCGCGTCTTCTTGCGGCAGACCATTCGTCAGTGGTTCCCATGATTCGCCGCCGTTCTTCGTGCGATAGACGCGCAGCTTTCCATCGGGCGTGCAGCGAAATTCATCCGACTCGATCGGAATGATGAAAACTGTGTTCGCGTCGTGCGGATCGATCTCCATCGCAAAGCCAAAATCCGACGGCAAGCCCTTGCCGATATCGTTCCATGAATCGCCGGCGTCATCGCTGCGATAGACGCCCCAGTGATGCTGCAAGAACATTCGGTCAGGTACGGATGGATGGCTCACGACTTTGTGCACGCACTGGCCCCATTCCGGATATTGCTGATCAGGCGGCAGGAATCGCGCGCAAATTCCTTTGTTGCGCGGTTCCCAACTTTCGCCGCCGTCTTCGCTGCGATAGACACCACCGGTCGAGATGGCTACCCAAATTCGCTTGGCATCCGTGGGATCAGGAAGAATCGTATGCAGGCAAAGTCCGCCGCCGCCCGGCTGCCACTGCGGTCGATGCGGATGATCGAACAAGCCGCGATTCAACTCCCAAGTCTCACCGCCATCGGCTGATTTGAACAGCGCCGCCGGCTCGACTCCGCAATAAAGCGTATCTTTGTCATGCGGATCCGGCGCGATCTGCCAAATCTGTTTGAGCGAAACGTCTGAGCCTTCGGGAAACTTGATGTTGTAGGTTTCCGGATCGCTCCACGTCTTCCCAAAGTCACTCGATGAACTGAGAAACGATCCCCAATAAGGGCTGTTCACGGCGGCCCACAACCTTTGCCGGTCATTGCGTCCGTCGTAAGCCAGCGCGTAGATGCTACGCCCGGGAAAGTATGGCCCGGCTTCTTCCCAGTTCCTGCGTTTGGCATCGGAACGAAATATGAATGCGCCCTTCATGGTGCCGACGAGCAACAGATTGTCGCCGGCGTTTACATCAACTTGAGCAGGATGCGGCATGGAAAGTCTCCCCGATAATTAAGTTGAATTTGGAACGGCGTTGGATTATACAGCGAGCTTGGCAGAAATCCGACCGTGAGGGAGGGTACGTCACCGCCGCGCGTCGAGCGGTGCTCAATAAAGATTGCACCCTCCCTTACGGTCGGGTTTCCGCATATCGATCATGACCACTTACACCCAACTCTTTTCAGACGAATCAGGTGAATCGCACTTTCGCGATGTTGAGATTGAATTCACATCGAGTGATTATGCGCCGCCGGCGCCGCCGCTGAATCTTTCTGCCTTTACGAGCGCGAGCCAAATTGGTTTCATGGAAGCGCCTGCCGGATGGTCAAGTGACTGGCATCCTTCTTCCGCACGTAACCTGTTCGTCGTCTTGACCGGCGAATGGGAAGTGACGGCGAGCGATGGCGAAACGCGGCGTTTTGGATCGGGCAGCGTGCTGCTGGTCGAGGACACAATCGGCAAAGGTCACACATCGTGCGTCGTCAGCGAGGTTGATTCAGTCGCGGTGATGGTGCAGTTGCCAAATTAATAAGCCACAGATGAACACGGATTGAAACAGATAATTATCTTTCCTATCTGTCGAATCTGCGTTCACCCCTGGCCGATTTTTCTTTGCTCTGTCGCGCGCTTCATGCTAAAAGATGCTCCCGCAAACCTTGCTGTTTCTTTCGGAGGACAATCGATGCCAAATCAAAGCACCGGGGCGAAGTTCGCTCGTCGAGTTCCTGTCATTCTAATCGCCGTCGTTGCCATCACATTTTTGGTTCTTAGGTTCAATCATTCAACAGCGCACGCGCAAGCGGGTGGCACGCGGCTTTTGCGCACGCCCACAGTGAGCGCGACGCAAATCGCTTTCGCTTACGCGCAAAACATTTGGGCCGTGCCGAGGTCGGGCGGTATGGCGCGGCGCATCACGAGTTTCCAGGGCCAGACTTCGAATCCGCATTTTTCCCCCGACGGAAAATGGATCGCGTTCAGTGGCGAGTACGCCGGCAACCTCGATGTCTACGTGGTCGCGGCGGAGGGCGGCGAGCCGAAGCGTCTGACGTGGCATCCGGGCGCGGACACGGTGCAGGGCTGGACGGCAGACGGCCGCTCGATCATGTTCTCGACCACGCGCGCCACCTGGTCGCCGAGCGGGGCGCCGCGCTTTTGGACAGTGCCGCTCGAAGGTGGCGTTGAAGCACCGATGCCTCTGCCGCGCGGCTACCAGGGAAAGATTTCCGCGGACGGATCGCGCATCGCGTATCGCATGAACAATTCGTGGGACGAAGAGCGCCGCAACTATCGCGGGGGACAGAACCGCCCGATCTGGATCGTCGATTTGAAGACTTACGATCTCGTTTCGCCGCCCTGGACTGATTCGAAAGACATGGATCCGGTCTGGGTCGGCGACACGGTTTATTTCATTTCTGATCGCGATGGCGTGGCGAATGTTTGGTCGTTCGACACCGGCAGCAAAAAGCTCGCGCAGGTGACGAAGTTCACTGATTTCGATGTGAAGACGATGGATTCAGGCGCAGGCGCCGTCGTGTTCGAGCAGGCCGGCTACGTTCACGAACTCGATCCAAAGAATGGAAAGGAACACGTGGTGAGCATCAACGCC
>DATBSG010000301.1:0-6271 GCA_036559945.1 Pyrinomonadaceae bacterium
GGCGGCCAGGAATTCTATCTGCCGGCGCTGCATCCGGCGGAAGTCTGGCAGGAGTCGGGACGTTGGAGCGCGATCGACGACATTATGTTTCGTTTGAAGGATCGCAAAGGCGCAGACATGTGCCTCGGCATGACTCATGAAGAAGTGTTCACTTCGATCGCGCGCAATGAAATTCGATCTTACAAGCAACTGCCGCAAGTTTGGTATCAGATTCAGATCAAGTTTCGTGACGAGCCGCGGCCAAAGTCCGGCTTGATGCGCCTGCGCACCTTCATCATGAAGGATGCCTACACGTTCGACGTTGATTGGAAAGGTCTCGATAAATCGTTCATCGATCAGCGCGAAGCCTACAAAAAGATCTTCACGCGCTGCGGGATTCAGTTTTCGATCGTCGAAGCTTCATCCGGATCGATGGGCGGCTCGGAATCGAACGAGTTCGTGGCCAGAACAGATGCGGGCGAAGATTTGATCGCGAGCTGTGCGAATTGCGGCTACGCGGCGAATCTCGAGAAGGCGACGTCGCGTCTGCCACAGATTCAAGATGAAGCCGGGCCTGCAGCGCCGGAAGAATTTCCGACGCCGGGTGTACGGACGATTGAAGACCTAACGACTTTTCCGGGCGGCGCGGCGGCTGATCACCAAATCAAGTCTTTGGTTTATTTTGCGACAATCGATGGTGAGTCACGTCCGATCCTGGCGCTTATACGCGGGGACCATCAACTGCACGAAGTGAAATTCGCCGACGCGCTGGGCTCGACTGCCGTGCGCCCGGCGCACGCCGAAGAGATTCGCGAATTGCTCGGCGCCAGCGCCGGGAGCCTCGGCGGAGTGCGCGCGAAAGACATTGCGCGTTTAGCGAAACAGAGCCTTCGAATCATCGCTGACATTGGTCTACAGGGCCGCCGCAACCTGACCACCGGCGCCAACAAAGACGAACATCACGTCCGGGGCGTCGACATCGAACGTGACATCGAAATAGACCAATGGGCGGACCTGCGTGCGGTTAGTTCGGGCGAAGCTTGTCCGCGCTGCGATGTGGGCAAGCTCGAAGTCTTCAAGGCGATGGAGATTGGTCACATCTTCAAACTTGGCACGAAGTATTCAGAATCGATGGGCGCGAGGGTGCTGACCGCAGACGGCAAAGAAGTGCCGATTGTCATGGGCAGTTACGGCATTGGCGTCGAGCGCATTCTCACGGCGGCCATCGAGCAAAATCACGACGCTGACGGAATCATATGGCCGAAATCCATCACACCGTTCGATGTGATCGTCACAGTCACGAACATGAAAGACGACAAGCTTCGCGAAGCCGGCGAGAAACTCTACGCCGACTTGCAAGCGGCGGGTTTGGAAGTATTGCTGGATGATCGGGATGAACGCGCCGGCGTAAAATTCAAAGATGCCGATCTGATTGGCATTCCGTGTCGCATCACGATCGGAAAGAAGATTGCCGACGGCATGGTCGAACTTTTCGATCGGCGAGCGAAGAAGAGCGAAGACGTGACGCTGGCCGGAGTTGTCCACCAGGCTCAGAAGTTAGCCTTATCAGTTTCTGATGAGTCCGCGTAGCGGACGACGGAGAATAGCCCAGCACTTTAGTGCTGGGACGGCAAGGGATTTTGTGGAAAAGCCCGTGTAACGGGCGACAGAGCTTGCGACGCGCGAACGTTGCTCGGCGAAAAAAGGTCGAACGGAGAATAAGTCTTCTGCCGTCCGCTACGCGGACTAGGAGAACAAGAACTTACATCCGTACCCAGCGATAAATCGCTGGGCTATTTTCGCTCGTCCGCTTCGCGGACTGAAGATTCCATGAACAGCGAAAGCATTCAGGCGATACTCGGCATCGTGGTCATAATTATTGTTCTCGTTCTCATCCTCACTCCCGTTATCGCCATCTGGGTTTACGTCTTCTATCAAAACAGCAAGCGCAAAAAGATTCGTCAGCGCATCCTCGCCTCGCGACCTGATCTGTTAGGCGGCAAGCCGTGGTTTCCCGTCCGTTACGCTTCACAGCAACGGTTTGATTCATTTCTGAAGTTCTTTCCGTGGGATGGCGCGGGCGTCCTGCTGGTTATACCGGGCAGCGTGCTTTTCATGGGCGAAATGCTGTCTGGCGCGCCGGTAACGTTGCAATTCGCGCCGGGAAATTCGCGTATCAACTGGCTCGGCAAATGTCCGTGGCCAAACGGGATGGTTTCATGGTTGCGATTCGATACCGCAGACCAAAAGCACTATTTCAGTTCAGAAACCGGCGTCATGATTTTCGGTTCACACGCCATGACGAAAGCGATTTACGACGAAGCGAACCGCAACTTCGGCGCTCCCGCCGCGCAAAACCTTTAAGCGCGGGTTATACTTTCTTCGAAATGGAAGCGGTTCGTCCCTCAAGCATTTTTCGCAAGTTAGTTTTCCCTTGCTGTGCATTCCTGACGTTTTTCGTAGCGCCGTGCGGCGCAATTTCCCAGGACCAACTTCCCGAGCTTGTCCGCCGCATCAAGCCTTCGGCGGTCGCGATCGAAACTTTCGACGCGCGCGGTGAAAAACTTTCGCGCGGCAGCGGCTTTTTTGTCGATACAGATCGCGTCGTTACGAATCGTCACGTGATCGACGGCGCTTACCGCGCCGAAGTTCACTCGATCTACGGCAACAGTTATCAGGTCAAGAGCGTGCTCGCAGTCGACGCCGAAGGCGACGTGGCGCTTTTGAAAGTTGACGCGCCGCCTAATCAGGTTCGCCCGCTGTCGCTCGATCGCACTTCGCCACAGGAAGGCGAAAGCATCGTCGTGATCGGCAATCCGTTCGGCCTGGAAGGCAGCGTCACAAACGGTATCGTTTCGGCGGTGCGCGACATTCCCGGCTTCGGCCGCATCATTCAAATCACAGCACCAATCTCTCCCGGATCCAGCGGCAGCCCCGTCGTCAACATGCAGGGACAGGTAATCGGCGTGGCGACCTTGCAAATCACCGGCGGCCAAAGCGTAAACTTTGCGATTCCTTCCGAGCGCATCGCGCAACTTGATCGCTCTGCACAGACGCAAACCGGACAAGCGATGTCGCTCGGCGAACTGGTCAACGCGACCAGCCGAAACAAACGGGCGCGCGCGGTTGAGTTCTTCCGCAACGGCCTCAGCTTTCTTTCGAAAGACGATTGCCAGGGCGCTCTGCCCTATTTTCAGAAGGCTGCCGACGCTGACAATGCTTATGCGGAAGCCTGGGCGCAGATGGGCTTCTGCCAGGAAAAGCTCGGTCGCCACAGCGAAGCGATCGACGCTTCAAAGAAGGCCGTGAGCATTCGCCCCTCGGCTGAGTCCTACTTCAACATCGGTTTGGCGAATTACTATTTAAAGCAGTATCGCGAGGCCGAAGCCGCCTACCGCCAATCGATAAAACTCGATCCTTACAATGCCGCTGATGCTTATTACGCGCTCGGTTTGACGTATCGCGACTGGGGCCAGTTCGATGATGAAGTCGCCGCGTACAAACATGCGATTCGGCTCCGATCCGATTACGCAAGTGCGTACGATCGCCTGGGCCAACGTTATCTGCAAATGAAGAAGTACGCCGACGCGATTGAAGCTTTCAAGCAACTCGCGATGCTGAAACCAAGCGACGCGAACGTGCAGAACAGTCTCGGCGAAACGTACATGGCGGCTGGTCGGAACGATGAGGCGGTCGAAAGTTTTCGGCAGGCGATTCGTCTGAAACCTGACTTTGGCAAGGCCTATTTCAATTTAGGAAAGACTCTGCTGGCGCAGGGAGCACGCGACGCGGCCATCGAGCAGTACGTGATTCTTCAAAACCTGGATGAGGACTGGGCGGAGAAGCTCTACAACTTGATTTATCCGTAGGGCGATAACGCCGTCAGGATTACGGCGAACCGCAGGCAGGATGCCTGCGCTCCATAGAAATCGAGGCCGGAATGCGCTCTCCCCTTCACATCCCGGCCTCAACCCACGGTCATCTCGCGACGACCGAACTTGAAATTCTGTCGGCTTAGTATCTGTAGCGACGATTACGCATCTTGTAGGTATACAGCGCCGAACCGCCCGCGCCCGCCAGCGCTCCGATGGCCGCGCCACGCCTTCCACCAATCATCGAGCCAATTACCGCTCCGGCGCCCGTGCCGATCGCTACCGTCAGCTTGTCACGATGCTTTTCCCAGAAGCTTCGATTGCGATAGCCATAATCGTAGTAGCTGCGGTTGTCGTAGGAGCGCGAATTGTCGTAGTAACCTCGGTTATCGTAATAGCCGCGATTGTCGTAATACCCCTGCGAGCTATAGGTGCGCGAATCAGAACGTCGGCAATTTCTTCCCTGGGCGAAGCTGGGGACGGAAACCGCCCCAAGAATTGCGACGGCGATTACGAGTGCGAATAGCTTTTTCATTGACTGCCTCCGGCGGAGCGAAACGGCAATGGCCGTGCCACAATTCGGCCAACTGTGCATGGAATATCCCGGCCCTGGTTTTCCGAAGCAGTCAGTCGCGTTTTTCTGCGGCTCGAAGGTAAGATTCGTGCGGCACTTGCGCTACCGTGTACGATATCGTCGCTCTCAGGTCGGAAATGGAGTGAAGCGGGGTTAAGGCGGGATTGAAAACTCTGGCAGCAGGATTTATGCATCAGTCAGCTAATCATTTCTGCGCGGCAGCTGCTCTTTTGCTCGCACTTCTAACTACCTTCACGTGCACCGCCAACGGCCAGACTCAAAAGGCGCCGATCGAAGTTCCCTTCGAATTTGTCCATAATCAAATCGTCGTTCAGGTGAAGATCGCCGGCAAAGGGCCCTTCAATATGCTCGTCGATACGGACACCGACCCGTCGGCGATCGATGCCGCCACCGCGCGCAAATTGGGGCTGTCAATCGGCTCGAGCGGAGCGCCCGCCACCGGCAGTGGCACTGAAACAAACACTGTCTACCCCACGACATTGCCCAGCGTCGAACTCGGCAGCATCATCGCGAAACAGGTTGCTGCCGCAACAATTGATCTCTCCAAAATTTCCAAACGCATCGAACGGCCGATTCACGGCGTGCTCGGTTTTAGCTTCTTGAAGGACCGCATCATCCAAATCGATTACTCAAATTCGAAACTCCGTTTCTTTGCAGAGTCGCCGTACCCACGGATTCAGTTGGCGCCCAACACAGTGAACACGATTGCCTTGTCCTTTCGTCGCGAAGAGGGCGACGTCATCGTCGATTCCGTTTTCATTAACAATGAAAAAATGCGCGCCACGCTCGACACCGGCTCCAGCGGAAGTTTTTCTCTGACGCCTGAGGCAGTGGCCCTGCTCGGGTTGGACGATCAGGCCGCGGACGAAGAAAAGGAAAGGTCGGTTGGTTACAGCGGTGAATACAAAGGGAAAAAAGGAATTCTGAAATCAGTGCGGCTGGGACGTTTCTCAGCCGAAGGAGTTCAAGCGGATTTGTGGCTCCCCAAAACAGGCCACGACCAGAAACGATACCAGGTCAACATCGGCAACGCGTTCTTTCAGGACTTCGTGATGACGTTCGATTTTCGAAACAAGATTGTGGTGTTCGAGAGAGTTGACTGAGCGTGCCAGAATCTTACGCCGCGATCATCGTCCCCGTGCCTTCATCAGTGAAGACTTCCGCCAGAAGCGAGTTACGAGAATTGCCGTTGATGATGTGCGCACTTCGCACGCCGCGGGTGAGAATGTCGATGATGCTCTGAAGCTTCGGGATCATCCCCCCGGTGGCACTGCCGTCGTCGATTAAGGCCTTCGCTTCCGCCGCAGTGAGTCGCGAGAGTTTCGTCTCTGATTGTCCGGCGCGCAGAAAAATCCCATCCACATCCGAAAGCAATACCAACTTTTCCGCTTCCAGTTGCACGGCAATCTCGGAAGCGATCGTGTCGGCGTTGATGTTGAAGACTTTTCCTTCCGCGTCCGCGCCCAGCGAAGAAATCACCGGCAGGTAACCGTGGTCGAGCAGCACCGTGAGTAAGCTTGAATCGATTTCAATGATGTCGCCGACGTGACCGAAATCGACTTCAGTGCTCTCGCCGGTCTTTCGATCGACGACCTCTCTCGGCGGCCGGCGTTCAGCGTGCACGATGTTGCCATCAACGCCGGACAAGCCCACCGCGTGAATTCCCCGATGACGAAGCGCCGCGAGGATGTCCGTATTGATTTTGCCTGCGAAGATCATCTTGGCCATCTCCAGCGTTTCGTCATCGGTGACGCGGCGGCCTTCGATAATCGTCTGTTCGACGCCCATTTTCTTGGCCAATTCGCTCAACTGTTTGCCGCCACCG
>DATBSG010000302.1:0-13490 GCA_036559945.1 Pyrinomonadaceae bacterium
GTTCCATCGGGCAAAGCATAGTTGCCTTCGATCACAACCGTCTCGCCGCCCTGCAAGCCTTCCACGATCTCGATCTTGTCGGCGGTGCGAATGCCGATGGTGACTTTGGTTTCGTGCGCAATGTTCTGCGCGTCCACGACCATCACCGTGCCTTCGTTCGCGTTGCTCGCTTCGAGAGTGACGGCGGACGCAGGCACGATGATCGCGTCGTTCTTCGAATTAGCGAATACCGTCACCTGCGCCGCGCCGTTGGCCCGCAGCAGGCCGGCGCCGTTAGCCAGCGTCACCCAAACTTCGACCGTGCGACTGGTCGGGTCGGCTGAGCGGCTCAACAAACTAATCTGGCCGCGCATTTCTTCCGCAGAAGTATCGGTCGGCAGGACACTGGCCGCATCGCCCACCTTCAATTGCGCAGCGACCGTATCGGAAAACGGGGCCTTAACAATGACTGTGCTGATGTCGGCGATGGTGACCAGCTTTGCGCCGGACGCAGCAAACTCGCCCTCGTACTGAAACTGATCGGTGACGATGCCGGTAATTGGCGCGCGGATTGTCGCGTAGCTCAACTGCGCATCGAGGTTGGCGACGTGTTGTTGGGCTTCGTTGACTTTAGCCGCAGCCAGCGCGCGATCGTTTGGATTCAGCGAGCGAGCGCGCAGGGCTACCGTCTGCTCCTCGAGACGTAATTCGTCTTCCGCCGTAGTTAGTTCAAGCTCCGACGCTTCCAGATCTTTTTTCGAGATGCCACCACGTTCATAAAGCACGCGGCGTCGCTCGTAAGTGGCGCGCGTGTTGTTGACTTTCGCCCGGGCGTCCAGCAGGGCCTTTTGATCTTCGGCGTTGGTCTTGGGAATCGTGCCGCTGACGAGGCTGCGTTCTTCCGCGCGCGCTTGATTCAACGCGGCGACGGCTTCGGCGCGTTGCGCCAAAAGATCGCGCGACTCCAGCACGGCAATTACTTCACCGGCGCGCACGACTTTATTTTTCAGCAGCGCCATCTTCCTGATCTGCGCGCTGATTTTCGCCGCCACGTCGGCCTTGTCACGCGGCCAAATTGTGCCGACAGCGACAACCTGCGCGGCGATACTTCCTTTTTCAGCCTTGGCCACTTTGACGCTGACGACGACATCAGTAACTTCCGACTCGGTCTCAGTAGATTTTTTCCAACGCCAGACGATGAGAATTGCCAGCGCGAAAAAGATGAATGCGACTGCGGCAATGATGACGAGGGCGTTGCGTTGCCGTGCGCGCCGCGACTCTTGCACACGAACCTCCTCGATCGAAACACGTTCGACTTGAGGAGTGTCGCGAATCTTACCTGGCTCGTCGTTCATGATTGCTTTTTTCGGGTAGTGTCCATATTCCACTTTCCTCTGTGTCTCTCTGCGAAAACCTCTGCGTTCTCCGCGGTTAACCGACGTCTAAAAACATTTACCGCAGAGGAGAGCCGAGGTAGGCGCAGAGATCGCAGAGATTGAGTCGAGAATTTCAATCTAGGACACCAACCCTTTCGTCATTGTCCCGTCGCCTGTTTCAGTTTCGCCAGCGCGATCTGATAATCAAATATGGCTTGATAAAGCGCGCTGCGTTGGGCCACCAAAGTCGTCTGAGCGTCGGTGACTTCAATGATTTGAGCTTCACCGGCGCGATACCGCGCAATCGACGCGTTCACGTTGTCCTGGGCTTTGATCACGCCTTCGCGCGCCAGCGCGATGCGCGCCGCCGCATTCGCCACCTGCGCGCGAGCCGCGTAAAACGCCTGTGTGAAGCCGCGCACGGCGATTTCCCGTTCGTTTTCTGCCACCTGCACGCGCAGACGTGCTTGTCGCTGCCGGCTGCGGCTGGCGCCCCAATCGAAAATCGGAATATTCAGGCTGATCGCCGCTGAGACACCACTGTGTTCTTTGAGTCGCGGCCACCTGAGCGAATCAGTGTCGAACCCACCGTTGAGCGAGTAAGACAATGAGGGCAAGCGATCCGCGCGAGCGATCCTGATCTCCTGGCGCGCGGCACGAAGCTGTTGCTCCAGTTGCGTGAACTCGGGCCGGCGCGAAACGTCCTCAACTTTGAACTGCTGATACTCAGTGTCGCTTGGTAGCGCAAGCGCCAGCTCGACCGTGCTGATCGGTCGCGTGAAATCGTAACCGACCAGCACACGCAGCGCGCCGGCGGCCACTTCTTCGTTGACCCGTGCCTTCTCAAATTCATCGCGCCGTGCAAGCGTCTGCAACTGCGCGCGCGTGAGATCCACCGGCGCCACTTCGCCGCCGCTCAGGAGCAACGCAGTTATGCGTTCGAATTCTTCTGCCGCCGCGAGATTTCCCGCCGCCGCCATGCGTTCCGCAGTCGCGAAGGCCAGACCGTAGTAACCCTCGATTACCGCCTGGGCCAACGCACGTTTAGCGACCTCCGTGCCCGCGTGCGCGGCCGCGAGCAACGCGCGGTTTTTCTGAAGCGTCGCGCGGAGCCGGCCGGCGACATCGAAATCTCCCGAGACATTTAGGAATCCTTCGTATTCGCTGATCGCATTGTTGGCGATGAAGCTGGGGACGCGCGGCTCGCTCGGCGGCAACCCACGCGCCGGTGAAGTGTAGATGTAGCCGAGCGGCGCGCTAACTTTGGGCAGAAATGCCGCCTGCGCCTGCTTCACATCTTCGGCGGCGATTTTTTCGTTCAGGATCGCGGTTTGATAGGAGGACGCCTGCGCATTGGCGAGACGTAATGCTTCGTCCAATGTCAGGGGATTCAGAGCCTGCGTGGTCTGCCGTGGCAGGGAAACCGATGGCGCCGCTGTGGGCGCAGGTGTCGACGTCGGTTGCTGTTGGTCCTGGGCGCTAGACGCTGCCGAGGCACAAATCAAGAGCGCGAATGTTGAAAACAGCTCAAGATACCGACATGCTCTGGCGCTCCTCATTATTGTCGGCCCGTTTCGCGATCACTCCCCGCAGCGTCTCGATCAGGGGACCGCAACGGCACCGATCACCGAGACACTGAGAATTCGCCACAAAAAGAAGTTAGATTCGAGACCACGACTATACCCAAAGGCTATCTTAAAAGAAAATCTATTTGTGGACTGCGGTCTCTGTTTGATGTCCCAGTTCCTGCCCCGGGCGACGCCTTGTGTTGACGCTGAGAGTTAACGCGGAATTAACTTCCTCCTAAGAAAGTTGTAACTCCCGGTGAATAGCCTGTAATGTGCGATTCCCGAAGTTTCCTACCTCGTTACTAACTGGAGAAAACACCATGCTGAAAAAGCGGGCGATATTTTGTGCGGCGTCAATCGTGGCGTTGCTGACCTTCATGAATTCCACCTTTGCGCAGACCGAAGTTGCGCGAACAGTTGGAGATGCTGGTGCGTCAGTTGCGGAAAAAGCCGGTGACAAGCCGAGCGGTGATGTTGCGCATAGATTGGAAACGCTCGAAGAGCAGTTGCGCGAGCAGGCTGAGAAGCTGGACAAGCTAATGGCGCTGGTTGCGGAACAGCAGCGAGTCATCGCGAAGCTAACTGCGCACGATTCACCGACTAGTCTCGCGACACCTGCGACGACCGAACTTGCTGCCGCGGGTATGAACAGCGCGCCTACGTCGTCAGGGGGGCAAGCCCCACCAGTCGAAGACCGAGTCAAGAAACTCGAAGACCAGGTGCGCAGGATCGGACCATTCCGCTTCAGCGGCGATTTTCGTCTGCGATTTGACGGCATCTTTCGCCGGGCAGAGCCAAATCCACCCGCGGGTTTTGCGCCACTCACCCATCAGCAGAATGCTCGGATGCGCTATCGGCTGCGGCTGAACTTTGATACTGACGTCGATTCGAAAATTAGCTTCCACGGGCAACTGAGCACTGGCGCTCTCAACAGCGGGCTGAGCGCGGATCAGGATTTCGGCGAATCGATCGTACGGCATCCGTTTTTCATCAGCGAAGCCTGGATTGACTATCACCCGAACAAGGCGATTCAGTTGCAGGCCGGCAGACTGCAGGACATCTTCGCAGACAACTCGAAATTTCTTTTTGATGACGAGACACGCTTCAACGGATTCAACGAGAAGTACGTCTTCGCATTCAAGAATAACGATCTGAAAGTTTCGAGTCTTGAGCTGCGCGCCGGCCAGTACATCCTAAGCAATCCCAATGTGGCGATTGTGACGGCGGGCAGTCCTTTGGCACAGGCGGGCGCGATCATCGGCTCGACGGGACGTAGCTCGAACCTTTTCCATCAGGGCTTGCTTGTCAATCAGAAATTCAACGACCGTTGGAACAGCCAATTCGGCGGCGACATTCAACTGTATCGCAACCCGAATCAACTCCAACTCGCTTCGACGGCTAATGGAGTCGCCTTGATCGTGCAGAACGGAATCGGCCTCGCGCTGTCTGGTCCGCTCACGGGCACGGGGACCGCTACGACGACGCCCGGCGGCGCGATTTACACGGCGCGGAATTTTCAAATCGCGCGGCTGACTTATCGTTTAAATTGGGCTGGATTCAAGAGCGGCAGTCGCACTTATCCGTTTACGTTCAACTTTCAGGCAGCTCGCAACGTCGGGATTGGTTTGCCGGAACGGGATGCGTTCCTCGCATCTATGCAGATCGGAAGGGTTGTAACCCGCGGCGACATGTCTTTCATGTACGTATTCGCCCGCAAAGGCGCGAACTCGATGATCTCGCAGGTGACTGACGACGACCTCGGCACGATCAGCGGCGTCAACAATCGCACGCATTACCTGCGCTTCGAATATGGGTTAGCGAAGAAGATAACGTGGCAGAGTTTGCTCTACATTCAAAACGAGCTGCGCAACAGCGGAGATTTTCCGAACTTCTTTGTGCCGTTGAACGCCTTCACGCCACGTCAGTATCGAGTGCAAGAACAGATCGTCTTTAGTTTCTGAGGCAGTCACTAATGAAGTCTCTGTGTCTCCGTGTGATCTCGGTGTCTCTGTGGTGAAATTGCCACCCCGACACTCACCACAGAGGCACAGAGATCACACAGTGACACAAAGAGAGACTGAACTTTCATGCGGCACGACGTCCGTTAGCGCCGTTCTTCTCAGTCCGCAAATGATAAGGAACGCTGATCACGATCACGTTCGGCTTGAACAGCAGAGCGCCTTTCAGCATCAGCGAACTCTGATTGTGCAAGAGGTGATGCCACCATTTGGCGGGAACGAATTCAGGTAGCACAACGGTGACGACCTGGTCGGGATGCAGAGTAAGCCGGCGATCGATGTATCGTGTCAATGGCCCGACCAGCGATCGATACGGCGAAGCGATCACCACCAATTCGACCCCTTCCACGAAACCCGTCCATTTCGCCCGCAGCTTCTGCGTCGCTTCTTCATCCAGATTAATGTAAAGCGCAGTCACGTGGCCGTGTGCGATCGTCTTCGCGTATTCCAAAGCTTGCAATACGCCGCGATGAATTCCGGAAATCGGGACTATCACTTCGTGTTCGACGGGCCGAATTTTTTGCAAACCCTCAGTCGTCAATTGCATCGCGACGTCCAGGTAATGCCGATGGATCGAGCGGAACAATGCGACGAGAAGCGGAATCAGCACGACGACGATCCAGGCGCCGTGAATGAACTTCGTGGTAACGAGCACGATCAGCACAACTAAAGTTGCCAGCGCCCCGAGACCATTCACCACGATCGATTTTTTCCAATGGGCTGCTTCTCTCAGCACCTCCAGGTGATCGGTTAATTTTCCGGTCTCGAGACTTCCGGTGTTGCGTTTAGCCTCCGCGCCGGACGCGCGAACGTTCTTCGCCGCACGGCCCACGCGCAGCCAATGTCGCACCATTCCGCTCTGCGACAGCGTGAACGAAAGAAACACGCCGACTGCGTACAGAGGAATCAAACGGCTGGTATCGCCACCGAATGCAATCACCAGAAGGGCTGCAAAAACCGCGAGGATGATGATGCCGTTTGAGAAGACGAGCTTGTCACCGCGGGTCGCGAACTGTCGCGGCAGAAAGCGATCGCGCGCGAGCAGACTTGCGAGCCGCGGGAAATCCGCGAATGAAGTATTCGCTGCGAGCACCAGGATTAGCGCGGTCGTCGCCTGAATCACATAATAAAACCAACCCATCGGCCCGGTGAAGATTGTGCGCGCGAATTGCGAAATCACTGTTTCACTTTCCCGCGGATGCACCTGATAGAGGTACGCCATCACGCTTGTGCCGACGAACATTGTCGCCAGCAAAACCGCCATCCATGCAAGCGTCGTCGCGGCGTTTCTGGATTCAGGTTGCTTGAATGCGGGAATGCCGTTCGAGATCGCTTCCGTTCCCGTCAACGCCACACAGCCGTTGGAAAATGCGCCTAGCAACAGAAACCAGGTCAAGGGTTGCAAGTGATAACCCTCGGCCAATTTAAGGTCGGGCGCTGGTGGCGCTGTGGTGGGATGGAAATAGTAATGAACAAGACCGTACCCAAGCATGAACAGAAAGCTAATCACGAACGAGTAAGTTGGGCCGGCGAATAACGCGCCTGATTCGCGCACGCCGCGCAGGTTGGCGAGGGCGATGAAGGCAATGAGCACGAGACAGAGAAAGACTTTGTGATTTTCGATCCAGGCCAGGCTTGTTCCCTGGGCCGCTGAAGTGATGGCCGCAACGCCCGCGGAAATCGACACCGAAACCGTCAGCACGTAATCGACAAGCAACGCTCCCGCGGCCACCAATCCCGCGGTCGTGCCGAGATTATCTTTCGCGACGATATAAGCCCCACCGCCGGATGGATAAGCAAAGATCGTTTGCCGATAACTGATGGCCACGATTATCAACACGATAACGATCACCAACGTGATCGGCACGACGTAATTGAAAGCGTTCGCCTGCCCATACGCGAACACGACAGCCAGTACCAGCAGGATTTCTTCTGAAGCGTATGCCGTCGATGACAGCGCATCCGACGCGAAGACGGCGAGGCCAGTCTTCTTCGTCAGCCGCTCGTGAATCGCTTGCGCGGTCCTCTTTGCTTTGCCGACTAGTAGTCGTTTGAGCGTGTAGGGCATAAAAACAGAAGTCAGAGGCCAGAAGTCATCGCGTTAGTCGGCGCAGGCTTCTGACTCCCAAGTCCTATCCAGACTTTCCCCAGCGAATCGCCAGTAACAATTCTTCGCGATCTAAAGTTTCGATAGTTAAGTGATTGCCGTCGGGCAAACGATCATGCTCGTCGAGGTAGTTCGCCAGGTGTCGTTCCGCGCAGCAGATCCAGAACGAACTTGAAGGCTGAATGTGTCCACGCGTGTACCGCGAAGTCTCCGCCATCACGCGATTCGAAATTTCGACAGTGACCTCGCGTTCGATCCCGCTTGGGTCACTTACGCGAAAGCGAAACTGTCCACCTGTCGGCGCAGGAGAATTTTCTGATTCCCAGGGGCGGACTATCGAGAAGCCGTTCTCAGTTATGAGCTCGATCGAATTTGACGAGTCATCCGCGCCACGCACCGCCGCGTCGGTTTCTTGATCGCGCCTTCCATTGCCGTTGCCTCGCACGCTTTCGTAAAGCTCGAGGCGACGCGTCAACTCGGCCACGCGCGCGGTTAAATCCGCGACCCGTTGGGCCAATTCTTCCGGAATGACTTGTTCGCTTGGTCGACGCACCTTCACCGGCGAGTCGGACTCGCCAGCTTTGAGGTTAGAGCGTCAGGCGTAAGGATCGAGTAAGAGGTTTATAAAAAGTTCGTAAAGATGTCGCTACGCGCGGCGACGGAGCCTTGCCAATCTGCGCCGTTGCCGACGGCTGCTCACCGCGGTTTTGAGACTTTCACCGGCTTTCAAGGCGCGAACAAAATTAAGAATGCGCTGCCGGTGGTCGCTGTTCAGTTCATCTGCGAGGTGGACCAGGGCCGCGACGACGATATGCTTGTGGCGAACGCCGTCCAACCCTTGCTCGTGACTGACATCCAGCCAGAGCTTGTGAATGAAATCAATTTCTTCGTCACTCAGATCAGGCGCATGTGCTCCGAGATAGAAATCGCGAATCTCGTCGCCGGGTCCGATTACGTGAAAACGAATGCGTTGCTGAGGCTTATTCGGCAAACCTTCCCATGCTTCTCCCACCAGCTTCGCTTGCGCTTCCGGCGTTAGCACCGACGAGCGGCCCGCGATGATATCGGCGGAGTGTAATTGCGCCGCAGTCATCGCGATCGCCTGGAATATGTTCGACGAAGGTACAACCAAAAGGTGAACAGTCTTACCGGCTTTCTCGGCTAGTGCGACTACCTTGCTGAAGAGATACTGCTCGTAGCGTCCAAATAGACGCTCATGATCGATGTCCTGATAACCAGTGTCGGGACCGCGCATGAGATGAACAGTCATCACTACCAGGTCCTTCTTGCCTGTGTGGGTAATCTCCAAAGCCTTCTTCAGATGTCCGAGCGTATTGTGGTCGCGAACCAGGCAAATCGTGTTATCCGGTCGAACCTCCGCCGTTTTGGCTGAAATAAGCTCGCTCGCATTGAGCCGAAACTGATCCATCGCGGTGGTAGTGTGGATCTCTTCGGCATGTTGCCTTTCGTTGATGCGCTCGGAAACGACAAAGATCGCGAAGAAAACGATCGTGAAGACGATGCCGCTGACCGTCGCCACTTCCTTCGTGATTAGATTCACGCCCGCGACTGAAAACAGCAGCATAGTGATTACGCCTAAACCGATTGGCAGCTCGTTGTCGTCCAGGCGAAGATTGAAAGGCACTTTCCATTCGCGTTTAGACTTGTCCTTGAAGCGCAGAACCAACACTGCGAGACCCTTGAACGCGAACGACCAGATCACGCCGAAGGCATACGCTTCACCGAGCGTATAAGTGTTCCCGCGCGATGCAATGATGGCCACCAGTTGCAGGATGACGATCAAATTGATCATGCGATACGTCGTTCCAAACTTCCGATGAGGCGCGCGAAACCAATCCGTCAGCACGCCGTCTTCGCTGACGCGATTGAGCACGCCATTGGCGCCGACGATTGCGGTGTTGATGGCTCCTGCCAACATCAGAAATCCGACGATGACGATGAATGCCTGAAACGCGAGTTTGAGTGTAGTAGGCCCGGCGAGATTAATGGCGATGCCGCTGATCAAATTGTCGAAGTACTGCGGCCGCGCGCTGTCCGGGATGATCGCGTAGGCAAAAAATGAAACCAGCGAGGTAAAGAGCATCGAGTAGAGAAAAATGATCAGGCCCGCCCGCATCAGGTTCCTGTGCTTCGGATATTCGAGTTCGCGGTTGACCTGGGCGAGTGATTCCTCGCCAGACATTGCGAGAAACGAGTGGCCGAAGGCCATCAGAATTCCAATCAATCCAATCAGCGCGCCGATGTTCGGGACCAAACGATAATGTGGCTCGGCCGACGTTTGCTCAGGTGAGTTGGCCGGTGTTGCTTCCGGCTCGGTCGGTTGAAATGCGCTGGGAATTAGCTTCGGCATCCAACCAACAGCGTCGGTATTGAACACGAGATTGGCGGGTGCCGGCGCTGGCGGAAGCCGCTGCATGTTTGGCCGGACGAGAATCGTGAAGACGCTCCAGCCGATCAATAAAACGACCATCGCCGTGGTCACGTACATTATGCGCAGAGCATCATCGGATGATTCGTGAATGCCGCGCGTATTGCGCCACCAGAAATAGATCGTGATTAGCGCGGCGATTAGCGCGGCAAGATAATTGACGGTCGCGGTTGAAGGAGTCCACGGATGTCCCAGATAGATGCTCGTCTGCGAAATCAGGCCGACGATGTATTGACCGGCTGACACGCCCGAGATTGGGCCCGTCAGCATGTAATCAAACATCAAAGCCGAGACGGAAAGCTTTGCCAGCGTCCCGCCCATGGCTTCCTTTACGACGCGATAGACGCCGCCGCGCGTGAACATCGCGCAGGATTCGACGTAGATCGCGCGCACCGCGTACGAGAACAACATCACGCCGAAGATGAACCACGGCGCCGCTCGTCCGACTGCCTTTTCGGCGATGCCGCCGACGTAGTAAGCCGACGAGCCGAGATCGTTCAGCACGATTGCCGCCGCGCGCCAGAACGAGATGAACGACAACATCACTGATGTTGCCACGATCACCTGGGTGCGACCGTTAGCCGCGTTTGTTTGCGGTGAACTGATAATTTGTTCCATCGTCAATGCTGATCGTGCCAGTGCAGTCCGAGCATCAATTCGTCAGGTGAAAGTTCATTGATTGGCAAGAGTCCGTCGGGCGGTAGCGCGTCTTTTTCCCACAAGTAATTCGCCAAACAACTCTCCGCGCAAACCAACCAGAATACGCTGTCGTCAGCAAGTGGAACTCTTCTCCTGATGCGCAACTCGGTAACGACGGTCTGACTGAAACGCACATTCACCGCGTGCTCTGGCGCACGATCGCGTTGCACGAGAAAGCGGCAGCCGTTTGGAGAACTGCGCACCGATTCATCCACATCGGACAAACGCACAATGCTGAATCCGTTTTCGGTGAGATACCTGATTGGCGTCGTCGCGCGCGGGAGGCGCTGCGGCCAGGCTTCTTTTCTTGTGACTGCCATCGTTCAAATTCGCGGGCCTAACAAGCCCGGCGAACAGATCGATGCTAATGAAGCGTCGATAAAAAGTGGCTTAAATGATCATTAAAAGTTCGTAAATGAGTAGCGCAAATTGTTAATTTGTGACGCAAGTTAGCAACTTGCGCTACCGCTTTATTTGCCGGGAACAAACCGGTAACCAATCCACGGGTCGGTCAGGATGTAGCGGGGCTTTGCCGGATCGGGTTCGATCTTCTTGCGGAGATGACGCACGAACACGCGGAGATATTCCGTCTGATCCGTGTAGTCGCCGCCCCAGATGTTGGCGAGCAGCGTGCGGTGCGTGAGAACTTTTCCGGAATGACGCATGAAGTACACAAGCAGATCGAATTCCTTCGGCGATAGACGAACTTCTTTTCCTTCGACCTGGACTTCGCGCGATTCCAGATCGATGCGAAAGTCGCCTTCTTCTATTGTGGTTGCTTCAGGACTCGGGGCGGGCGAACGTCGCAGAGTCGCGCGCACCCGCGCCAGCAGTTCTCCCATTCCGAACGGCTTCGTCAGGTAATCGTCAGCGCCGGCGTCCAGCGCTTCGACCTTCGTGGCCTCGTCGCCTTTCACTGAAAGCACAATGATTGGAACCGGCGAAGTTTCTCTGAGCCGCTGGCACAGAATGAGCCCGTTCATGTTGGGCATCGCTAAGTCGGTGATCACAAGATCGGGAGGCCACGCCCGGAATAGATCCAAAGCCGCCTCGCCATCGCCGGCGACGCGCACATCATATCCGTGTTTCGTCAGCCCGCTGCGCAGGACAAAGTTGATCTCCTGTTCGTCGTCAACTACCAGAATGCGTTTACGGTTTTCCATGACGTTTTTCCCTCTCCCTCTGGGAGAGGGCTGGGGTGAGGGTGCGTAGCTTAGCGCGAAATCAACCCCCTTTATTTACTCATCGTGAGGCGCAGCCTCACGATGAGATAAGAGCAAACCTGGTTTTGAACTAGCCTTCGGCCCCTCTCCCTAACCCTCTCCCAGAGGGAGAGGGAACCTGATCTTCGTCGCCGACCGGCACGGTGAAGACAACGCGCGCGCCGTGACCTGATTTCGCATCTTCAATCCAAATACGCCCGCCGTGCGCTTCGACGATTCCTTTGGCGATCGCGAGGCCCATACCGATTCCTCGACTTCGTCCCGACACCGGTCCGTCGCCGTTTGCCCGGTAGAACCGCTCGAATGCTCGGCCGCGAGCGTTTGTCGGAATTCCCGGGCCTTCATCTTCGACGGCTATCTCGACGATATCGTCTGCGGCGCGGTGCGCGTCGATGGTGATCAATGTGCCGGCGGGTGAGTATTTGCTGGCATTGTCGATGAGAGCATAGATCACTTCAGTCACTGCCCGAGCATCGACTCGGATAACGGGCAGCTCCTCAGCCACCACGACTTTGATTTCGTGATTGCGCGTCAGCGGTTCGGCTTGCGCCAGCGCCGCTTCGATAATGTCGTCGATTGCGCCCCAGTTGCGGTGCAGGCTGAGATCGCCGGCTTCGATGCGCGCGAGATCGACGATCCCTTCGACGAAACGGTCAAGCCGATCGGCACCGTGCGTGATGACTTCCAACATCGCATCTTGCTCTTCGGGGTTGAGCTTTGCCGACGCTTCAGTCTCTTCGCGATCTTCGAGCAGCAAAGTCGCCGAAGCTTTGATCGAAGTCAGCGGCGTGCGAATGTCGTGCGTGACCGCGTCGAGCAACGCCGATTTCAGACGCTCGCTGCGCTTGATTGCCTCGGCCTCGCTGGCCCGATCGAACGCATCGCGTAACTCATCGTACAAGCGGCGAATTTCGAGCTTGCCTGCCTCGGCCTCTTCCGCGCGTCGCTTGGCTCTTCCGGAAAGCTGGCCGACGGCGAGCGCCGTGATGAAGAACGCCGTAAGCGCGATCCAGTTTTGCGGATCAGCAATTGTGAAGGTGTGATATGGCGGCAGGAAGAAAAAGTTGAAACCCAACATCGCCAGCACTGATGCCAGCAGCGCGGGCTTGCTGCCGAACGCAATCGCCACAGACAGCACTGCCAGCAGGAGCGCCAACGCGACTGTAGTTGAGTTGATGTGCCTGCGAAACGGAAGCAGCATGACCGTTCCGCACGCAATTGCCAACAACGCGCCGCCATAGCGCGTGAGCCCGGAACTCGTCAAGGTCCTCACCGATCGCAAGCATAGTGAGACAGCCGTAAAAAGCGGGTAAGGAGTTTATTAAAACTTCGTAAAGATGATGTAGCGCGAATTGTTAATTTGCGCCGCAAGTTAGCAGCTTGACTTACTCAGAGTTGAATCGATAACCAATCCACGGCTCGGTAAGGATGTAACGGGGGCTCGCAGGATCGGGTTCGATTTTCTTGCGCAGTTGGCCGATGAAGACGCGCAGGTATTCATGCTGCTCAGTGTAATCGCCGCCCCAGACCGCGCCCAGCAGCGCGCGGTGCGTGAGCACTTTGCCGGCATTACGCACTAGGTGGGCCAGCAGATCGAATTCTTTCGGAGTCAGTCGCATCTCTTCGCCGCCGCGCGTGACCACGTGCGCATCGAGATCGATGCGAAATTCACCCGCTTCCAGAATGCGTGACTGCGCATCAGTAGTCGGTTGCCGACGCAGCGCCGCGCGAATGCGCGCCAAAAGCTCGTCCATGCCAAAAGGCTTCGTTACGTAATCATCAGCGCCGGCGTCGAGCGCTTCCACCTTTGTGTTCTCTTCGCCGCGAACTGACAGGACGACAATCGGCACGTCCGAAATTTCGCGCAGGCGGCGGCACAATTCGAGGCCGCCCATGTTCGGCATTGCGAGGTCTGTAATCACCAACGAAGGCGTCCAATCGCGAAACGTCTGCAAAGCGAATTCGCCGTCGCCGGCAATGCGCACGTCGTAGCCTTTCGACGTGAGGCCGCGCAGCAACACGCGCGTGAGCTGCGGCTCGTCGTCGACTACCAGGATGCGTGGCTTTGCTT
>DATBSG010000303.1:0-8364 GCA_036559945.1 Pyrinomonadaceae bacterium
GAGGTTAACACTAACGAGCCTGATAAAGCCGAGCTCGCCCACTCAATCATCGAATCGCTGGTCGATCACACGCGCGTCGTCAGCGATCTAATTGCCTTAATGGCGCAGGCGCTTGACGAAGACACGACGAAAGCCCTGACGCTGACGCCGCAATGGCAAGCCTATCTCGAGAGCCGCCGCAGGATGGAGCAGACGCGCGAAGAGGTTGATATGTTCGCCGAGGAGCTGAAGAAGGAGCAAAGCGAATGAGCCACAGATGAACACGGATTTTCACAGATAGTAAGCGGTCTGATCCGTACAATCTGCGTTCATCTGTGGCCGATTCTAGCGAATGATCATCACAACTTTTCGCTCCCGCCCGCCGTCGAACTCGCACAGAAAGATTCCCTGCCAGCGGCCAAGCAGAAGTTTTCCATCGGCAAACGGAACGGTAACTGTCGAACCGACTAAGCTCGCTTTGATGTGGGCGTCAGAGTTTTCTTCGCCGTGGCGAAAGCCCATGCCGTGTTGCGGAATCAACGTGCGGAATGCGTGCAGCATGTCACGTGGGACATCGGGATCGGCGTTTTCATTGACGGTGAGACCCGCAGTCGTGTGCTGCACGTAGAGCACGACGACACCTTCTTTGGCGTCTGATTCTTTCAGTTTCTCCTGGACCTGATCAGTGAACTCAACGAGCTCTTCGCGTTGATGGGAACGGACTTTAAGCGTGTACATCGCGATTTGCTATTCACAGATTACGCAGATTACACAGATTAAAAAAAAGCGATTACCACTATCGGGCAGTTGCATCAGTTCCTGTCTAATCTTTGTAATCTGCGCAGTCTGCGGATAACTCATTCTTCTTCGCCAATTACGCGCCGAATCTTGATCATGTCTGACGGCGATGGCGAGGCAAACGGGGATGGATAGACCGCGTGCGCGCCGACTTCCGGCCGGAAATTTCCATTCTCATCGTAAAGCCGTTTGTATTGAAGTGTGTTGCGGACGACGCCCTGGATGTAGAGGCGCGTCTCGCGGAACGGCACTGCTTCCTGCCATTCATCAATCTGCAAAGGCAAAGATGCGCGCCACTGGACGACGCGATTCGGGCCGGCGTTGTAAGCCGCGGCGACGTATTCGATCCTCCCGTACTTGTCGATTTGATCCTTGAAATAGGCTGTGCCGAGTTGAATGTTCAGCCGTGGTTCGAACAGCGACTCCATCGTAATCGGGCGATCAACCCCAACCGTTCGCGCGGTTCGTACCGCCGTCGGCACGATCAACTGCATCAGCCCATAAGCGCGGGCCGGCGAGACAGCACGCGGATTGAAAACCGTTTCCTGTCGAATTAATCCGGCGACTTGATAAGGATCGAGTCCGCGCGCGCGCGCCTCCTGCTTGATGATGTCCCAGTACTGAAGCGGATAGAAGACGTCCCATTCGTCTGGGCGCATCTCTTCGGGCTTCATCTGCGAGTAGTCGGGATAGCTGCGCTTCAGATAATTCAGCGCCTGCACATTGTCGTTTCGCGCGCGATAGATTTTCGCGATCGCGAGATTCACGCGCGGACTGTTTGGCGCAACGGCGGCGTCGGCGTTCAATTCTTCCAGCGACCAATCGTCAGTGCCGACGATGGCGAGCTGATCCGCCTTCGCGATTCGTTCGTCTTCAGCTTGCCCTGCCGTTTCTTCGGCGACGGTGACGGTCCTTAAGTTCTCAACCGCCCGCAAAACTTGCGGGTCGGGCGCAGTGGCTTTCAACGGCACACCCGTCCGGCCCATGTCATCTAGTCGCTGCTTTGCCAGATAGCCATACCAGTTCGCGTCGTATCGCGCGAGCAGACCTTGATAGATCGCGCGCGCCGCGCTGAGTTTGCCGGCGCGCTCACTGTCGCGCGCCGCCCAGTAGGCAGCTTTACCGCGGAAGTCCGTGTTGTTGCCTGCGTAGGTGGCCACGTGTTCAATTAATAGCCGCGATGATTCGTTGAAGTTCTTTGCTTCGTGCGCTTGCCACGCGAGGTAAAACTGCGCGGGCGTGACTTCAGGGTTGCCGGGGAAAAAGTTCACCGCGGCACGATAGAAGTAGCTGGCATTCATATCGTCTTTTGCTTCTTCGGCCCGCTGACCGAGTTGCACGAGCGTGCGCATGGTCGCAGTCACCTTTGGAAACAGCCGCTCCATCTCGTTCGCGACATTTCGCGCGTCCGCCCACTGCTTCGCTCGGCCATAAGCCACGGCCAGTCCCATCATCGCCATGACCCGCTCTTCGCTGGGAATCTGATTCAAAGCCGCGACTGCTTCGGGGAATCTGCGTGCATTGGCTGCGGCGATTACTCGGAAGGCTTGGGTGTCTCTGATCGCAGCCGCAGGAAATCGGGTCAGCGCATCTGTGAACGCGTCATAGGCTTCGGACGAGCGTTGTGCCGAAAAAAGTTCCATCGCACGGCGGTTCGCTTCCTCGGCATTCGCCGGCGCAGTGCTCGATCCCAGCCGCGCGACCGCCGTCCCAGCTTCGGTGGCTTCCGGCGATGCCGGAGCGACGAAATAAACGCGACGATAGTTCGCCAGCGCGCGCGTCGAATCGCCGGCTTGTTCGTAGGCCTTTGCCGTCAAAAGCAACGCCGCCGCGTCATCTTTCGCGATCAGCGGCTTGAGCGTCGCGGGTACGCCCGCGGTTTGCCCGTCCTGCATCAGCATCTGCGCCGCGCGAATCAACGCGTCCCGCGCGCGCAACGAATTCGGAAAATCGCGCGCGAGTTTTTCGTAAGCCGCGCGCGCTTCGACGCGGCGATTCGCTTGTTCGAGTGCGTTCCCGCGCATCCACAGTGCGTAATCACCAATCGTCGTGTAATCGGCGAGCGCTCGCGAATCGAGCAGCGCCGCCGCGCCCGCATAATCGTTCGCCTTCAGCTTAATGCGCGCATGAACGATCTTCGCGAGCGACCCTGCGGTCGTGCGCGGAAAATCATTTTCAATGCGCGCGACCGCGTCTTCCCCCGGCAGCACGCCGCCACGCGTCATCGAGCGCAAAGTTTCGCGTGCCTTCAGTTCCTGCGGCGTCTGCTGCAAACTCTGGCAGCTCGTAATCAGGAACAGCGGCGCGACGACAGCGACAATTGTGCTCAGGCTCATCAGAAAAAATGCGAAGCGATATTTGCGAACATGAATCATAACAGTATTAGATGCGAGCTATGCGCGGGGACAGGCGGCTATCTTAGCACGGGTTTAGAGCGGCAACTTTAGTCATCTCACACCTTTCATTAGCCCCAATCCCCAGTCACTTCGAGATGGCATATCGGGTACAATTCGCGTGATGCACCATTACCTCGATCTGGACAGTTGGCCGCGACGCAGCCTGTTCGAGTTCTACCGGAATTTCGACAAGCCTTATTTCAACGTTTGCACCCGGCTGGACGTGACCAACCTTCTCGCGGCACTGAGCTCGCGAAAGGGCATCAGCGTCACGCTCACTTATCATTATTTCGCTTTGCGCACTGCGAATGAGATCGAGCCGTTTCGATATCGACTGAGGCAGGGAAGAGTGGTAGTTCATGATGTGGTTCACGGCGGTACCACGATCCTCTTGCCGGACGAGAGTTTTGGATTGGCATACTTCGAGTACGAACGCGACTTCGCGAAATTCCACGAAGCTGCGTCGCGCGCGGTCACCCAGGCATTGGAAGCAGATGGTGGACTCAAGCTGGAAGATACCGATGATGACCGTTTGCACTTCACGACGCTGCCGTGGGTTTCGTTCACAAGTTTCTCGCATGCACGGAACTGGAGACGCGAAGAGTCGGCGACAAAAATCGCTTTCGGCAAGTTCGCGGAAGAAAACGGGCGCACGTGGCTGCCGATTTCCGTCGAAGTTCATCACGCATTGATGGACGGACTTCACGTCGGGCGATTTCTGTCGCAGATGCAGGAGGCGCTGCTGAAACCGGAAGCCTGTCTTGGGTTCAAGGCTTCATCACAAGCTTGATGCACTCGCCCTCTTTCTTGATGAGTGCTTCGTATTCCGGCCGCGTGTCGGACATGTTCTACCGCGCACCTGAATTCTAAAACTATGCCCAGTGTCGCATTAGTCGAACCTGAAATCCCACAGAACACCGGGAACATTGCGCGTTTGTGCGCGGCGACGAACACGCCACTGCACATCGTCGGCGCGGCAAGCTTTAGGTTGGACGATCGCGCGGTGCGGCGCGCGGGTTTGGATTATTGGCCTGAGGTTGAGCTGACGCGGCATCGCGACCTTGATGAGCTGCGCGCGAGCCTGCGGCCCGCCCGATTCGTTTACTTCACCACCAAAGCCGAGCAGCCTTACTTCGATTGGCGATTTCAAGTAAACGATTGCCTCGTGTTCGGAAGAGAAACGCGGGGACTGCCGGAAGATCTTTTGCAAAGCAACTGGGAGGACTGTGTAACGATTCCAATGCTGAATCCGAAAGTTCGCAGCCTGAATCTCGCCAACGCGGTCGCCATTGTCCTTTACGAAGCGCTGCGCCAGACCGAAGCTTTCAGTTCGTAGAAAAGCTTTTCACTCTTCGCTGGTCTCGTCATTCTCTTCTTCCTCGTCTTCGTACACTTCATATCCCGTCGCATCGTCGTAGTAATAATCTGACCGCTTCTCAGCGTCTGAGTCGTCCGGTGTGTTTTCGCGACCGCAATGCGGCGATGAGCTTTGCGAATCACGCGCGCTGTTGGATGATGACTTAGACATGACATTTCGCCTTCCCAGAATTTACCCCATTACCGACATAACCGTCTCGGGATTGTCGCATGCGGAACAAGTCAGCCGCTTAATTGACGGTGGCGCAGCGCTCATTCAGTTGCGCGACAAACATAGTTGGCCAAAGGATTTTCTGCGCGAGGCCGAGGCGGCTTTGGAAATCGCCCGGCGAAATAACGTTCGCGTCATCATCAACGACCGCGTCGATATCGCGCTTGCGCTCGATGCGGACGGCGTTCATTTGGGTCAGTCGGACATGCCAGTCGACGCCGCGCGAGCATTGCTCGGGTCAGAATCGATCATCGGCTTTTCCGCGCACAACATAGCGCAGGTGGAACGTGCCAGCGCACTTCCGGTGAACTACATCGCCTTCGGTCCAATCTTCGATACTCACACAAAGAGCGATCATGAACCTGTCGTCGGCTTGCCTCAGTTGTCGGTGGCTAAACAAATTCTGACCGAAACACCACTAGTCGCCATCGGCGGAATCGCAGGCGACAATTTCCTTGAGACGCTGCGCGCCGGCGCAGATTCGGTCGCGATAATTTCACACTTGCTTTCGGAACCGGCCAAAATCGCGCAAAAACTCAAACAAATGAGGGCCCGTTTGCGTGGATAAACAATCGCTGGATTAGTCAAACAATTTTTGCTTGCGTTTTGTCCGTGCCATCGGCGACAATGGATTGCCGCATTAAGCGGCCATTTCGGTTTTCCCTCACTCCGCTATCTTGAGTCTTTATAAAGTCTCAGTCATGGAGCGTCCTTCGGCATGAGCTTCTTCGATCTGCCGCCAATTATCGAGCGCATGTTGCTGGTCTCTGACAAGATCAGTGATTTGAATTTCTCTGTTGGGCAGCTACCGCAAGTCGAAATCAACGGAAAACTGACGCCGGTGCAACCGCTCGGGCTTCAGAAGCTGACGCCGTACCAAACTGAAATTATTGCGATGACGCTGCTGCATGACAATCCCGAGGCCGCTGAACGGTTGGTCAAAACCGGCACGGCCGACCTGAGTTACTCGCTGCCTTCGCGGGCGCGATTCCGTTGCAATATCTTTCAACAGCGCGGCGTGTATTCGATTGTGATGCGGGTCATTCCAACCGACATTCCCACGCTCAATTCCCTGCATCTTCCTTCGCAGCTTGCCGAAATTGCAGAGCTACGAAACGGACTGGTGCTCATCACCGGGCCGACTGGCTCCGGCAAGAGTTCTACCCTCGCCGCAATCATCGACATCATTAACGAGACAAAGCACTACCATGTCGTGGCAATCGAAGATCCAATCGAGTATCTCCACACGCACAAGAACTCGACGATCAACCAACGAGAAGTTGGGCATGACACGAGAGATTTCCCGTCCGCCTTGCGCGCGGCGCTGCGCCAGGCGCCGAAGGTTATCCTGATTGGGGAAATGCGCGACTATGAGACAACTGAGATCGCGCTCGAAGCTGCCGAGACTGGTCACCTGGTATTGTCAACGCTGCACACGATTGACGCTTCAAAAACCATCGACCGCATCATCGGTCTGTATCCGAAAAATGAAGAGCCGGTGATTCGCACGCGGCTGGCGCAAACTTTCCGATACATAGTTTCCCAGCGCCTGATACCCCGCGCTGATTTCCGCGGGCGCATGGCGGCGGTCGAGATTTTGCGCTCAACACCGCGCACGCGCGAATACATTGAAAACGGCGAAACGGAAGGCAAGTCACTTCTGGATGCAATGCGTGACGGCAAACTTGACGGCATGCAGGACTTCGATTCGGTCATCAAAGATCTAATCGAGCGCGGAGTTGTAGCCGTTGAAGACGGCCTTGCCTTCGCCACCAATCAAAACAATCTGTTGCTATCGCTCAAAGGCCTCACGTCTTCCGATGATTTCATTCGCACACAGGCGGAAGGGCTGATAGCGAATCAAAGTTCGACAATGCCTCCGGCTTTCAGCCTGACTGACTAATCAACAATCACACTCATGCTGGTCATCTGCACACACTGCAAGGCGCGTCTGCAACTGGACGAAAGCAAAATTCCGCCGCGTTCGTTTAAGGTCCGCTGTCCGAAGTGTCAGGGCGGCATCGATGTGAAATCTTCCGCCACGCCCGACAATGACGCCGTCAATCGATCGTCATTACCGGCAGAGATGACGCCGCCGGCTTTGCAAACGTCGCCCTTCGAGCGGCCACCCGCCGCTGCGCCTTTCAAGCCAACTACGTCCGCTCCAGGCCCGGCGGAGGCGTCAGCGGCAAACGCAAATGAGGTAACGAAACTTCTTGCTGAGATCTTGCGCCAGAAGGAGATTGGTTTAGAAAAACCGGCCGCGAAGAAACGACCTGTCTGGGATCGCCGGAAGGCTTTGGTTTGCACTGAACCGGCGAGCAGCACTGAAATCGCGAATGGTCTGGTGGAAAACGACTACGAAGTTTTCGTCGCGGAGAAAACGGCAGAGGCGCTCGGTCGCATGCGCGAAGATCGAATTGATGTATTAGTCCTCGACGCGAATTTTGACCCCCCGGAGCAGGGGTTTGCGTTCGTCATGAGGGAAGTCAAATTGTTGCGGCCTTCAGAACGTCGCCGGCTCTTTTTGATTTATCTGACGCCAAACGCGCGCACCATGGATATGCACGCGGCGTTTTTGCACAACGCCAATCTCCTGGTGAATCCGTCAGATCTCGAGCGCTTGCCAGAGGCGTTGGAGGTTTCGCTACGCTATTACAACGAGCTGTATCGCGATCTTAATCGCGTGCTCGAAGTGTCTCCAATCTAACCTCGCCGAACACAACCCAGTTTGATGAGCGAAGCACGCAGTCCCGACGCCTCGGGATGCTTTTGCATTTGGTTGAGGTAGAGCGATTCGTCGGATGAGCCTTTCGCTTGCAGGACATTCTTCGCCAGGTCCTTATCGGATCTTTGCCATTTGTCGATGTCAGAAATCATGGCGAGGACCAGCGCGAGATCGTCGAAAAGTTTCGCGGTCGCTTCGCCTTTCGGTTGCCTTACTCCCAGCGCGCGCTGAACAAAAGCTGACGACCGCGCGCGCAACTTTGCTGGGTCGCTCCGGAACTCGCGGGCCATGCGACGCTGTACCGCCAGGCCGATGTTCCGAACTTCAAACCGATCCCATTCGCGCGATTGACGATCGCGAATGTCGAACAACATGTGACCCGACGCGAGTTTTCGCAGCGTGGGCGCGCTCGTTCGATGACGTGGGTTCTGAGCCATCTTTCGCTCTTCGGCAAGCGTCAAATTCAGCAAATCGGGTTTGACCGGACGGAAACCGAGCTTGCGATAAAACCAAAACGCGCCGGACTCGATCCCCTCTTCGTTCTCGTGTCCAATCTGGTATGGATCGATTGAGAAAACCGTAACGCCCAGCAGTTGCCGCATCAGCTTCAGAATGCGGGCGTAGAGCCACGCGGTCTCGCCGTCGCGAAAGGTGTAATAGAGATTGAAACCGCTCTCCATCCGTTCGAAGAGGGATAGCCCTTCGAAGTAAGCGACTGGTACGCCGTTCTTGAAAATGATCGCGGCGTGATACGCGCGGAGCGGCAGCCGGTGCGCGGGAGGAACACCGAAGACAAACGCTTCTGTGCCGCGGCCGAGATCGGCTTTCATGACGCGCGACGGATCTCCGTGAGTGAAGCCGTGCAGTTCACGATA
>DATBSG010000304.1:0-12652 GCA_036559945.1 Pyrinomonadaceae bacterium
TCGTCAACATAGGTCAAAACCCAGTCAATCACGTCAGTCGCCTCTCCGCGCGCGCCCTTCAGAACTGCCGCGCGCGTCGCTACTTTTTCGAGCGTGATTAAAGCTCTTCGCGGCTGCCTTCGCGCCGAGACGGTCTGCGCGAGTATCTCCAAAACGCCTTGCCCGGAGGATAGACGTGTGGGTCGCCATTTAGTCCCCGCTCGATATTTGGTCAGCACCACCAAGCTCACCGGCAGGGGTTTGGTTCCAGCATGTCCGCCGAATTGCTCGACTGAATGTCTCGTCTGTTTTCCGGTGTTAGAATCCCTTATCTGCAAAGCTCCGGCAAATGGATGCACGCGCCCACGTTTGTCCAGGACTGCGAACTCGTCGGAATAGTACGTCGCACCAGCCTTGACCAATTCGGCGACCAGCGTCGTCTTGCCGGTGTTGGTCTGACCGGGAAGCAGAATTGCCGTATCTCGCCACGCGACGACGCCGGCATGCACAAACACTCTGTCAATCGCCATCTCAGCGACGTATCGTTGAAGGTCGGATGCCAGCACTTCAAGAGCTTCTTCTGAATCCGTGGTACGCGCCAGCCTGGCGATGTCACCGTAGAGCAGGTTGAACCGGCGCATGACTCGCGGCGCATCTCCGTTGCTCCTGAGAATCAACGAGTACAATCGATCGACTAGTAAGGACGAAGACGTTTTCCAACCGGGCGGCAAATAGTCTCTTGCGAGGCGCAATGCTAACGGCGAGTTTGCGCGCACGCCGACGCGCACTCCATAACTCGCGAACGAGATGCCGGCCGCCCAACCCAGGCGGTCAATCTTCTCCATTCAAGTGGATTTCCATTTGAGGCGCGGCAAGTTTAGCTGTGACATTTTTCAGGAATTCTCGCTTTTAGCGCACAGATTTCGGCTGCCTGCGAATTCTAAACCGATCCGTCGCGTCAACCAGCGCGCTCAGATTCCCCGGCTCCATGATCGAATGACCCGCGTCAGGTGTGATGTGCAGGTCGGCTTCCGGCCACGCACGGTGCAGGTCCCACGCGCTTCGCATCGGGCAAACCACGTCGTAGCGGCCCTGCACGATGACGCCGGGAATGTTACGAATTTTAGCGACGTTTTCGAGCAGATAATTGTCCGTGGGGAAGAAACAATTGTTCATGAAGTAGTGACATTCAATGCGCGCGAAGGCGAGTGCAAAATGCGGATCTGAGAATTTTTCGATCGATTCGTGATCAAAGAATAACTTCGAGGTGCTGCCCTCCCAAATGCTCCAGGCGCGCGCCGCGGCAATCTTCTCCTCTTCGTTGTCACCCGTCAGCCGGCGATAGTACGCACCGATCATGTCACCGCGCTCATTTTCCGGAATGACTTTCACGTACTCTTCCCACACGTCGGGAAAGGTCCAACTGGTACCTTCCTGGTAGAACCATTGAATCTCTCCGGGGCGGCAAAGAAAAATTCCCCGCAAGACGAGTTCAGTCGCGCGACTGGGGTGCGTCTCGGCATACGCGAGCCCCAGCGTGCTGCCCCACGAGCCGCCGAAGACTTGCCACTTCTCGATGCCGAGATGCTCGCGCAGCTTTTCAATGTCAGCCACCAGGTCCCACGTTGTGTTTTCTTCGAGCGAAGCATGCGGCTTGCTCTTGCCTGATCCGCGTTGATCGAAAAGCACGATGCGATAAGCGTCCGGCTCATGGAATTGCCGATACTCCGGCACGATGCCGCCGCCCGGCCCGCCGTGCAGAAACACGACCGGCTTGCCGTTCGGATTGCCGCATTGCTCGTAATAAATATCGTGAGTGTTCGAGACCTTCAGGTGTCCTGAGTCGTAAGGCTCGATTGGGTCGTACAACTTTCGCAGTTCGGCCATGTCGGGATTTGCCCTTCCGTGTTTTTCGTAGAGAACTCTTATGCTCGCGCGATCGTTAGCACGTAAACATCAGTCGCGCCCGCTGATTTCAAAACCGCCGCGCACTCTGAAGCGGTGGCGCCGGTGGTAAAAACATCGTCGATTAGTAAAACGCGCCGGCCGGCAATTTGTTTCGGCTGACGCACGTCAAATGCTCCGGCGACGCTTTCGCGGCGAGCTCGCGCATCCATTCCGGCGCGATGCTTTTCAGTGTGCGCGCGACGAACGAGAGTATGTTCGTCGAGTTCCAGTTCCGTTGCGCGCGCCAATTCGCGCGCCAGCACTGCTGCCTGATTATGTCCTCGCTCGCGCTCGCGTCTGCCATGCAGCGGAACCGGAATCATCAAGTCAGCATCGGCGATCGGCACGCGCTGTTGTGCTTGCCGGAACGTTTGGACCATTCGGCGCGGCACATACGGTTCCCGTTTCAACGCCAGCACCGACGCTCGTAGGGCGCCTTCGTACAGCCCGCATGCGCGCGCCGCTGTGAAACTGGCCGTCTCGCACTGCCCACAGCGAACGGCTGCGCGTTTGTCCATCGCGACTTCAGCGGGAGTAAATGCTCCGCACTTCCAGCACAGCGTATCGCGTTCGTCGAACAGTTGCGTTGCGCTCCAGCACGAGGCACAGGCAACACCATCATGCCGCGACTCAACAGACGCGCCGCAGATGGCGCACGCCTGCGGATAGATCAGCGCGAACACTGAATCATAGACACCGCTGATTATGCTTGCAGTTGAACCCGGCATCGGCGTCGCAAATCAAAGCGGCCACCCTTCATGCAGGGGGGCCGCCGATTATGTCACAGTTCCTGTTGTAATCGTTGTGCTGGAACGCTATTCCTCTTCCTCACTCAACTGTCCCCGCTCGATTAAATCCTGGCAACGAATACAGTGACGCGCCCAGGGCACCGCTTCGAGTCGCTTTTCCTGGATCGGCTGACCGCAATGCGCGCATTTGGCATAATCGCCATTTTCAATTCGCTCGAGCGCTGCATCGATTGATTGCAAAAGCTGCCGATCATTTGTGGACATCGACATCAACAATTCCTTGGTGTAGGCGTTCGCGGCCATGTCGGCCGGGTCCTGCGTCGCCTCGGCATCGCGCTCACGGCTATAGGCCTCCGCCGCCTGCACCTGCCCCAACAGTGCTTCGCGCCGTTCTAATAATTTGTCCTGATATACCTTTGCTTTTCTTTTGTCCATTACTGGTTTCGACTCCTAATCCACGATTTCATTTCTGATAAGGCAATCCCCGATTGATTGCATAAGCCCGATACAACTGCTCGACCGCGAGCACGCGCGCCATTTCATGCGTGAGCGTCAAACGCGAGAGTCGCCAGCAAACACTCGCGCGAGACTGCACTTCCGCTGAAACTCCTTCGGGGCCACCGATCACAATTGCAATCTCCTTCACCGCATCGTTCTCCCATCGTTGCACCTGACGAGCAAGCTCTTGTGAACTCCATTCGCGACCATTCAAATCCAGCAGAACAGCAACGCCTGCTTCTGGTATCGCCTCCACAATCCGCAGCGACTCTTTCTTGACCGCAGCGGCATCTCGCGTTCGGCTCTCTTTCAGCTCGACGACCTCGCAACGCGTAAATCGCGAGAGTCTTTTCAAGTACTCATCAATCAGCGACCGCAGCCGTTCATCTTTCGTCTTGCCGGGCCAGATGAAGCGAATACGCATAAGGCAGAGATCAGATGTCAGACATCAGACATCAGTTTTCGTTTATTACTCTTGACCCCCTGATGTCTGATCTCTGACTTCTGACGTCTGGCCTTCACGCGCCAGCCGCTCGTACAAATTCTTTCGGCTGATACCGAGTATCCGCGCCGCCTCGGTCTTATTGCCTTTCGTCGCCGCCAAAACTTCGCGAATGTAATCGAATTCGACTTCGGCCAGCGTCGGCCGCCGATTCTCATGGGCGCGCCGTTCAGCAGCGGCGCGTAAACCGGCGGGCAAATCCGCGACGTCAATGCTCGCACCGTCAGCAACAATAGCGGCGCGCTCAATGATGTTCGCCAGTTCGCGAACGTTGCCGGGAAAATCGTAACTTTTCAAACATCGTAAACCGTCGGCGGAAATCCGACTCGCGCGCGCGCCGTGTTTGGCTGCGTACTCCTTCGCGAACATTCGCGCGAGCGTCTCCAGATCCTTTCCGCGTTCGCGCAGCGGCGGCACGTGAATGTGCACCACGTTCAGCCGGTAGAACAAGTCGTCGCGGAACGCGCGCCGCTCAATTGCATTCTTCAAGTCCGCATTCGTCAGCGCGATCAGCCGTGCGTCGACTGAAATCGTCTTGCGCCCGCCGAGCCGCTCGAACTCGCGCTGCTCGATCACTCGCAAAAGCTTCGCCTGGGCATCGAGCGGCAGATGCGCGATTTCATCCAGCACCAATGTTCCCCTATGCGCCGCTTCCAAGCGGCCTGGCTTTGCTTCAGTCGCACCTGTAAACGCGCCGCGCTCGTAACCGAACAGCTCCGCCTCCAGTAGATCGGCCGGCAAAGTCGCGCAGTCAATCTTCACTAACGGCTTGTCTGCACGCTGCGACCGTGCATGAATGAACGTCGCCAGTGCGTCCTTGCCCGCGCCCGACTCGCCGGTGACGAGCACGTTCGCGTCCGTCGCGGCTACGCGTTCGGCCATCGCAGCCGCTTCGCGCATCGCATCCGACAACGCCACTAGTTCGACCACTATCCCTCTTTCAAAGAACTCACTGTCCCAGTTGTCAAATTGTGCAACTGAGACTCCAGCATCTCCGGCGAAATATCCAGCCGCCTCGCCTCGCGCCACAGATACTCGAGGTCGTAAAAGCGGCGCGCCTTTTCATCGAATACGTGTACGATGAAATCGCCGTAATCGATCAGGATCCATTCGGCGGCCTGATAGCCTTCCACGCGCGCCGCGGGCGTTCCGCGTCGTTTAAGTTGCTCGACAATTTCGTCCGAGATCGCCTGCATCTGTCGCTTATTCGTGCCCGTGGCGATGATGAAGAAATCTGTGAACGTCGCCACGCCCCGTAAATCGAGCACCGTCAGATTAATCGCTTTCTTCTCTGCCGCCGCATGCAAAGCCCAGCGAATCCGCTCATCGAAATCGCCCGGGTTTGCAGGCGCAGATGTGGCGCTGCGCCGGCCGATGCTTGCGGCCTGCACTTCCGAACTCAACACTTTTTCTTTCAAATTTTGACTCATTTAATTTCTGTAAAGCTCGTATTTCTCAATGTAGGCCGCCACTTCCGGCGGCACCATTTTTGTCCATTCGTTTGCCTCGGCCCTCCGCACCGCGGCGCGAATCGCGGTGGCGGAAACGTCTTCCAAACCCAAGTCAGTCACAAACACTTGCGGGCTTGTCGATTCAGAAATGATGGCTTCCACATCGTCCTCACCCTTTCCTCGAATATCAATGACGTCCGCGCCCCCGCGAGAGTTCAAGTCCACTTCATACCGTGGTCGAGTCACCACGATGTGATCGCACATCGTCAGAAGACGCCGCCATTCGCGCCAAGTCGTAATTTCCGACCAAGAATCGGCGCCCATGATAAAAAACAATCGGCAGCCGCTTCCGAGCCGCTCCTGCATGCGCCCGACGGTTTCAACCGCGTAGGGCCGATCAGGTTGATCAAGTTCGATCGTCGACACGCGCAGCCGCTCATCGTCCTGCGTCGCCAGCGCGAGCATCGCAAAGCGATGAAACGCTGATGTAATTCCCGCATCGCGCTTGTGCGGCGGCACGCACGCCGGGACAAAAATCACTTCATCGAGCCCGAATAACTTTTGCACGCGGCGCGCCACCTTCAGGTGTCCGTTATGCACCGGATCAAACGTGCCGCCATATATTGCTGCGCGTTTCGCTCTCATCACTGATGCAAAAGCTTGCGCAAGGCGTACGAATTCAGAACCGCTCTCAGAACCGGGCTGATCCGCTGCCAACTAACAGCGATTCATCCGCTCGCGATGACCCTTCGCTGTTCGCGTTCGTGCGCCGCTCATCAAGTTCGCGCACGATCGCTATCAACAATTCCCGAACGCCTGTGCCGGTGACGGCCGAAATCGCATAGAACGGCCGACCGTGTTGCTCTGCTCGTTCACGCAAACTCTCAAGCCGTTCTGCCGCGTCGAGCGCGTCGATCTTTGTCGCGACGACAAACTGCGCACGTTCAGCGAGCCGCGAATCGTAAGCTTGCAACTCGTTATTGATGACTTCGTAATCGCTCACCGGATCGCGGCCTGATACGGACGAAACATCAATCAAGTGCAGCAGCAGCTTCGTTCGCTCGATATGTCGCAGAAAGCGATCGCCGAGCCCGTGACCTTCGTGCGCGCCTTCGATCAGGCCCGGAATGTCCGCGATTACAAACGTGCGAAAGTCACCCATATCAACAACCCCGAGGTGCGGCTCAAGCGTCGTGAACGGATAGTCTGCGATTTTCGGATGCGCGGCCGAGACGGTTGAAATGAACGTCGATTTACCCGCATTCGGAAACCCTACGAGCCCAACATCGGCCAACAATTTCAGCTCAAGCTGAAATTCAAATTCTTCGCCAGGACTTCCTTCCTGATGATAACGGGGCGCGCGATTCGTCGAAGTTGCAAAATGCGCGTTACCGAATCCGCCGCGGCCGCCGCGCGCTGCCAGCCAACGCGCGCCGTCCTCTTCAAGGTCGCACAAGAGTTCATTCGTATGCGGATCGAAAACTTGAGTGCCGACGGGTACGCGCACAATCGCATCGTCACCCTCTTTGCCCGAGCGGTTGCTGCCTTCGCCGTGCATACCCCGTCCGGCGACGTGCAGCGGGTTGTACTTCAAATGCAACAGAGTGTTCAGCGACGCGTCCGCCGCCAGCCAAACGTCGCCACCACGGCCGCCGTCACCGCCTGAGGGCCCGCCGCGCGGGACGAACTTCTCGCGGCGAAACGCCGTCACGCCGTTGCCGCCGTGTCCGCCTTGCACCCGAATCTTTGCGCGATCGATGAACACCCAAAATAGAAAATGCGAGCCCGCGTACCTGAGGGTCGGCGCGAGCGTCGCATTCAACTGGTTCGTCTTAACAATTCCGCTGTCTTAACTTGCCGGTGCCGCGTGGGGGTACACACTAATAAATTTTCCCGAGCGTCCCTTGTCTTCGAACTTCACGACGCCGTCAATCAACGCAAACAGAGTGTCGTCCTTGCCCCGGCCGACGTTTTGGCCGGGCTTCCATTTCGTGCCGCGCTGGCGCGCGAGAATGTTGCCGCCGAGCACTCGCTCGCCGCCGAACTTTTTCAAGCCGAGCCGCTGCGAATTCGAGTCGCGCCCGTTCCGAGATGAACCTACGCCCTTCTTATGAGCCATAAAAACATTTTCGATTTGCGATTGCCGATTTGCGATTGGTTCATGCTTTCAATCGGCAATTGGCAATTGGCAATCGATAATCCTCCTAACTAATGCTCTCGATCTTTAATGTCGTATATCCCTGCCGGTGGCCTTTGGTCCGCTTGTAGTGCTTGCGACGCTTCTTTTTGAAGACGATGATCTTCGGTGCGCGGCCGTGATCCACGACCGTTGCGGTCACCTTTGCGCCGTCCACGAAAGGCGAGCCAACGCGCGTTTCCGCGCCTTCGGCGACGGCCAAAACCTCGAGATCGACGGACGATCCGACTTCACCGTTCAGCGATGGCACACGCACGGTTGCGCCCTTTTCCACCGTAAACTGCTTGCCGCCAGTTCTAATAATTGCGAAGGACATTTGCTTCCTTACCCTCTCAGCGAGCGCCACACGCTATTGCAAAGTCGATTATTATAAAATCACGCCGCAGCCCCAGTCAAAGCCGCAGAAGCCGTCACGCTATTTCGATTTCCATTCGTCGACAGAAAGTCATCCAAAAATCGCGTAGAGATGTTTCCGGCCTGGAAATTGGGGTCATTCATGATCTTCAGATGCAGCGGAATCGTCGTCTTTATCCCCTCTATGACCATCGCTTCCAACGCGCGCCGCATACGCGCAATCGCCAATTCGCGTGTGCGCGCGTGCACAATCACCTTTGCGATCAGCGAATCATAGAATGGAGGCACGCGGTATTCAGGATAGACGTAAGTATCGACGCGGACACCTGGTCCGCCCGGCAGATTAAAGGTTGTGATTGTTCCGGGCGAAGGCGTGAACGTCTCGGGATTCTCGGCGTTGATGCGGCACTCGATCGCGTGTCCGACCATGATCACGTCGTCCTGAGTGAATCCGAGCGGCTCGCCTTCGGCAATCCGAATTTGATTGCGCACGATATCGGTCAGGGTCACCATTTCTGTGACCGGATGCTCGACCTGAATCCGCGTGTTCATCTCCATGAAGTAGAAATGATGGTTTTCGTCGAGCAGGAATTCGACCGTGCCGGCGCTCGAATAGCCAATCGACTTGCACGCGGCAAGGGCAGTCTCCCCCATTTCCTGACGCAGCGCGGGATTCATCATCGGCGCGGGCGCTTCTTCCAACAGTTTCTGATGACGACGTTGAATCGAGCATTCGCGCTCTCCGAGATAGACGCAGTTCCCGTGTTCATCCGCGAGCACCTGAATCTCGATGTGACGCGGACGTTCAACGTAGCGTTCGATGTATACGTCACCGTTTTTGAAAGCGGCTGCGGCTTCGGTCGATGCCGTTTCTAACGCGTGGCCAAGCTCATTCTCGGAATAGACAATGCGCATTCCCCGGCCACCGCCGCCGCCAGAGGCTTTTACTATTACCGGATAACCGATTTCGCGCGCCAGTTTCGCGGCTTCGTCTTGTGATTCAATCGCACTCTCGCTGCCGGGAAGAATCGGCACGCCCGCTTCTTTCATCGCATTACGCGCCGCAACCTTCTCGCCCATCAATTGAATGATGCTCGATTGCGGCCCAATAAATTTGATGTTGCAAGCTTCACAAATCTCAGCGAAGTAAGCGGACTCCGCAAGAAATCCGTAGCCGGGATGAATCGCGTCAACGTTGAAGATTTCCGCGGCACTGATGATCGCCGGAATATTCAGATAGCTTTGCGCGGACGGCGCCGGACCGATGCAGATGGACTCGTCGGCAAAACGCACGTGCAATGAATCGCGATCGACGTCGCTGTGCACAGCGACGGTGCCGATGCCCATCTCTTTGCAGGTCCAGATAATACGGCAGGCGATTTCGCCGCGATTTGCGACGAGGATTTTGCGAAACCGTCGGAGTCCGTTGTTCATAACATTTCCGATTTGCGATTGCCGATTTCCGATTTATCGTCGGGCCCTACCGAGAGTGGCAAATCGGCAATTGGCAATTGGAAATCGAAAATGCCTATTGCTTGATTCCGAAAAGCGGTTGGCCATACTCAACGGCCTGGCCGTTCTCGACATAGATTTTGACGACTTCGCCGGACGTCTCTGCTTGAATCTCGTTCATCAGCTTCATGGCTTCAATTATGCAGACGACTGACTCGGGCTCGACGTGGCTTCCGATGCGAACGAAGCTTTCAGCGGTCGGCGAGGGCGCGCGATAGAAAGTTCCGACGATGGGAGAAGTGATCATATGCAGCCCCTGATCTTCTGAAGCGGCCTCTTCAGCCTGCGCGCCCGGGTGTGATGGGGTTCCGTGCGGCACACTTTGCACTGCGCTCGGCGTTGTCGCCGGGATTGCATGGTGCTCGGCGACGGGAGGCACAACCGGCGGCGTCACTGACTGATGGCCAGGGTAAGGATTCCTGCCAATCTTCACATGAAAGCCTTCACGCTCAAGCTCAAAATCAGTCAGCGCGTTGTCGGTGATCAATCCGATTAGCTCCCGTACCTCTTCCATGTTGATGGAGGCTTCGAGATGTTTCGGCAGCGGACGATGCCGGCGTCGGCCGCGATCGCGATGCCGATCAGACCGTGTTTCGGCCGATTGTTCGGCGGCAGATTGCTGGCTTTCCTGATCGCTCATCGCTCTCTTAACTCCGGCCGACATTAGAAACCTCCCGGGGCGTTGGTTTCCGCCACGAACCAGCGGGGCGTCATTGTGCTATCAAAGTTCTATTAAAGCAAAAGCCCCGCGATGGTCAAAAGGCCAACCGGAGCTTCATCCTGATAGCTGTCTTATTCCTCGATATCCGACTCGTCCTTAGCTTCAGTCGCTTTGGGCTCAGCGGCCTTCTTTTTTGGGCTGCCTTTCGCACGCTTCTTGGCCGCTTCTTCGGCCGCCGCCTCACGCGGATTGCCGAGCAGCTCGATGATTGCGAGTTCGGCGCCGTCTCCAGCGCGTCGTCCCAGCTTGATGATTCGAGTGTAGCCGCCGGGCCGATCCTTGTAGCGCTCGCCGAGTTCGTCGAACAATCGCCGCACGGCCGCAACACCCGCAGTTCGTGGTGGTACTGCCTGGCCGCGTCGGCCACTAAGCGAACCGCGTCGAACATTTCCCGAGTGAAAATACGACGACGCTTGCCGGCGCAGGTGCACGCCGCGCGCCTCTGATCCATTTCCTTCCAGGCTCGCCGCGTGACGCGACAGAGTGATTGCGCGCTCAATGAACGGGCGCAACTCTTTCGCTTTGGGGAGCGTGGTTACAATCCGTTCGTCGCGCGAATTGATCAGGGACGTCGCCAGGTTTCGCAACATCGACATGCGATGTTCCGAATCCCGCCCCAGTTTTCGATGTGCCTTTCGATGACGCATGACCTTTTCTACTGTTCGTGGCACGGGCGTCCCGCCCGTGGAATCACGCGCCAGCTGCGCGTGCCACTCTCATTCTCTATTGCACCGCCGTTTCGAATTCGTCTTCTCCGTTTTCCTCTTCGCCCTCGCCTTCGATACTCATCTCGCTGTCGCCAGTGCCGGGAATCGGATTGCCCTGTTCGTCAAACTGCATCCCAAAATCCAGCCCCATGCTGCGCAGGATGTCGCGAATCTCGCCCAGCGACTTCTTGCCGAAATTCTTCGTCGCGAGCATTTCGCGCTCGGAACGCTGCACGAGATCGCGAATCGACTTGATGCCCGCGTTCTTGAGGCAGTTGTAAGAGCGAACCGACAGCTCGAGTTCGTCGACTGACCGGTCGAGTTGATCGTTGCGTGGCAACGGTGCGCGCTCGGCCTGCTGATAGCTGTAATCTTCCGTGTCCTCTTCAAAGTTAATAAAGATCGCCATGTGATCCTTGATTAACTTCGCGGCCAGACCAATCGCGTCGTCCGGCTTGATCGAACCGTCAGTCCAGACTTCGATCGTCAGCTTGTCGTATTCGGTGTTCTGCCCAAGGCGTGCCGCATCAACCGCATAGTTCACCTTCTTCACGGGCGTATGCACTGAATCGATCGGGATGTAGCCGAGCGAAAGATCCTCGTCGAAATTGCGATCCGCCGAAACGTAGCCGCGGCCACGCTTCAAACGCATCTCGATATTCAACGAACCGCCGCTGCTCAAAGTCGCAATATGCAGAGTCGGATCGAGAATCTCCACGTCGGCGTCGCCCTGAATGTCGCCGGCGGTGACTTCGCCAGGGCCCATCTTCGAAATCGTGAGCGTCTTCGGCTCGTTACCGTGCAGCTTGAACGGCACCTGCTTCAAATTCAGGATGACATCAGTTGCATCCTCAACGGTGCCTTTGATCGAAGAGAACTCGTGCTCGACGCCTTCGATCTTCACCGCGGTGATCGCGGCGCCCTCGATCGAAGAGAGCAACGCACGGCGCAAAGAATTGCCGACCGTCGTGCCGAATCCGCGCTCGAACGGCTGTGCTGAAAAGCGGCCGAAGCGTTCGGTGAGCGTGTCACCGTCTGCCGCCAAACGCCGCGGCATCTGAAAACCAGTCCAAAGATTATTTTGATCCATAACTTACCGTCAGATGTTTGAGGAGAAGCGTGCGTGACGCGCAGTAGCTCGCGCGCCCCACTCGCGCGTTAACTACTTGCTATAAAGCTCCACGATCAGTTGCTCGTTGATCGACCGATCGATATCTTCTCGCGTCGGCAGACCGGTGATACTCGCCGCCATGTCACCGCCACCTGCGGAAATCCACGATGGGCGACCGCGACCGGCGGCCGTCTGCCAGGCGCCTTCCACGTGCGGGTTCTTGCGGCTCGCTTCCTTGATTGTCAGAAAGTCCCCGGCCTTCACTTGATAAGACGGGATATCGACTTTGCGATCGTTCACCAGCACGTGGCCATGATTTACCAGCTGCCGCGCCTGGCGCCGCGAAGTCGAAAAGCCGGCGCGATAGACCGCGTTGTCCAGACGACGCTCAAGCAAGAACAAAAGGTTCTCGCCGGTGATGCCTTTCATGCGCGCCGCGCGTTCGAAGTAATTTCGAAACTGCCCTTCGAGGATGAAATAAATTCGTTTGACCTTCTGCTTTTCGCGCAGTTGCTGGCCATAACCAGCCAGCGCTTTGCCGCGCCGCATGGAATTGCCGTGTTGTCCGGGCGGTTGTGTGCCCCGCTTTTCAATCGGACAAGATGGTTTGTAGCAACGGTCGCCCTTGAGGAAAAGTTTTGCGCCTTCGCGGCGGCACAAGCGGCACACCGCATCTCGATACCTAGCCAATCGTTTCTGCCTCCAGTCTAAAAACTACCCTAGACGGAAAAGTTTACAGGTCGCATCTTTTGAATCTGGAATTTTGAATTCCAAATCCGGCGGCCCTTCATCCTTTAGGTCAAAGTCATTGCCAATTCTCAATTGCCGATTGCCGATTCAAAACTATTTGCCAAATCTAAAATCGGCAATTGGCAATCGCCAATGTTCTACACTCTCCGCCGCTTCGGCGGTCTGCAGCCGTTA
>DATBSG010000305.1:0-4674 GCA_036559945.1 Pyrinomonadaceae bacterium
CGCGCCCTGCTCTTCGCGAACGACTCTGCCGACTTCTGCTGGACGCGTTTCATAGCTCGCGTCATCAAACAACATCCGCAGCTCGCGAGCGGCGGACTTCGCATTGTAACGCGGCCGAGGTAAAACTCGCCCGCAGCCGAGGCGTTCAACGCGCGCGGCATTATCAAACTGATCGTGCGCGTGCGGCAAAATCAAGACCGGCCTGCCCGATCGCATTGCCTGACCGGTTGTGCCCACACCCCCCTGATGAACAATTGCAGCGGCGCGCGGCAACACTTCACTGTACGGCGCGTACTCAAAGGCCGCAACTCCTTCCGGCAGGGGCGGCCCAGGTATGTTGCGCGCATGGCCAATCAACAACAAAGCGCGCCGCCCAAGTGCCTGCGCCGCCGCGATCGAGTCGCGATAGAAATCTCGTGCCACCCAAAAAGCTGATGAACCGAGCGTGAACACAATCGGCGCAGGACCGGCATCGAGAAATTCGGTTAATCCATTCGGCATCTCCGTCTCTCCGAAAAAGTCGCGGCGATCATAAAACGGAAAGCCAGTCACGGTCGTGTTCGGCGGCCAATCAGGTTGAGGCGCCGCCATTAGCTTCGAAAACAGCGCGAGAACTTTCGTTGGCGAATGCTGACCTTTGAATAACGGCTGTTCGCCGCGGGGCAGACCTAATTCCGCGCGCAGTTCGTAAACCGGCTGCATCAACTTATCGAGCTTCAACTTTGCCAGCGCCATTACGCCACGTCCAACCCAGGGACTGAGCCGCATCAACTTGTACAGCCACGGCCACTGCGGCGGGACGATTGGATCGTAGACGGAGAGAAACGAAGCGGGCGCGAGCACGCTCGACACCCACGGCAGACGCTTTTTCCGAGCAATGATTGGCCCGACCAGCGGCAGCGGGTGTGTCAAGAACAAATCAGCGCCTCGTGTCGCGTCATCAAGGTCCGCGTAAATATCCCGCAGATGGGGCAGGACCATGTTGGCCACCACTTCCGGGCCTTCTCTTTGATCCATCGCGCGCGCAACCAGCTCGCCCAACTCGTCCGGTTGATCGTAAGACGGCATGTCAGGTCGCACCGGACAAAACTTGAGACCAACAGCCTCCATCTTCTCGCGATAAACTTCAGAGGTGGCGATTACAGGAACGTGTCCGCGGGTTTTCAGTTCAAGCGCAATGGCGATGTATGGGTGTACATCGCCAAACGAGCCGAAGGTTGAGATGACAATGCGCCTACTGTTCATCGGCAGACTGACCAAGTGTTGTGGGGCGCAGCGCCGTGACGTCGCCGGCTCGCACGGACTTTATATTGCCGTTCGAAATTTCCACGCGCAGCGCGCCATCGCTTTCGAGGCCGCGCGTGGTTCCTTCAAAGGCCTCTTCTTGTAAAGACACGCGGACGCGACGGCCGTAGGCATAGGACGAGTTTTCGCACCACTCGCGGATCGTGTGTTCGCAACCATCGTCGCTACGCAGCAGTTCATAACGTTCACTGATTGCTTTCACGAGTTCGTTGACGAGTAAGTCGCGATTGATTGCGGCTGTGGTGACCGAATCAATTGATGTAGCTAACGCCTTGAGATCGGGCGGGAAATTTTCGCCCGTCAGGTTGATGCCGATGCCGACGATAACAGCCGGGCCGCTAGCCGTTTCTACCGTCTCAGCGAGAATGCCCGACAGTTTGCGATCGTTGACGCAGATGTCGTTCGGCCATTTGATATCTACTTTCAGATCACACGTTCGCGCCAGCGCATCCGAGACTGCCAAAGCAGCCGACAAACTGATCAGCGGCCAACGTGTCATTTCAAAAGCGGGGCGCAACAGAACGCTGAGATAAACCCCCGCGTCTTTCGGCGAGTGCCAACTGCGATCCAAGCGTCCGCGACCGCGCGTCTGCTCACGCGCAACGATACAAAGCCCTTCTGGCGCGCCGGCCTTCGCCTGCCGCATCGCTTCGAGGTTTGTCGAGTCAATTGAATCGAACCGCAGAATGGTCAGCGTAAACATCGTCGGCGCAATGGATGCGCAGCATAAACGAAACGCGTGTCCGCTGCCAGCGATGCGCGATTCGTGCTTGCATCATGCCGTAACCTTGGTGAAAGAAAAAAACTGTTTTGTATCTTCGTGCCTTGTGGTAAAAGGCGTTGCGAGGAACGCAAACAAAATGAAAAAGGTCCCCGCCGTTATCCTTCTTGTGCTTTCCCTGAGCGTTGCCTGCGCGAAGAAGCCAGCCAACTCAGCAACTACCACCGGCAATCCCTCGACCGGAACAATGACCGAATCAAAGGGCGCGCCGGAAACTAAAGAGCGGCGCGGCTTGGAAGGCACCTGGATTGTCAGCGAAACCGGGCACACGTGGGAGCTGGTGATTACGCGCGTTGACTCGAACAGTTGGACGAGTACGCCGACGCTTACGGCTACCAACACTCCAAATGATTTCTATGGCCCTGTCGGCAGCAAAGGCGATCAGATCATTATCGTTGGCGACGGCCCCGGCAAGTTCAAGGTGCATTACGCCAAGGCGCAGAACTTTCACGGTACCGAATATTGGAACGGGACTGGTACCTATGACGACGACACGTTCAACTTTGCAAACTATTACATCGGAAAACGAAAAAGCTAAAAGCTGAAACAACCGAGGCCAAAAGGTGAAAAGCTGCCCTACCTGCAATCGAACGTTCGAAGATACGTTCACATTCTGTTTGATCGATGGATCCGTTCTGTCGGCGCCGTTTGATCCGGCCTCAACAAAAGAGCGTTCGCCATCACGCGATTCCGTTGCGCCACCGACGGAGGTAATCAGCGCTACTCCAGAACCTTTGCCACCGACGCGCGCCGCGACACCCGGAGATTTGCCGCCAACAATTGCCGCACCTTTTGTGCAACAACCGATGCGGCAAGCCGCGCAGCCTTTTGTATCAGCGGAGGTCACTCAAGCCGGGCCAGTGCCGGATGTCGTTCGCTGGATGTTCATCCTCCGTGGGGTAATTACAATTCTTTTGGGATTCCTATTGCTGCTCTGGGGACCGCAATGAACACAGGGTTGATTTGTTTTGCTTTTCAGGACGCTGCACCGTCTGTTACACAGGCGCGTTACGCGATCCCGTTTTTTGCCATCATCGCGTCTTCGGTGATTGCAGGAGTGTGCACGATCTTTGCTGGCGCGAAATTACTCTCAACTTACAAGCGCGGCCGGTTTCTGATTGCAGCCGGCGCATTGCACGTCCTTTTCGTATTTCCTTTTGGCGTCTTCATGCTAATGTCGGTAGCCGCCGGAGTCCTAGAGATCGTCGCCGCAATTCGTTTGCGCGCGTATCTGCGTGGAGTACTCTTCTTCGCGCTGGCCGGAGTAATGTCCGTAATGCTTTTCGTCCTCGTGATCGGAAGCAACCCGTTCAGCTTTGCACTGAAGGTGCTGGGCGCAGGCTTAATTATCTACGGCGCGCTCTTGTTGGCCTTCGGTTTCACGATGCGCCCATCGCGCCAGAATTCGTAAGGCCTAACCAAAAGGGCAGCCGTTCAATGAACGCTGCCCTTTACTCCTCAAATTGGTCCTCCGACTATCCCAGAAAACCACGAAACTTTGATGAACTCGCCTCGTAACCCGGGAAAATCGTTTTGAAATTGCTTGCGCCCAGATGCTTCGACGCAATCTCTCCGAACACATCGCGAAAATCGGTTGTTAGCGCCAAGTCTCGACCCTCATAAAGTTGATCTGATTTCAGGCCGGGCCACTGACCATAGACTTTGCCACCCCGCACGCTGTTGCCGACAATGAACATCGCGTTCGCGTGACCGTGATCGGTGCCGCGGTTGCCGTTCTCGCGCGCGGTGCGGCCAAATTCAGACATCGTGAGAATCACCACGTCATCCATCCGCTGCCCCAAGTCTGTGTAAAGCGCGGCGATTGACTGGCTGAACTGCCGCAGCAGGTTGCTGAGCTGTCCCTGCTGATTGCCTTCGTTGACGTGCGTGTCCCAGCCGCCGATGTCTGTGAATGCGACTTCCAAACCCACACCGGCCTTGATTAGTTGCGCCGTCTGTCGCAATGAATTTCCAAAAGGAGTGTTTGGATAAGTTGCGCCATTGTCCGGCTTGTATTGCGCTGGGTTGACCTGTTTCAGGTAGTTGATGGCTTCGAAAGTTTCCTTACCGGTTCCGTGCAGCTCGTCATTGACCGCCTCGTCGTAAAGATCTTCAAAGCCGCCCTGCACCGATTCTGAAGTTTGACCAGCGCGAATGCGAAAGTCCGCGAGATTTGAAATGGCGAGCGTCGGCGCTCTGCCCTGCATCGCGCGCGGCATCTGTTGCGTCATTGAAACGGCGCGGAACAGAGACTTCGAAGTGTCAGCTTTCGATTGCAGATAACGATTCAGCCAGCCGTCACGCGTGGATTTCAAGCCGGGTGTCCCGGATTCCATGTAGTCCTGCGCGTCAAAGTGCGAGCGCGTGTTGTCGGGCGAGCCTGATGCGTGAACAATCGCCAGACGCTTCGAATCCCACAGCGGCTTGAACGACGCGAGCGAGGGATGCAAACCGAAAAAGCCGTCCAGGTTAATCGCCGCATCCGCGCCGCCGTTCGGCTTCGGAATCGCAATGTTCGGCCGCATGTCGAAGTAAGCCGACTCGCCAAACGGGACCACGACGTTCAATCCGTCAACCGCGCCGCGCTG
>DATBSG010000306.1:0-7074 GCA_036559945.1 Pyrinomonadaceae bacterium
GGTTGCCCGCTGAGCGCCTGCGGAATCAGACTGATATTTGCGCCGCAAGCGCGACAGAAGTGGGCGCCTTCAACATTTTGCGCCGCGCATTTGGGACAGAACATCGATCGGTTTCTCCGCGTTGGGATTCGTGTTGATTATACAGCCGGGAACTCTAAAATTTAGAAACGTAAGCCGAGGCGGCGCTGTTTCAACTTTTCGAGTCGGCGGCGCGTTGTCGCAACGCTTCGTACAAGATCACCGCAGTCGCGACCGAGACATTGAGTGACTCGATCTCGCCCAGCACCGGAATTCTCACTATGGCATCACAGTGTTCACGCACCAGGCGATGCAAGCCTGAGCCTTCGCCGCCGATCACAATTGCCGACGCGCGCGTCCAATCCCAGTCTGTGTAGTTCGTCTCCGCGTCCGCCGCGGTGCCGACGACCCAAACGTTACGCTCCTTCAACTGATCAATCAAACGTGAAAGGTTTGTTGCCCGGGCCACCGGAACATACTCGATCGCGCCCGCGCTGGCTTTTGCCACCGTCTCAGTCAATCCAACGGCGCGGCGTTCCGGCACGAACACACCGTCAACGCGCGCGCATTCGGCAGTTCGCAAAATAGCGCCAAGGTTGTGCGGGTCTTCAACTCCGTCGAGCACCAGAACCAAGGGCTGCGGGGTCGTGCCAACGCGCGCGCCGATCGATTCAAGCAGGTCGTACGCATCAGCGTATCCCGCGGCTTCGACGCGAGCGACTATGCCCTGATGCGCGGCATTGCCAGTGATTCGATCGAGATTCGGCCGGGGCTCGTTACGCACAGGAACCCCTTGCGCCCGAGCCAATTCAACTAACTGCGCTAAGCGCGCATCCTTCGTTCCGGTTGCGATAATGATCTCCTGAATTGGACGACGCCTCGCACGCAAGGCTTCGAGGACCGGATTCACACCAAAGATTTCCGTCGTGCCTGCGCGCTCGCTTTTGTGCTTTTTCATGCTCGTTCAGTTACGACACGAAGGTAGGCAAGCAAACGCGAATAGCGCGTGAACTGGAGTTCGTTGTCGGTGATCGTTGCCGATGAATCAAAACCGCCGAAGGCTATGCGCCGCTTTTCCATCGTGCTGGTGCGTGGTTCGTCCGGCCAAACGTTGTTGAGTGCTCCGCGTAAACGCACGTAAGAATCGTCGCACATGGCACTGGTCGCGTGCTGGCGCAGCAAGTCGATTAGGGCGTTGAAGTTCGCAAACGCCGTTAATTCTTTGTCCTCGCCGAGGCATGAGAAGTCGAAGCGGCCGGCGCGAATCCGCCAACCGGTCGCGTCATCGCGCAGATAAATATCGAGAACGGCCTCATCGGTTAACATCTCTCGTTCGTCAATCACTTGCTTGCTACGATTGCGCTTCTGATCAGTCTCGGTCGTTGCGAAATAGAAACGTCCCACCACGATCAGAGCGATGTCCGTCCATTGTGTGATGAGTCTTTCACCGCCGCGCCGGACGTTTCCGATAACGGAATCGCTCTGAATCTCCAGTGCGCGGATCTCTTTCGGTGCGACCTGTACGGCGAGTTGCTCGTCCGAAATAATAATGGTTGTGAGCCCGCGCTCGCGGAGCTTCTCAGACACAATTTGCGCTTGAGGTTCTGAATTCGCGGCAAACACGGGGGCGCCGATCAAACCTGAGATCAGCGAACCCAATTCCCGAGGCGGGATATTCAACGATTCAGCGATTTCACTCAACGCCTTGTCGTCGGGTTGGACGGGGGCCGGCAACGCGATAATGTGAAACGTATTCTCGGAAGTCGTTTCCGGTTGAGGAGCAGGCGCGGACTGGAATGCATTCTGCTCAGTGACTTCGAACGCCGCTCCGCAATACAAACAGTTCGCGCGCGTCGGTGCATTGGTCCTCGAACAGGCACTGCACTTCACGAGTTCAGATGCGGCAAATGCGCGCGGCTTCGTCGCTTCAGTCGCGGTCGTGACCAGCGGTTCGTCAGTCATCGTCAAGGGAATCCTCGCCGCGATTATACACGCTGACGCTCAACCTTTAGCTCACTTGACCACGAGCACTGCAAGCGGCATCCTAGACATGATTTCAAAACACTAACGGAGATTACTAACGTGAACCACTTTGATTTGTCGAACAACATATCTTTGCAGTTCGGCCATCGCGGAAAAGTGGCAATCTTTATTGACGGAAATAATTTGTTTCACGCGGCGCGCTTCCACAACATCGATATCGATTACAACAAATTGCTGCGTTTGCTACTGGGCGATGGTCGTTTGTTTCGGGCTTTCTTTTACACGGGCGTAGACGCGGGGGCGGAACGTCAACAGGGTTTTCTGCTCTGGATGAGGCGCAATGGTTTTCGCGTCGTACAGAAGGAGCTGAAGACTTTCTACGATGGCTCGCGCAAGGCCAACCTCGACGTCGAGATTGCCGTTGACATGGTTTCCCTGGCCGGCCGTTACGATACCGCGGTGCTGGTTTCCGGCGACGAGGATTTCGTCTACGCCGTCAACGCGGTGGCTTACAAAGGCTGCCGCGTCGAGATTGCCGGCTTCCGATCAAACACGGCGCCGAAGCTAATCGACGTGGCGGATTGCTTCATCGACTTAGGAGAGATCGCCGACAAAGTCCGCAAGGATTTCTTGCCGGCAAAATCCGAAGACCGCGAGATTCACTACTCGCAACAGCCACCACCGCCGGCGGCGTTCGTTGAATCACCGACCATCGAGTCGCCCTGCGCCCCCGTCGAGACCGATGTCTTTCATCCGCCAATCGGATCGATTATCGAATCCTCGGAAGGCGAAACGCTGGATCAGTTTGGATTGGGCGCTGATTTCGTGCGGGTAACTGACGAGCAGTGACACGCGAGCCGCGAATTCACCTTTCATCAATCGGCACGTAATGTACGTTGCGCGGGCCAATGTATTCCGCGCGCGGGCGAATCAACTTGTTGTCCGCGTACTGTTCGAGGATGTGCGCGGTCCAACCACTGATGCGGCTTACGGCGAAGATCGGCGTGTAGAGATCGAGCGGAATTCCCATCATGTAGTAAGTCGAAGCTGAGTACGCGTCGACGTTTGGCAGCAATCCCTTCTCACGCTTCATTATTTCTTCGAGCTTCGCGGTGATCTCGTACCACTTGGTGTTCCCTTTTCGCTGGCCCATCTCTTTCGAGAAGCGACGAAGATGCGTCGCGCGCGGATCCTCGGTCTTATAAACCGCGTGGCCGAAACCCATAATCTTTTTCTTCTTCGAAAGAGCCTCTTTTACGTAAGCTTCAACTTTGTCCACGTCATCAATCTCGAGCAGGATCTTCATAATGGCGGTATTCGCGCCGCCGTGCAGTGGGCCTGACAAAGCGCCGAGCGCCGCGGTGACTGCGCTGTACATGTCAGCCAAAGTTCCGGCAACTACTCGCGCCGTGAACGTCGAGGCATTCAGCTCGTGATCAGCCTGGAGAATCAAAGCCACGTCCAACACACGCGCGTCGAATTCGTCCGGCAGCTCGCCCTTGAGCATGTAGAGAAAATTTGTTGCGATATTTAACTCGGGTTTCGGTTGGATAATTTCGAGATCGTTGCGCGCTCGATCGATGGCCGCGACGATGGTGGGAAACCGCGCGGTCAAGCGAGTCGCGACTCGGATACTAGCCTCGCGCGACAGGTCGCGCTTCTCTTCATCGAATAGTGCGAGGGCTGAAATCACAGTGCGCAGCATGTCCATTGGGTCTGCGCCCTTCGGCGCTCGTGAGCACATGCCCTTGATCAATTCGATTCCTTGCCACGGCAGTTCGTAAGAAGCCGCGAGGTTGCGTTTGAGTTCATCCAGCTCGGCGCGTTTGGGCAAGCGGCCATTCCAAAGGAGAAAGATAACCTCTTCGAAAGTAGATTTGGTCGCCAGGTCGTGAATGTTCACGCCCTGATAGATCAGCTCGCCCTTTTCGCCATTAACGTCGCCGATCGATGACGCGGCCGCGACCACGCCGCGCAGTCCCGTGGCTACTGCGCTGGCTGCGCCACCCTGCTTCGCTTTGTCCATTATTTTCGTCCTTTAGAGTTTGGATTAAAGTCGAAGATATCAGAGCAGTTGGGGAGTGACAAGCGAGCAGCCGAACGACGATATCAAGTCGAACCGGCCTTAATTTCAGTGAGTGCGGCCGAAACTAAAAGCACCTTTTGTCGCGGCTGAACGTTTAGAATTTTTGCGGCCGAACCATTGCGCGCGCAAATCTCGACGAAGCCGGCGCTTCCGATTGTGCAGAACAATTCGTGGGGCTGCGCATCGGCAAAGAACTCGCGAAACGAGCTAATTTCTCTGCCCTCCAACACAATTCGCCACGACGTTGGGGCACGACATGACTCGAGCGTCTCTCGCGTGAAATTTGTCACGCAGTTGCCGAAGCGATCGATATGGATGATGCGGCCCTCGATTGTGTTTTCACTTATCACCGGAGGTTCGAGCGGCTCCAAACGCATAATGTCGCGTAAAGGCTCTCCGAACTCGCGTGCCTCATGACCCTTGGATAAAGCGGCGGCAACGGGCGCGAAGATGTCCCGACCGTGAAATGTTTTGCCCACCGGATGATGAAAGAACTTCTGGTTAGTAAGTTGAACGGCAGTCCAATCCTTTTCACGTTCACAAATCCAACTGAACAACCCATTGTCTGGCCCAACGAAGAATTGATTGGCACTTTCGATCAATATCGCGCGCCGATCCGAGCCGACTCCGGGATCGACTACGGCAACATGGATCGTTCCCTCAGGAAAATCCTTGTAACAACTTAAGAGATTGAAAGCCGCCCCATGAATATCCTGCGGCGGAATCTCGTGCGTGATGTCGACGATGCTTGCGTTTGGATTGATCGAGAGGATTACTCCCTTCATCGCGCCGACGAAATAATCCTGCGCGCCGAAGTCGGTTAGGAGAGTAATGATTGACATCGGGTGTCGGGTATCAGGTGTCGGGTATCGGTGGCGTCGGTATTTCCGTCACCCGATACCCGACACCCGTCACCCGCTACTGGATTTCCGCGTTCCCCGCAGTACGAATGCGCAGTTGCTGACCCTGATAGAGGTAAATGTCTTTGCCGCGTTCGCGCAAAACTCCAGCAGTGCCCACGCCGGCGCCGATCGTGGCGCCCACGGCTGCGCCTGTGCCGCCGCCGAAAATCGCGCCGATGATCGCGCCCACGCCAGTAGCCGCGCCGACTTTTGCGACATCGCCCTTTGTCGAATCTTTGCCCTGCACGCCGCCTTCGGAATCGACTTTGCCGACACCCTGACCGGTTCCGGTTTGCAATACTTCGATCACTTGCGCGCTTATTTTTGCCGAGCGGCCATCAGCCAATCGAATTTCGTCGAATGACAATTGCAGTTCCGCAGTGCCCTTCACTTTTCCCGGCCGTTTCACCCGAGTGACCCGGCCTTCGATCATCGCGCCTTCGTATTCCTTCGGCTCGAGAACTTTCGCCTGAAACTGATCGCCGTTTTGCGAGGCATCGGTTGAAAGATTAGATCCCAGCTCGACACGCATGACCGTGTCCGGAGGAATCACAAACAGGTTCGCGGTGTTCGTCGTTTTGTCGTCCGGTCGATTGGCATTCGTGAGCGTCGGTGCTTGCGAATCCTCGTTCTGTTCGCGCACTTTCAGATCGTCTGGGATCGTCGAGTCAAAATTCTTTCGGTCGTAGCCGTCGTTGTAGCCAACTTCGAATCCCTGCTGATAACCATTGCGATATTCGTCGAGACTTCCAAAGCTCGGCGAGTATGCGCGATCAGCTTGCTGGTATGCGGCCTTGGTTCGGACCTCGCGATCGGACTGTTTGGCGGAATCCTGCGCACCGGCCGGGTAACCGTCGGAATAACCCGCGCGGTAGCCGCGCATGAGAGCGCTTGCCTGGTTCTGGGTGTCCTGTGCCCCGACGGAAACAAAAGACAGCGGCAGTGTGATCATGATGGCCGCCATCGACAGACTGAGGAAAACTTTTTTCTTATTCATCTTTTGAGCCTTTCATGCCGAAACCTATCGGCCGTTTGAAAGGGAGAGACTTTCTTTGGAGCTTCCCGGAGCCCCGCATCAATCGAATCCTAACATTGACAGTCAGGCGCGACCAACGCAGGCCCGCGACGGCCACTGAAATCGCTGTTCTGATGCGATAAGATATGAGCGCGGTTGTAAAGAGGAGGCGACGTTTAGAGGCGGGCTACCGCCCGCCGTAGCGTTGATGCACCAAGAGTGGCGGGCAGTGGCCCGCCTCAAAACAATTCACGCATGAAGAGAGTTTATCTCGATCACAGCGCCACGACGCCCATCGATCCGCGAGTGCTCGCGGCGATGATGCCTTACCTGACCGAGCATTATGGCAATGCGTCGAGCGTTCACCTGTTCGGCCAGCAAACCCGTGCCGCGATCGACAAGGCGCGGCGGCAGGTTGCAATGCTCGTCGGCGGGCGCGCAAATGAAATTGTTTTCACGTCGGGCGGGACTGAAGCGAACAACTTCGCCGTTCGCGGAATTTGCGAAGCTGCCGAAGTCCACGGTCACCACATCATCACGTCATCGATCGAACATCCGTCAGTGCGCGGACCCGTCGAACATTTCGAAAAGAAGGGTTGGGAAGTAACCCGGTTGTCCGTCTATGACGACGGCATCGTGCGGATCGAAGACGTGCGCGCCGCGCTTCGGCCGGACACGATTCTGATTAGCGTGATGCTGGCTAACAATGAAATCGGGACGATTCAACCCGTGAGTGAAATAGGTGCACTGGTTCGTAAAGCGCGCGACGCGGGTCATCGTCATCTAAGGTTTCACACAGACGCAGTGCAGGCGGCCGGCCGCTTTCCCATCGATGTCTCGGCGCTGGGCTGTGATTTATTAACGCTGTCGGCGCACAAGCTCTATGGGCCGAAAGGAACTGGTGCGCTGTTCGTCCGGCGCGGCGTGCGACTGGCGCCCCAACAAGTCGGCGGCCATCAGGAGCGCGAAAAGCGCGCAGGTACTGAGCCGGTGCCCAACATCGTGGGGTTTGGAGCCGCTGCTGAACTGGCCAGGCAGGAGCTGTTCGAGCGAAACGAGCGCACGCAACG
>DATBSG010000307.1:0-10215 GCA_036559945.1 Pyrinomonadaceae bacterium
AAGTGACCGAGGAACCCCAGTAACCACAAGATCACCAGGATCACGATGATTGTCCACAACATTTTGCACTCTCCTTTGTTAAGCCTGAGCCGTTTTAGGACTCAGCGATGAACCAAGAATCAACGGCGCACCTATCTCATGCTCAGAAAATGCCTCCGTTTAAAAAGCGCGTGATAGACGAACATGAACACCACGGCGCCCACGCCTGCCACGAATGCGCTATAGAGCTCCAAACTCGAATCGTTGGACTTCCCGAGCAGATTGGATAGAAAACCGCCGACGATTGCGCCGACGATACCCAGGAGGCAGTCGCGACGCAGACCGTGACGACTCTTGTTGAGAATTTTGCTGGCGATGAAACCAACCACCAGACCGATAACAATCCATACGGCAAAAGATGTCGCGGCACTTGCCTGGCTGTCGGATATGAGCATGCTCAAGATATTCGGATCGATAACTAACACTGCATTTCTCCTTCTTCTTTATCGAAGCTTTCAAATCGGTCGAGTGTGATTTGTAAGCACGATTAACAGTGAAGGTACAACTGAAGAGACGGGCCGTCTGTGCGCCAACACACAAAGGCAGAAGCCAGCGAAGATGACGGCTTCTCGTGGCCGAAGAGGGAGTCTTATGACCCTGAATAACAGTTGTTTGGGTTTTATATGCGTGGTAACGCACAGACGTTCTTTCGAACGCGATCAAGACTGCGCACTGAGTCACGCACAATTCCCGATTGGCAGGAGGCAAAAATGTCATCCACCCCCCGACCGCGAGTTCTATGTGTTGATGATGATGAGGACTCTCGCGTGATGTTAACCACGCTATTAAGGCTCGCATTGATTGAGGCCAAAGCTGTGGGAACTGCGGCGCAAGCCTTGTCGTCGATTAGAGCAGAACCCTTCGACCTGTACTTGCTGGACTCGCGATTACCCGATGTCGATGGCTTTGAATTGTGTCGCCGGATTCGTGACTACGATCCGCAGACGCCGATTCTTTTCTTTTCCGGCGCGGCCTATGAGGCCGACAAGAAGAAGGGCATCGAAGCCGGCGCGAATGCCTATGTGATTAAGCCCGACCTTGACGGTTTGCTCGGAAGTATCAAGCAGTTCGTCTCTCAAGAGAAAACCGCCGCGGCTAAAGTCCTCCCGTTCAGACCAAATATCAGTTCATTCTCTCCATACACTTTTGAGCCAGCCGCAGCTTGATATGTGTGTTACAGCACATACACCAGGTTCGCGAACTTATACAGTCCCTCCAGTAAAACTTATTCTTAAACATACCGCGCAGTTACCAACTGGAGGCACAGCATGAAAAAATTCCTGGTCTTAATGTTGATGTTCGTGTTTTTGGCATTCACAGTGCCGAACGCGTCGGCACAAGTACGTCACCGTCGCCACCGACATGGGCGCACTTTCTGGCAGAAGCACCGCGATAAATTGACGGTGGCCGGAACGGCGGCGACCGGCGCGGGGATCGGCGCCGTCGTCGGCGGCAAAAAAGGCGCGCTGATAGGCACCGGAGTCGGCGCAGGAAGTGGAGCGCTCTACACCTACAAGATTCGGAAGCGCCACCGCCGGCGCTACTAGTTTCTTTAACATCGACTACAACCTAAGAAGTGTTCCACTCAGACAGTTCATATGTGTGTTAGCCCACAGACGGCTGCAGTTACGTAGCTTATGTTAGCTAACACGGACAATTGACTGTGAAAGCGTACCGCGCAGTTTCCAATCGAGCGGAACAGCTACAGTCAGCAAGAATCAGGAGGTCAGATATGAAGATACGAAACTTACACAATAGGATCGCAGGAGTACTTTTAGGGGTTTCCCTGCTCTTAGTCGTCGGCGTTGGTTTCAGCGCAGCCGTTCACGCTCAGGATCGCAGCGGCGATCGGAATCGACGCGACCGCAACTGGGATCAATACGGCCACTACGGCGGCTCCTACGAACTGCGTCAAGCAGCTCTGAACGCAGGCTACAGCGAAGGTGTCAGGGCAGGAAACGATGACCGCCAGAACAATCGGCACACTGACTACCGAGAGTTTGATGTCTACCAGGAAGCCACCAAAGACTACAACTCACGGCTCGGCGATCGCGAACTCTACCGCCGATATTTCCGTGAAGCTTTTGAAAACGGATACAACTCTAACGGCGATGGCTGGGAGGATTTCGGTCGCAACGATCGCGACAGATATCCCAACCGCAACAACGACAATAACCAAACTCGCCGTGGCCGGAATCGGGATGGTTATGGCAACTACGGTGGCTCATTTCAGCTGCGACAAACAGCTCTGAACGCGGGCTTCAGCGAAGGCGCGAAGCAGGGCCGCAAAGATCGCAATAAGCGCAACGACTCTGGCTTCCAGGACCAGAGCGCCTATCGGAAAGCGACGAAGGACTACAGCTCACGTCTTGGCGACCGCGAAATCTATCGCCGATATTTCCGCGAGGCATACGAGCATGGCTACGCCGACGGCATCAGCGGCTACTAGATCTTCGGATTCCTGAGTCAAGTCTCAGCAGTCTTGCGCTTTTCGAGTTGGTTTTTACAGGTGCTTATCGTAGCCGGTTAACGTATGGGCGTCGTCAGTACTGCGGGTGCGTGGATATACCGCTCATAATCAGAAAATGACAACTAAAGCATCAGTAAAACTCATTAAAAGACAGGGACGGGGCTTGCTGAGAGCTCGAGCGAGAATCCAAATCAGCCGTCGGTCCCAACAGATGGTCCACGGCGGTTCGCTCGTGGGTCGTTGAGTCCCAAAACTGCGATCGCGACGAATCGCTGCCGGTGTTTGATAGTTTGTTCAAAGAGGCGCAACCCGAATATAGCGATTAAGACTTGGCCGACAACTGGCCGGCTGGACGAGAAAGGACAAACATGGCACTAACTAATTTGAGAGTTGTTAACGCAGAGCCGACCACCCAAAGCCGCGCGCAGGCGGCGATAGAATCGTACAACGCAAAGTCTAACGAGCGGGCTCTTTCGCAACCGATTTCGATTCGCAAGGGACGGCACCTCGATGTAGATGAAGTTCTTGCACGCTCATTGCCTAAAGTAGCCGGCCAATAGTTCTTGGGGGTAAGGAAGAAACGTGGAAGCCAACAATCCCGTCTGTGTTGAGACGCTGAAGGAAATGCACCCTGCTACCTGGAATGAAGATGCCCGCGAGAACTCGTCTTTTCGCCAGCCAACTGCCGAAGAACAGTCCCGTTTAACCCTTGCCGAGTTGCGCGACGTTCGCATTCATACCCAGGAGCTGCGCAATCAGTTCGCGCATCTCTTAAACCGTGGATCGTCGCTGGAATAAAACTCGAGGATTAAATCGGAAGCACAAACTAATGTCAGAAGTGGCTGTTCTTAAGATCTTCGATAACGAACTCGACGCTGCAATCGCTCAACAGATGCTTCAGAAAGCTGGTGTGACGGCTTTCGTATTCAAAGATGATGCCTGGCGGGATGGAGCGTCATCTTCAAAGCACAAACGGAGTTCGTTTGATTGTCAAAAGGCAGTGATGCCGACCGCGCTCACAAAATACTTCCAAACTCTGATCTCAAACTGAACAGATTCGGGGCAATCTCACGCTTGACCTTCTAATGAATGCCTAGGCCGAATTGTGTGCGATGTGTTCGTCGCGTCGAAGCAGGCTGGCAATATTAACGGCTTCCTGTATCGTCATCAGATCATGATCGGAGCTGCCTGTTGACTTTACCCCGCTTGCCCTTAGCTCCCAATCGGTATGGCCCTCATACTTTTGCCTATTGAGCATCTCAACAGCCTCGTAGCCGCTCACCGTGGTAATCGAAAGCAGCAGCATCTCTGTTCGGTTGCGTTCTCGCGTCGTATTTTCTATCGCCGTACGGACGGATTTTCTGGCGGCGGCGAGGTCGTCAGTCAACGAGGTAGACGCCGACCGTTGGCGGATGCCGGAATTCGCCAGTTCGTAAAGCTGGCTGCGGTATTCGGCGAGCAGCGCAAGGTATCGTTTGCACAGCTCAACGATATTTTCGCTGGCTGCTCTGTTCAGAGCGTGCTGCGCGTGACGTAGTTTCTCTTCTGTTTGTGCATACAACATAAATGGTCACCCAATTCAATGCCCCACCGGTATCCTTTGAAAGCGCGCCTTGCCTTCGGCATTTTCCCATGAGATATCGAGCACATAGAGGCTGACTTTGCCCGCGATGACTTTGAGTCGTCCCATCTGGTCACGGTCATCATTCACTGGCTTTCCATTGATCCAAGTCCGGTGAGACACTACCGCGGTTTGTTGCGGTGGCATAGACCTTATGGCATCGAATCTTATATGAGCTTGCGAAGGAACACCGTTCGGCGTTCCCTCAGCTTTCAAAAAGATAGTCAGAATCTCGATGGACTTGAGCGTCTCATCAGTTGCGTTCTTCAACTCCAAGAGAACCTTTGGATTCGTATCGAGGAATCTAAAGGTAAAAGGTTTCTGTGTTGTGTTGTTCATATTCGTAAATTCCGTTCTGGCGACGGTTGCATTAGGTTGACTTCAAGCGGTAACGAAATCTTGAGGAGCAGACGAGCGAGAAGACTTCTCAACTGGTTGAAGTTGTCGGGGCGGGTGAGATGCACGTTTTGCCCGATCGCGACTTCATCACCTTCACCAATTCCATCAGCACAAAAAATCACAACCGGCACCCTCTCTCCTACTTCTGCACCCTGGCGGATGCGACGCGCCACCGCGATAACTTCGCCCGGTACTCCGGCCACGCTTACCAGAATCAAGTCTGGATGCTTTACCTGACTCTTCTCGATCGCGTCCTGTTCGTCCCTGGCCAGGGACACGCGGTAACCGTCTGTCGTCAGCAGCTTCTCAATGCCGTCGCGGGTCTCGTGGACATCCTCGACTATCAGGATGAGCGGGCTTGTGTGGTTATCTTTCGTCACTAAAACGCCTTGTCTTTGGCTAACAGTTCGCGAGTAAATGTACGTCGTACCTTAAGCGTCAGCACGATTCGATAGGCTGACAAGTTTGACTGCCCTTGCGAGACCGAGAACCTGCATCGCTCGAATGCCCCACCAGTTCAAGTCGATTTCGTACCAGGCGAGTCCATGTCGCGCCGACGTTGGGTGAGCATGATGATTATTGTGCCAGCCCTCGCCAAAGGTCAGCAGCGCCACCCACCAATTGTTTTTCGAGTCATCCCGAGTCGCGAACCGCCGCTTGCCCCACATGTGTGTTGCCGAGTTAACCAGCCAGGTAGCATGTAAATTGAAAGTTACGCGGAAGAGAACTCCCCACATCAGATAAGGCCAACCACCGAACACGAGTAATGCCAAACCGAGTAAGACCAGGGGCACCCAATACAGTCGGTTAAGCCACACATGAAATCTGTCTTTAACAAGGTCGGGGGCATAGTGCGCGACAACGGACGAGTCATGCGCCTGGGCTCTGCCCTTCAACATCCAGCCGATATGTGACCACCAGCCACCATCGCGCGGCGTGTGTGGATCACCGGGAATATCTGTATGGGCATGATGTATTCGATGGGTTACGACCCATTGGATGTGGCCCCCTTCCATTGCGAGTGCTCCGCAAATAGTCAGGAAATATTCCACTAACTTTGGGGTCTTGTAGCCACGATGCGTAAGGAGTCTGTGAAACCCCATTCCGACGCCCAAACTCGCGGTAATCCACCAGAGTACGATCGCTATCACCAACGCCTGCCAGCTAAATAAGAAAAGTGCAGCCACGGCGCCCACATGAAACAGTGCTATGAAAATCGAAGTATGCCAATTAATGCCCTTCGCTCGTTTCTTGATCATTTTTCCGCTATCCATTTGCGCTCTCAGTTTCCTTTCCAGTCACAGCCTTCAGTTTCACTTCCAAGTCTGTCAGGGGCAGAGGCTTCATCTGCGTTCAATAATACGGCTGGAAATTCAAGCCGTCAGTGCGACAACACACATATACGCAATAACTTGTTTTGGCTCCGGATCAGCAACTCCCAGCCTATAAGCGGTCTAACGCACAGACTGCTCATCGAGCTCAGGATAGTGTTCTCGTGTGCCGGCAAGTTCCAGAAAGGGGCGAATGAAGCGTTGGTGAATACCCACGCGGTTTACACCGCCGAAAGCCTCAGTGAAAAGACGTCAGCGTTCCTTGGTAATGCGACCGCGTCGAGTCGAATTAGAGCCCAGGACATCATGGACTCGTATCAGGTTAGTCAGGCGCGCCTGAAAGGGCACCCACGGTGGAGCAAGGTTAACTCGGACCGCTCAGATGACGAGCCTGATGCGAGAGTTGCGAATCGTCTCCGCACGCTCGCCGCAGAAGGCGAGTTTTCGGAAATGATTGATGACTGAACAATTTGGCGCGAAAAAAATGGAGGGAAACGTGAATCAGAGAAAGAGTGTCGGTAAAACTTTAATGGCGGTAATCGGCTTGGCTGCCCTCAGCGCAATTGCCGGGTGGCAGTTTTATTTGTTTGCAGTCTTTAAGGATGCACAGGGCGTCGTCGATGTTCAGGGCGGCAAAGTTCACTTGTGGCTGGCTATCAGCATCTCGCTGATCGTGTGCATTGCCGGATTCTTCTTCTTCTCAAGTTTCCTTCGCTACGACCAGCGAAATGAGATTCACATCACTTCGCCGGGTCCACCTGTTGGCATCGCACCGATTACGAAAGACGTTTTATGAGCGATATCTTCGCAATGCGCCGCGCGAACGGTGATTGGTTTGCGCTTGAGGATGACGAGCGGTTGCGAATCCCACTGTTTTGCAACACCCACGACGCTATGATGGCCCGCCTGCGTAATTACGGGATGATGCTTTTCAAGCCCACGCCGATCGATATTCGGCTGCTGAAAGAAATCGCGCCCGAGGGCAGCGAAAGTTATGTGGACTTTTGCATGGTGAACGATCCGTTCGCCAGTTTGAGCCGTGGCGCGCCGTTACAGCGTGCACAACTTGCCTTGTTAATAAGCAATCGCGACGAACTTCAATCCGTCCCCAGCAATGGAAACGGTCTTCCTCAGCGCTCCCTCAAGAATGAATGGTGGAATTGAGAAGGATCCCTTCATGTTGAAGCACGCCGAAGAACTAGTTGATGTGATGAAGGAAATTCAGAGTCGTACTCCAGTGGAAAGATCAGGGTCGTGCGGCTACATTCGTCGCAGAGTAGAAAGATATGAAAATGACTACTATCAATTCAGAGCAATTCGGAGAAATTTGCAACGGAGTATGGCGCCAGCGGGAGCCGATTCTCAGGGGACGCGGTAGCTTGAGCGGCGAGGCCACCCTGGTGCGAGCGGTTTTCTGGCGTCTATGTAAGGCCGGAATCCAATCTAAAGGTTGCGCTGAGAATGATGGCTCCCAGCCAGAACTTCTCGCTTATCAGTCAGTGATCGGCCGAATGTTGGAAGCAAACAGTCGTCCTGCTTTTGACTTCGTGCCAATCCTGGGAGAACTGGTGCAACGATATACAAATGAAGTCGCGAGCGCTGCCTAAGAAAAGCGAGAGAAAATATCAACTTCGAAAGGCGTCTTTGCCCGCGGTATTTGCTTTCCTAATGCTGAGGGAATTTGGCGTCCCGTACGGGAGTCGGCTGGTGTTGGCGCGTGGAAGAGGTCGAACTCATCAAAATTCAAACGGAACTCGTGACATGGATAGCGCTCTACCGCATTTGAAGGACTCACGAGAACGCTTATTGGACCTTTAATGGACTTCATTTTCCGGGCTGTGAATTTCCTTGGGGCTATTAGCTGTGTGACAGTAGTGATACAGCCTTAGCTATTACTCTTCCGCGCATGCCTTTCCTATGAATGGGTGGCAACTATCGAATGCCGATAACGGCCTTGTTGCTAGCTGCGCCACGCAAGTTCACGCTTACCAGGAAGTCCTCGCCATTGAGGAAATCGTCCGGCAGTCTAATAACCACCTGTGTTAACCAATCGAAGCCCGGAACTTTGCCGACATACTCTACTTTCAGCGGATATATTTTATGCCCCTCATCTTCGACTTGAGCCGTGACAACTGAAATGTCTTCGCCTGACAACAGTTCCAGACCAAGAGCAAAGAGCGTGACGCGGGTGCGCTGATCTAGGCTGAAGTTGTTGACCGTTGTGAGCGGGAAAGGATCGCGCATGAATGTAACGGAGTCTAACGCGACCGCGCGATTCGTATTAGCTTCGGTGAGCAGTGTCGGCGCGGCTGTGATGTTTGGCGTAATAGTGAAGTTCGGTAGCGAGATGCTGAAGAAGATGTTGTCGAAGGCTTCGACTTTAACGCGTGCCGTGGAAGTTGGAGCGTTCGGAACGGTAATCGTCGCCGAGCCCGTATTGGGCTTGGTGGATGCCAGGGTGAACGGGAAACTGGTTCCTCCATCGATTGAGAGCATAATGCGAACGTTTCCGCAATTGACTGGCGCACTTGACGTATTTGCGACGTTCCATGAAACAGTTTGATTCGAACCGGTGGCCCATGTCGTCGAAGAACCTGGTTGCGTAACAACAAATGGGCCGCTGCCTGCGTTCACGTTAACGTGCATGGCGCTGGTGTCCACGCCGCCGCCACCCGAATGGTTATCACGCACCGTGACCCGAAAGTTCATGCTGCGAGTTGTGACGGGTAGCGACTCACCGAAGGTGGCGGTGCCAGACAAAATATCCGGCAACTGCGGAAAAGTTCTCACGGGACTCGTCACTGGAGCAAACGAGCGGAAGATTGGCCGATTGCCGTTATCGGTATTCGGCGGCGCAGGCGCACCTAGATCAAACTCTTCCCAGCAGTAAGTGAGCGCATCACTTTCGAGGTCACTGCCGACCGCCGTGAGCGTGAACGGCGTGCCTGCGGGGATCGTGTAATCCGGGCCAGCATTCACCGTTGGCGGGTTATTGTCTGTGTCAGTCAGGACCGGGCAGAAGCTGCCGTTGCCAAACGTGGTGTAATTGACGATCTGTTCGATGCTCGCAGTGTGGAAGTAAGTATCGGTCGAATGCAAGTCTTCAGCACCGCAAATGGGTTGGTAGATCCCGTCGGGATCGAATCCGCCTCGGAAGGCCATAATCGTGGAGCCAGTCCCAGGTTCATATGCGAAGGCAGCGGTACGACTGTTAAGACAGTCTGACGTCGTTGTCCCGTTAAACGTGTGCAGCGCGCCGAACTTATGGCCCATCTCATGGGCAACAACATAAATGGCGGTGGTCGTGGACGGCTCGGTGGAGCGCAGTATTATTGAGCCCTTGCCTTTTTGCCCATTGACACACGCGCTCTGAAACAGACCCTGCCCTTCGAATAAGAAGCGGCCCGGCAGATGAGCGTAGACGTGGCCGTCAAAGACGAAGCCGAGGTCATAGTTGGCGGGCCCGATTATGCGATCAAGATTAGCTTGATTCTCATTGAACAACGCAGTGGCGTCGTCGCTCGTATATCCGTCCGTCGCCGTATTCGTAAAGATGATCGAGGTTTCATTATCAATCAACGTCAGATGAATCGCGAGATCTCGCTCGTAAATGGCGTTAACGGCATTGATCGTTGTGGTCATTGCCCCGAGCGCGCCCGCAACAGTCCCGCCGCCGTATTGTTGCGTGTACTCGGCGGTCGCGGCCAGGGCCAATCGGTAAGTGCGCAGCGTCGTGCCGGTCGCGACGCCCAGACTCGCAGAACCACTGTGCAAGTATTGTCTGGTTTGCGGTTGGGCCAATGACTGCTCGACGTCAGAGGTTACGCAACTGAATGAGTTCGCTTCTGTCGGCGCATCACGCTGGTCATAACTAACATACTGACCGGAGCGCCCACGCGCGGCCGGCTCAATAATGACTGTCCCATGCGCGGAAAGCACGATCGCGTGAAAGCCTGCGGGCGTCACGTCAAAGCGGGTTGTAGCGGTCGGGTCGTCCAGACCTTTTCCCTGATAGGTTCTAATCTCTGGGAAAAGTGCGGCGAGCCGCGGCGCCATCACGGGTGATTCCTCAATGCGAAATCTGGTAAGTGTCCCATCCGGCATCGGCAACGTCATGACCACTTGAGTCTGTTTGGCCGCTTGGGTGAACTCCATTGGAGCGCGACGAAGCACCTCCCTTTGTGCGATCGCATTGAGGCTCAGCTCTTGGTAGAACGTTGGCGCAGTCCCGGTCTCGGCAACGCTCTTCCGCTTGCCTCGTGACTGGTTTTCACTCCAGACGTGATCTTTGGACGGACCGACTTTCGCCAGTGCACGACCGAACGAAACCAATCCGGGACGATTCATCGTCGGTG
>DATBSG010000308.1:0-8477 GCA_036559945.1 Pyrinomonadaceae bacterium
AACGACACCGCACTCGAAGCGGCCGCGAATACGGCCCGGCGGCGCGGGCTGTTCGCGGAAATCGCCCAGGACATTTCAGACGATTCGATTGAGACTGGTTGTGAAAAGCTTTTGACGCGCGCCAGCGAATTGCGCGACCCAGTGGGACAGGCAACGGACGTTTGCTTGCTCTCGGGCGGTGAGTTCACTTGCCCAGTTCGCGGTCCGGGCATCGGCGGCCGAAACCTTGAGACCGCCCTGCGTCTGGCGATTGCCTCCGCCGAAAATCCAGAACGTATCGGCGAATTCGTGGCGCTTTGCGCCGGCACCGACGGCATTGACGGCAATAGTCCCGCCACAGGCGCGCTGGTTGACAGCACCACGATTGATCGCGCGCGCAGAATCGGATTAGACGCGACAGATTTCCTGAATCGCAGTGATGCTTGCTCGTTCTTTGTGGCGCTCGGCGATGCGATCACAACCGGGCCGACGGGAACAAACGTGCGCGACATTCGAATTCTAATCCGCAATGCCGGCGAATAACGCACGACTTTGAGTCAAATTGTCTTGACTCAGCATCGTTCGCATCATATAAGACACGTATCGCAGCGGGAGATCGAGTGGCGACTCAATTTCAACAAACCGAAGGCACGTCGTACCACGGCCCGGGACTCTCGTTCACCGATCTCGCTGCGAAGTTGAAATCTCTCAAATCAGTTCCGTCACTCGCCGAACTCTCCGAGCTGGTCGAGCGCACCACCATTTCGCAAGAAGAGGTTGTTCCCTATCTCGGATTCAAAGCCGGCAACTACTCGCGTCATCGCGTGATGAAGAACGAGTTTGTCGAGATGCTGGTGCTGTGCTGGAAGCCGGGACAGCGCACGCCGATTCACGATCACAACGGATCGCACGGCGCGGTGTTCGTGCACGAAGGGATTATGTGGGAGACGACTTTCGATTATGACGTTGAGACCGGCCTGAATTACAAATCGCATCGCGAGCTGCGCACCGGCGGCCTCACGGGCTCAGAAGTTCCGGACATTCACCAGCTCGGCAATCCCGACGTGTCGGGTTGCGATCTCGTCACGATTCATATTTACGCGCCGCCGCTCGGCGTGCTGAAAACCTACAAACTGGGTAGTTCCACCATCGATCTCTACACGCCCGCGGAACCTGATTTCGTCTGACGGTTCACGGTACAAACGTACTCAGTTCCAGATCTCGCCCATCCGTCACCACACTGATCGTTCCCTTCTCTCCGGTCGTCATTACCTGCGCACCACTCGCGCGCCAACGCTCGACCACTTCCTTGTGCGGATGACCAAAAATTGAAGTGCGGCCGACTGAGATCACAGCAATCGTGGGATGGGTTGCGTCGACAAAGGGCTGAATGGAGGATGTGCGGCTGCCATGGTGCGCGACTTTGATCACGTCGCTGTGGAGATTAGTGCCGCTTTTCAACAGCGCGCTCTCTGCTTCTTTCTCGATGTCCGCGTTGAACAACAAAACCTTTTCACCGTAACGCACGCGCAAGACGAGCGCATCATTATTCCGATAAGTCGAATTCGTGTCAGCGACTTGTGGCGGCCACAGCACATCGATTTTGACGCCGCCTACCTGTATTGCATCACCGCCGCCGATGACGTCGAGCGGAACGCGTGCCTGTTTCAACGATTCAGCGAAGCGTGCAAAACCGGAATCCTTCACGGGCGTACGCGCGACGATTGCGCCTCGGACTCGAAAATTGCGCACTACATCGTTCAGCCCGTCAATGTGATCAGCGTCGGCATGCGTCGCGAGCACATAATCGACACGATCCAAACCGCGCGACCACAGGTACTCTGAAACGACCCCTTCACCGACCGTTCGGGTGTCCCGTTGAAATGGCTCGTCATTACGATCTTCGTCGCTGGCGTTGGCCCAATCTATGTTGGGATGTCCGCCACCATCAATCAGAAGTGTGGTGCCGTCAGGCATCGTCAGCAATGCCGAGTCACCCTGGCCGACGTCCAAAAAATCGACGTGAAGCTTTCCATCGGGGCCACTCGCGCTAAACGGATGAATGACTATCACCCCGAACAGCACAGCTAACAAAACGCCCGCCAAGTGGGCCCTGCGCCGGGAACTGGGCGCACCACTCGAGTTCGCGGCCGCGACCGGTTTCAGGGGATCCCAACGAGCGAGAGCGCCGATCAGCAGTCCGAGCGGCAAGTAATACAGGGCGTAAATCGCGGATGCCCAACCTGAATAATGCGGCAGACGAATCGAGGCGACGCGGAATGCTGCGAACGGATCGACAGCGTGAATCATCAGCCAGTTCAATTTCTCAACAAAGAAAACGAGCGGTGCCGTGAGCCAACCACTAATCTGCGAGACCAGCACAGCCACAAGCGCAAAGATTCCGAGCACCGCCATGAGAGCACCAACCAAAATGTTTAGCAGGACTGAAGCGAACGACAACCGATGAAAATAAATAATCATCAGCGGCAGCATCGTGACTTGTACACAGGCGGAAACGACGATTGCGGCAAACATGATTCGACAGAGTTTCTGAATATGCCAACGCTCGAGTTTCTCCGCCGCCGGCGTCTTGAACACGCGATAACTAACGTTTGACACAGCCATCTCGGCGCGCCAGTTTCGTTCGCTCCAAAACAGCATCTCGGAAAGAACTCGAAATGAACACGCGCACGACGGCGGGTACGGCGTGACCATCGTCGGCTGCCACGAGCCTATGCGTTGCATTCGCTGCATAAGCGGGACCGCGATCAGGACGATGGCCAGCACGGACATGAACGTCAATTGAAACGAAGGGTCAAACAGATCGTTGGGCCGCCAAACCAGCAACGCCATCGCGGTCGCTCCGATCACGTTAAGCGAATTCGCTTTTCGCCACACGACGGGGGCGAAGATCACCAGCGTGAACATTAACGCGGCGCGCGCTACCGGCGCATCGGCGCCGACGGCAAGGGTGTAAGCCCAAATCAAGAGCGCCGCGATCAGAAACCGCCAAAATCTTTTTCGAGTAAGCCAGCCCGATCCCAGAAACACCATGCCGCCGATGAAGCTGATGTGCATTCCGGAAATCACCAGCACGTGAAAAGTCCCGCCGGCGCGAAAGCGATCAGCCGCCGCGTGCGAAAGACCATAGCGATTACCGAGCAAGGCCGCGCTCAGCACTCCCGATGTTTCCGCCGAAAACTTTGCGGCAAATTCGTTTTGCAGTTTTTGTCGCCAGTCGTACAGCCACGCCAATGGCAGGAACACGGCATCGTCATCCAGACGCTCGACCAGCAGCGGGCTCTTGATTACACCGGTGGCCTCGAAATCGTTGCGTTCGAGATATTCCGTGAAACGCATGACGCCGGGATTACGAAACGTATCTTCGCGATCGAGCATTGTCATCACGCGAATTCGCGCGCCGTAACGCAGCTCGAGCGCTTCGTAAGCCTGCTTCGTCTGGTCGTCGTGAAGATGAGCGACCAGCAGCACGGTTCCGGAAGTGTCGCGTTCTGTTTGTTTGAACTTGATCTTGTGCGCCTGGACTCGCAAGTAAAGTCCCTGCGGCGCCCGTTCCGGTTGGCCATCAATCGTCCCGGTGAGCTCAACCGGATCGGCAGCGTGGAGAATCCTTTGCTCGTAAAGCTGGGAGAGACGATCAGTCGTGCGCGAACTTCGCTCGACGACGCCAAGAGCGAATCCGGTCATGCCAAAACCCAGAATTACGCAGAAAGAAGCCTGCGCGATCCTGTTTCCGCGAAGTAGCGGAACTGCAGCAACCGCAACTACACATGTCAGAATCAACGCAAGCGTGAGCACAGAGAGCGCGTCAATTGTCACGTATCGGGCGCAAAGAAGTCCGCCAGCCAGAGCGACCGAAAGCGCGAAGAGTGGTGTGCGAGAAAAAGCTGGAGGTGGGAGATCACTCATCTTTGTCACCTGGAATCAGGTTACGAATCTCAGATCGAGGCTAATCATCATCCGGCTTTGAAACGCGAAACCGCGCGACGAGCGGCAAATGATCCGAGACCGTCTGAAAGTACTTTCTGCATCCCATGTTCGGAAGCGTGTTCTGAAGTTGCGCAATGCGGATGAAACCAGTCCATTCCGGCGTGTGCGTGCGAGAAATCGAAACGCCGTCGAGCAGATTTCCCGTCGGCTTGCCGTTGACGCACTTTCCGATGTGCGAAGGCGGCGTCAAGCCCGACGAGATGAATCGCAAAAACTCGTTCGACGCCGGTCCCGGGCTCAGGTTGGAAAAGTTTTGCGCGTCCTGCGCCGGAATCATGTTGTAGTCGCCGATCACCAGCACGTCGCGTTCATTCGTCGTGTCAGTTTCATGCTTGATGAAGCGAGCGATGGCCTTCGTCTGCCGATTACGCGTCTGGCGCTCCTGATTGCCGCGGCCGGATTTCAGGTGAACACCAATCAGCAGAAAATCGAAGTTCCGGATTTTGACATCAAAAGCCCAGGCTTTTCTCAGGCGGTCCGGCTGGTTGTCGTCAGAGCCGGGAATCGCGCGGCGATTACTCACGCTAATGTCCGGATGGTCTTTGAAGAGGACGGCAATCTTCTGCACCGTCGGCTGATCGTCGTCCATGCTCAGCTTGTAAGTCGCGCCATTCGCGAAAGGCGTGGCGATGATCTCTTCCATCGACTCTTTTGAATTGACCTCTGACAGCACGATCACGTCAGGATTGAGCGCGGCGATCGCCGCACGCAACTGATCGGGCTTATGCACGGGCTGCGGCGTGCCCTGATCATCGAACTCGACGCCTTGCTGGTTCCAACCCGCGATGCGCGCAAACGTGAGCGACTGGGCGAAAACCAGGGAAGAACAATTCAGCACAGCAACAATGATGATTGCTGCCGTAAACTTCAAAATTCGTTTCATTGGGCTTCTCCTTTCAGGTTAAGTGTGAGTGTATTCAGTGGAGTTACTTGGGCTAAGTCATTTCGCATTGGTCATTGAAGGGTGAAGTGAGCAACAAACGCACTCGCCATTCAGCCAACAGATGACCAATGGAAAATGTCCAATGACAAATATCAAATCGACTTTATTGAAATCTGAAACCGGTAACTTCCATCCACAGACCCTTTCGGTCGTCGCTTTCTTTCAACCCGCTAATCGACACGGTCACGTGCATGGTTTTGTTCGTTGCTAATTCCGTCTGCTTCGTCGGGATGACTACGACAGTGCGGTCCTTTAGTGCCAGGCCCTGACTGTTCAGCACGGCCGCTCGCAGCTCGAGTCCGCTAAGCGTGCGACCGGTAAAATTGCGGACTGTCGTTTCCAAAGTCATTTGAAATCCGCCCAAGGCGGTTGTCGATTGCGTCGCTTCGGGCTTGTCGAGAAGAATCTTCGGTTTGTACTGCTCGAATTCCGGCGAACCTGCGCGAATCGCCGCTTCTAATCTCGCCGGTGGCTCAGGCGTGGCCGTGGTTCGCAGCAACAAATAGAAAAACCCGCCGATAAAAACAGCAGCGATGACAGCAACGACGATAATCAGCGTGCGCCGCGACTTGTCTTCGTCAATGGGACGCTCAGTTGGCATGAATGGTTAGACGACATTCTAGCGCACGAGTTCCAACGGCGCGAGTCGCGCGCTGGATGCGATCTGAAGTCGATTGAAAACTCCTGGACGATCATCAGTTATCAAGCACGTCACGATAGACGGCCTCAGTTTCCGTGATCATACGATCAAGCGAAAAGCGTTCGCGAACCATAGCTTGAGCGTTTAGCGAAAAACGCCGCCGCTCGTCACCGTCGCGGAGCAGGTGCGAGATCGCCGCCGAAAGCTCTTCGACGTCGTTGACCTTCACCAGCCGGCCCGTGCAATCGTCTTCAATGATTTCGCGCGCGCCGTCGGTCGTGGTCGCCGCGACGGGAACGCCGCAGGCCATCGCTTCGACGATAGCCAAACCGAATGCTTCCGAACGCGAGGCTGACACTAAGAGATCGAGACTCGAAAGAAACTCCGCAACATCAATCTTCGATTCGATCAGTTGCATTCGTTCACTGAGACCGCTCGCCTGGATTAATTGTTTAAGCCGACGCCCATAGTCGCCATCCGGCGATTGATCGCTGCCGGCGATGATGAATTCCACATTGTGATTCTTTGCCGCGACGATTTCCGCGGCCCGCACAAAATCATTTTGACCCTTGTTCGGCGCAAGCTCGCCCAAGATCCCAACGCGCAGCCGGCCACTCGGATCTTTGCGCGGCGTCGCGCGAAACCGCGACAAGTCTATGCCATTCCGCACGACGGTGATTTGGCCATCGTCGAAGATCCCTTGCGAACGCAGGCTCGCCGCGACGCTTTCCGAAACCGCAATCAGCCGCGATACGCGTCGGCGAGTCAGCCGATGCAGGCCGCTCATTGGGAAAAGAACGTGTCGCGTGATAACGAGCTGTGCTGTGCCCGCGCGGCCGACCGCCAGCGCCGCGAGTGGGTAATCTCGCGCCATGTGCGCGTGGATGATTTCGATTTGTTGCTCGCGCGCGAATCGGCGGAGTTTCCAGGCTGTTGCAAGGCCCAGAGGCTTTCGGAACGGCAGCGGCAGAATGTTTTTTTCTGGAATCTGTCCGAGTTCGGGAAGCAGCGGTGAATCAGGAACGATGGCGACGAAAACCTCGTGCTCGCGTCGGATTAGTCCATTGGTCAGATCGACAAGGTGCCGTTCGCCTCCTCCGAAGTGCCGCGCCGAACAAATTTGCAGGATGCGCATGCGACGGCCGGAGCTCACTTGACGATCTGGAAATCAATCCACTGGGTCGCCACGCGATGCTTTTGATCAGCGAGCAAGTCCGTCACCAAAACCTGAAGGACGTAATCACCGGGCGCCATGTTTGCGCCAAGTTGAATCGCTCCGCCGGCGGCGATCCTCTGCAAATCGGTTTGTGGACCGCTGGCGAAAGGGATCTCTTTCCCGGCGAAAATCTCCTGGCCGTCACGAAAAAGACGTACCCGCGTCGTGAGTTGCGGGCGCGACGATGCTTTGTCGAGCTTCACATTGTAGATGAAGTAGCCGTAGGCCATGACCATGCCTGGTTTGAAGTGGCGAACCGCGGGCCCCGATTCAGTGTCCCCCTGTTCGCTGCCTTCCCCTTGTGGCGTTACCGAGGCATCGCCCGGCTTACTGGCTTTTGTCTGTCCGCGCACGATGATTCCGGATAGTGCCAGCCGCTTCTTCTTGATATCCGGAGCGTCGATGAACTGGCTGGCAGAACCGATGCGCTCCGTCGCCGAATCGCGCAGAGATATTCGCAACTGGTAGGCGCCCGGCTTTTTGATCGGCACCGTGACGTAGTAGACCAGGCCTTCTCTCATCTTTTGTTCGTATTCCTTATCCAAAAGTGTTACCTGGTACGTCTTGGCAACTTGATCGATTGGAACTCCGTTGTCCCCGAAGCTGATCGCCAATACATCGACGACGGTCTTGTGAGTACCGTCCGGTTCTTTGGTAAAAGTAAGATCGTGCGCATCGATGTACAACAGTGAGCGCATGATCGAGCCCAGCTTCGGATCGTTTGAAAAGAGCGAAGTCAACTGCAAATGAACTCCAGTCGATCCAAACGGCGAGACCAACGCGGCGACGAGTTGTTCCCCCAGCGTTTTCGGCTTGGGACGCTCCTCGTCGCTAATTCCAAAGAAGCCGTGCCGCATGCGCACGTTGAATTTTCCAGGACGTTTGATTTTCACCGTCAGATGATGAAACTTGCGACGACCCGTGCGCAGATCAAACGTTGATTGATCGGGCCGATAGCCAATCAGGTAGTATCCCTTCTGATCGGCCAACACGCGCCGAATGCCGCCGCTTAAGTCGTTGGTGTTTCGAATCGGAATGCCGCCAGTCTCGCGCGCGAGATAATCCAAACCTTCCTGCGTCTCAAAAGCCGCGTTGCGACGGCTGGTCATTGCATCCATCATTTGTTGCGTGTCCCGGCCCGATAGATCGTCGGCAGCCGAAAAGCCGAGCGTCTGCAATCCGGTCGCGTTCATCGTGTAGATAACCACTGACGCGCGGCCTGCTTCGTCGATGAGTCGTTGCAGTTTTTGCACGGTGCGGAAGTTTCGGTTCGGATCGTCCTGACTGTAAATCCTGAAACCGTCGGAGATAAGCAGAATCGATTTGCGACCCGGCAGATCACGCAGGCCGCGGACTACGTAATTTACCGCGCCCAGGGTGCCGACGGCGTAAACGTCTTCGCGAAATTGATTGAACTCTTCGTTCGCCTTATCAATCTCTTCGCCGTGATCGCCGGGCGTCGGCGGGGCAATGGGGGCAAACGCGCCCACGCCTCCGCGTCCGCTGGCGTACCACTTGACCCGCTCGATGGCGGCATAGAGCTGCCGCTTGTCGGAAGTGAACTGCTGCAACGCTCCCATGCCGCCGCTCGTTCTGATGATGGCAACCAGATCGCCGGGCTGCATCTGTTCATCGACGAATTTCTTCAACGCCCGGCGCACGAAATACGTGCTTTCAAAAGACAGTCC
>DATBSG010000309.1:0-9153 GCA_036559945.1 Pyrinomonadaceae bacterium
CAAGCCGCCCAGCGAAACAACCTCTTTGTGTTCGGCTTCGACGATGCGTTTGGCCTTCAGAAATTCCTGCTGCCACTGCGATTCGTTGGCTTCGTCGGGATCGACTTCCTGATCTTTCAAAAACTCGCGCGCCATGAAATCCGGATTGCCGCCCAGCAGAATGTCCGTGCCGCGTCCCGCCATGTTCGTCGCGATGGTCACCATGCCTTTGCGGCCCGCTTGCGCGACAATTTCCGCTTCGCGTTCGTGATACTTCGCGTTCAGCACGTTGTGCGGCACGCCAACCCGTTGCAATCGCCGCGAAATCAACTCGGAATTCTCGACTGACACGGTACCGACCAGCACTGGCTGGCCTTTTTCGTAGAGGTCTTTGATTTCCTCGACGACCGCGTCCCATTTCTCAGGCAGGGTGCGATAGATGACGTCCGGATTGTCCTTGCGCACCATCGGCATGTGCGTCGGAATCACAATTACGTCGAGTTTGTATGTCGAGTGAAATTCTGCCGCTTCAGTTTCCGCAGTTCCCGTCATACCGGAAAGCTTTTCGTACAGGCGGAAATAATTCTGAAGCGTTATTGTCGCCAGCGTTTGGTTCTCGCGTTCGATCTTCACGCCTTCCTTGGCTTCCACGGCCTGGTGCAAACCGTCCGACCAGCGGCGGCCTTTCATCAAGCGCCCGGTGAAGTCATCGACGATGATGACTTCGCCGTCCTGCACCACGTACTGGTGGTCCAGACGGTAGAGCGTGTGCGCCTTTAACGCCTGCTCGACGCAATGCAGCAGTTCCATATTGTCGGGATCGTAAAGGTTTCCGACGGCGAGCAGCCGTTCGGCTTTGTCGACACCTTCTTCCGTCAGCACGGCTGAATGGTTCTTTTCGTCAACAACGTAGTCGCCGGTCTTCTTACCTTCTTCCAGCTCTTCGCCGCGCACGAGCTGCGGGATGATGGCGTTCGCCTGGTAATACTTGTCCGTCGATTCTTCCGAAGGGCCGGAGATGATCAGCGGCGTCCGCGCTTCGTCAATCAAAATCGAATCGACCTCGTCAACAACTGCGTAGTAGTGGCCGCGCTGCACGCAGGTGGCGAGATCAAACTTCATGTTGTCGCGCAGGTAATCGAATCCAAATTCGTTGTTCGTGCCGTAGGTGATGTCGGCGGCATAAGCGGTCTGTCGCTCGAAGTCATCCATGTCGTTCTGGATGCAGCCGACTTCCAAACCGAGGAACCGGTAAATCTGTCCCATCCATTCCGCGTCGCGCGATGCGAGATAATCATTTACCGTGATGACATGAACGCCACGACCAGTGAGGGCATTCAAGTAGACCGGCAAAGTCGCAACCAGCGTTTTACCTTCACCGGTGCGCATCTCAGCAATCTTGCCCTGGTGCAGCACGAGGCCGCCGATCATCTGCACGTCGAAATGACGCATGCCGGTCGTGCGCACGCTGGCTTCGCGTACCAGCGCAAAGGCCTCAGCCAGGATTTCGTTCAGCACTTCCTGCTCGCGATACTTGCGATCGTCTTTGTCGCGCGCATCCTTGACAGCGTCCTGAATCTGCGCCTTGAACTCAGCCGTTCGTTCGCGAAGCTGATCGTCGGAAAGCTTCTGGACTTCAGGTTCAAAGGCGTTGATTTGCTCGATGACCGGACGAATAGACTTCAGGAATCGTTCGTTACTGCTGCCGAAAACTTTGGTTAATATTTTGTCGAAACTAGCCATAATTAATCTGTTCAGAGTTCAACCTTCAGGTTGTGATTCGTCCAGCAAGCTAAAGCTTGAACTCTAAACGTAATTTGAGATTGTAAGGGAGCGTCGAGTTGCCAATCAAGCGTGTTGCCCTGCTTCCCGACGCTGTGGTTAACTCGCGAGCGAAAATGCGACCTACGATTATGAAATTCGGCGGGACCTCAGTCGCTGACGCCGCGGCCTTTGCGAACGGCTCGTCAATCGTCCAGGCAGCCGCACACGAGCAACCGGTGGTGGTGGTGTCGGCGATCGCCGGATTCACGAACGCTTTGCTATGTAGTGTCGAGAAGGCGAACAGAGGCGACGCGCGCGTGGCGGGGCGGTCGCTCGACGAATGGTTCGAACGTCATGTCGCGATCGCGAAAGCGCTCGTGGATGAAGAGGCACGCAAACCTGTTGAATCCGCCATCGATGATGCCAAGCGAGAGATCCGCCAACTGTTGAGAATCATTGCGGCCTATCCGGTAACGAGTCCCCCGCTTCAGGATGAAATTGTTGCGTATGGCGAACTGCTGTCTTCGCGTTTGCTTGCGGGCGTGTTACGCGCGAACGGTTTGCGGTCGCAATATGTCGATGCGCGCGAGTGCGTGAAAACAGATGAGAGTTACGGGAACGCGGCGCCTTTGCCGGAAACGGCGGCCACCACCAGCGAACTTCTACGGCCACTGATTGAAGCGGCCGCGATTCCCGTGCTCGGCGGTTTCATCGGCAGTACGCAAAAAGGAGAAACGACTACGCTCGGTCGCGGGGGTTCGGATTACACGGCGGCGATTGTCGGTGCGGCGCTCGAAGCGCGTGAGATCCAAATCTGGACGGACGTAAGCGGCGTATTGACGGCTGACCCGCGTGTGGTGCCCGAGGCGAAACCAATTCCAGTACTGTCATACCAGGAAGCCGCAGAGCTGGCTTATTTCGGCGCAAAGGTGCTGCACCCGAAAACAATTCAGCCGGCGATCGACAAATCGATCCCGGTTCGTGTTTGCAACTCGCACGCGCCGCAGGACGCCGGCACCTTGATCGTGGCGGAGTCGGACGCGGCGCCGCAGACAATCAAAGCCATCGCGCACAAGAACGGAATCGTGACCGTCCAGGTCACCTCCGCGCGGATGCTGGGCGCGTATGGCTTCTTGCGAGCACTGTTCGAGGTGTTTGATCGCCACAAGACTGCCGTCGATGTCGTGACTACGTCCGAAGTTAGTGTGTCGCTCTCGATCGATGACGCGAGCACGCTGCCGGAGCTGATTACGGATCTGGAACAGCTCGGAACTGTTCAAATTGAGAGAGACCGCACAATCGTTTCCGTCGTCGGCGAAGGCTTGCGCAACACGCCCGGTATCGCCGCCCGAGTTTTTTCGGTGATCAGCGACATCAATGTTTCAATGATTTCGGTAGGCGCTTCGAGCGTGAACCTGACATTCATGGTTGATGACGCGCACGCGGCCGAGGCAATCATGCGGTTGCATAGAGTGTGTTTTGAAGAGTCTGCAGTCCCCACTCAGGAGGTCACCGCGTGATTGACGTTCTGCGGCTCACGCGCGAGCTGATCGACATTCCGTCCGTCACCAGCGAAGAGTTTCAGATTGGAACTTCGTTGGGCGAACTGCTGAATCGTCTCGGCTATCATGTCGAGTTGCAGGATATCTCGCCTGAGCGAGCGAACATCATCGCCACCACCGAAGCCAAGCCGCGCGTGGTGCTTTCGACGCACATGGACACGGTGCCTCCGTTTATTGCTTCGAGCGAGGATGACGAATTCATTTATGGACGCGGCGCGTGTGATGCCAAAGGAATAATCGCGGCACAGATTGCCGCCGCCGAGAAGTTGCGCGCCGACGGCTTCAACGAGATTGGTTTGCTGTTCACCGTTGATGAAGAAGTGACCAGCGCCGGCGCGAAAGTCGCGAACGATCACCCGGCCGCTGCGTCGTGCGAATATCTGATCAATGGCGAGCCGACCGACAATCGTTTGGCTGTCGGCACGAAGGGCTCTTTGCAAGCGACGGTTGCTGCGGAAGGGCGTTCGGCGCATTCGGCCTATCCGGAACAGGGCGAATCGGCCATCGACAAGTTGATTGACGTGCTGAACGACATTCGCGCAATCGACTGGCCGACTGATGACGTATTTGGCGAGACCACGTGCAATATCGGCGTGATTTCCGGCGGCACGCGCGCTAACGTGATTCCCGATGCGGCGCACGCCACGATACAGATTCGCATCGCTGGGGGTTCCGCAACTGTTAAGGAGTTGCTCGAAATTGCAATTGCCCAACGCACTTCGATCGAGTACAAATCAGTGCACGATCCGTTGCGGTTGATGGCGCTGGATGGCTTCGAACAGATGATCGCGCGATTTACCACGGACATTCCCTACTTGTCGAATTGGGGGCAGCCGCTGCTGATCGGGCCGGGATCAATTCTCGATGCACATACTGACGCGGAACGTGTGAAGAAGGAAGATCTATTAACAGCAGTGGATATTTATGTTGAACTTGTGCAGAGGCTTTTACAGAACCGCGAGCGATAGCGAGCGGGATCAGACGTTAACTGTAAACACGCGTCTTGAGTCTTTATCCCGCTCCCTAATGGTCGCGGTTCTGTAACGGCAAAACTTAACGCAATGAAGATTGCTCTAATCGGATATGGCGCAATGGGCCAGCTCGTGGCCAAGCTGGCACGCGAAAAAGGTCACGAGATCGCGCTGACAATGACTTCGCGTGATGCCGCGCGCAGCGGCGACGAGATTAGTGCTGAGCTTGGCTCTTGCGACGTCGCAATCGATTTTTCCGTTGCTGCTGCCGTAGTCAGAAATATGGAAATGTGTGTTGCGGCCGGCGTGCCGCTGGTTGAGGGAACGACCGGGTGGGACATTGACCGCAACGAGCTTGTGCGAATGATCGAAGACGCGGACGGCTCACTGATTTACGGTGCAAATTTCTCGGTGGGCGCGCAACTATTTTTCCGCATTGCGGGGTCGGCCGCGGAACTGTTCCAGAACCTAGAATCGTACGACGCGTTCATCGAAGAAGCGCACCACCGGCGAAAGCGCGACGCGCCCTCGGGAACGGCGATCAAACTCGGCGAGATCGTGGCGAATCATTTGGGACGCGAAGTTCCGATTTCGTCGACGCGCGCGGGACACATTCCAGGCACGCATCGTGTCGGGTTTGATTCCAGCGCCGATCAGATCACGCTCGAGCACGTCGCCCGTTCACGCGAAGGCTTCGCGCAAGGCGCATTGATGGCCGCGGAATGGATCGTCGAACACAAGGGCATCTATGAATTCTCGGAAGTGTTTGATGAAATACTTGGCCAGAGAGGTACTGAGACATGACTCTGAAACTTGATTGGATGCGTGGCTGCGCAACGGCGCTGGTGACGCCGTTCAAATCCGATGGTGCGATTGATGAAAAGCGCATGCGCGCCCTTGTCGATCAGCAAATCAACGGCGGCGTGAAGTTGCTCGTGCCCTGCGGAACGACCGGCGAAAGCGCGACGATGACTGAAGAAGAAGATGCGCGCGTGATCGGATTGACAATCGAGGTGGCACGTGGACGCGCGAAGGTAATCGCCGGCGCCGGCAGCAACTCAACCGCCTCAGCGATTGAGTATTCAGAGCGGGCCCGGGAGGCCGGCGCTGACGCCGTCTTACAGGTTGCGCCCTGGTACAACAAGCCGACGCAGGAAGGCCTGTACGCACACTTTCGCGCAATCGCCGAGGCCGTGCCCGACGTGCCAATCATGCTTTACAACGTGCCGGGTCGCACTTCATCGAACATCGCGGCGCAGACGACGCTGCGCCTGGCGAAAGATTGCGAAAACATCGTAGCGGTTAAAGAAGCGTCAGGAAACTTGACGCAGATTATGGAAATATTGCGCGAGCGGCCCGCCGGTTTCTCTGTCTTATCTGGTGACGACGCGGTGACGTTGCCGCTGATTGCGCTGGGCGCGGAAGGCATCGTTTCCGTGGCGTCGAATGAAGTGCCGGACTTGATGTCTCGCATGACGAGTCTTGCACTCGATCGAAAGTGGGATGAAGCACGCGCTCTGCATTACCGTCTGTTGCCGTTGATGGAAATAAACTTCATTGAATCGAGTCCCGGCCCGGTGAAAGCCGCGATGGCCATGATGGGTTTGTTGGAAGAAAACTTTCGCCTGCCGCTGGTGCCGATTACAGAAAAAAGTCGCGCGCGCGTTCGGGAAGTCTTAGTTGAGCTCGGAGTGCTGGAGAGTGCGCATGTCACTGCGTGAGCAAATTGAGAACCTTGCCGCGCGCGAGGACCAGGATTATTCAGACAGCGACTTCGCTCTCTTCAACGAATTCAAAGCAGCTCTTAATCGTGGAGAGATTCGCGCCGCTCAACGTGACGCTGAGGGCAAGTGGCACACGAATGCCTGGGTGAAACGCGGCATCCTGTTGGGCTTCCGCATGGGCCTAATCATTGAAATGACGCCATCCGGCGCGCCGTTACAGTTTCTGGACAAGAACACTTACCCACTCCAAAGATTTTCGCCTGACGATCGCGTGCGGATCGTTCCCGGCGGATCGAGCATTCGCGACGGCGCGCACATCGCTCCGGGTGTCGTCTGCATGCCGCCGATGTTCGTCAACGCGGGCGCTTACGTTGATGAAGGAACAATGATCGACAGCCACGCACTGGTCGGCTCGTGCGCGCAAATCGGCAAGCGCGTTCACATTTCCGCTGCCGCGCAAATTGGCGGCGTGCTCGAGCCTGCGGGCGCAATGCCGGTGATTATCGAAGACGATGTGATCGTCGGCGGTAACTGCGGCGTCTACGAAGGCGCAATCGTGCGCGAGCGCGCAGTCCTTGCTTCCGGCACGATCATTACCGGCTCAACTCCCGTGTTCGATCTCGTGCGCGAACAAATCTATCGGCGGAGCGGTGATGCGCCCGTTGAAATTCCGGCCGGTGCGGTGGTAGTTCCCGGCTCACGCGCAATCCAGAGCGACAAAGCTCGCGAATGGGGCCTGTCGCTTTACGCGCCGGTGATCGTCAAGTATCGCGACGAAAAAACTGACGCGGCTACGCAGTTGGAGGAAGCGCTGCGTTGACTTTCCGACCACCACCATTCCTCCGCGGCATCGAGAAGAGCATGATCCGGAAGATTTCGGATCGCGCGAGGCCTGGCAGCATCAGTCTCGGGCTCGGCGAACCAGACTTGCCGACGCCGGAAGTGATCGTGCGCGAAGCTATTCGCGTACTTCAGGAAGAGCGAAATGGCTATACGCTGCAGGCGGGGCTGCCGGAATTGCGCGAGCGAATTGCCGGCGACTATCCGCACATGAACTTGAATCTCGATCAAGTTGTGGTGACCGCGGGATCGCAAGAGTCGCTTTACCTAATCCTCCGAACTTTGGTGGAAGAGGGCGATGAAGTGCTGATGCCGGACCCGGGATTCATCGCCTATCCGATGATCACGAAGATAACGGGCGGACGCGATGTACGATATCGATTGCCTGCAAAAAATGATTTTGGTTTCGATGTTGAAGATTTCAAAAACAAGATTAGTAACCGCACGAAGGTCGTCATTTGCATTAGTCCATCGAATCCAACCGGCCGCGCGTTAACGAATGAAGAGTTGCACGCGATGGCGGACGCTGTGAGCGCCAGCGGTTCAAACGCATTTATCGTCAGCGATGAAATTTATCGCGAGCTTTACTACACTTCCGAACGACCGGCGTCGATTTCGGAGTTCTATCCGCGCACGATCATCGTCAGCGGCCTTTCGAAATCCATGCGCATGACGGGCTGGCGCATCGGCTGGCTGGCAGGAGACGAAGCCGTGATGAAAGCCGCGCTGGTGCTGCACGGATACGTCGTCACCTGCGCGTCGAGCATTTCGCAGAAAGCGGCGTTGGCGGCATGGACTGATGAGGCCGCTCGGGCGCGCGAAGAGTACCGCGCAATCTTTCATCGGCGACGCGATCATCTGCTGCGATTGCTGCGCATTGAACTGGGTTTGCGCTGCGTGACTCCGGATGGCGCGTTCTACACAATGGTGGACGTGAGCAAGTACGGTGACGAATTACGCGTCGCGGAAGCTGGACTTGAGCATGGCGTCGTCACGATTCCGGCGGCGGCGTTTGGCGACGAGAGCAAAGGTTACCTGCGCATCTCTTTTTGCGCCGAGGAAGAGCGATTGACTGAAGGCGTGCGACGTCTGGGAGAAGCGCTCAACTCGATCAAACATTAACCACAGAGGACACAGAGGAAGACAAGAAGAATCAGCCACAAAAATGCACAAAAGGCACAAAGCGGAAATGGGTTAACTGCTCTTGCCTCTTCTGTTTTGTGCTTCTTGTGCCTTTTTGTGGCTTAAAAGTTCTCCTCTGTGTTTCCTCCGTGTCCTCTGTGGTTTAATAATCTCGATGCGAAAATTCCGCGCAGGCATCCTCGGCGCCACCGGCGTTGTCGGCCAGCGATTTATTCAATTGCTGGAAGATCATCCGCAGTTTGAAGTGACCGCGCTCGCCGCTTCCGATCGGTCGCAGGGCAAGTCTTATGCGGACGCCTGCACCTGGCGCTTGCCGGGCGACATGCCGGATTCCGTAAAGCAGATCATTGTGCAACCTCCTGCGCCGCCGCTGGATTGCGATTTCGTTTTTTCAAGTTTGCCGGGAGACATCGCAACATCTGCCGAGCCTCAGTTTGCCGCCGCGGGCTATCCGGTCATCAGTAACTCTTCGCCGCATCGAATGGGCGCGGATGTCCCCTTGCTGATTCCGGAAGTCAATCCCGAGCACATCGCGTTGATCGATGTGCAGCGAAAGAGTCGCGGCTATGATCGCGGATTCATCGTCACGAATCCGAATTGTTCGGCCATTGTGATCGTGATGGCGCTCAAGCCGCTGCACGCGAAGTTCGGTATTACTTCGTGCGTTGTGACTACAATGCAAGCGCTTTCCGGCGCCGGTTATCCGGGAGTTGCGTCGTTGGATGCGACCGACAATGTCATTCCGTTCATCGGCGGCGAAGAAGAAAAGATTGAAGCGGAGACTTTGAAGCTGCTGGGGAGTTTCACAAACGACGCGATTGAGAATGCGCCTGTGAGTCTGAGCGCGCAATGCAACCGCGTTAATGTCGCCGACGGGCACATGGCGTCGATTCGCGTGAAGCTCTCTCAGTCAGCCTCGCGCACTGAGATCAGCAGCGCGCTCGCCACGTTCACTTCGTTACCGCAACAGTTGAACCTGCATTCAGCGCCCGAGAAACCAATCATCGTCCGCGACGAAATCGATCGGCCACAGCCCCGTCTGGACCGCGACGCGGGAAATGGAATGAGCGTAACAGTAGGACGAATTACCGAGGACAACGTACTGGACTATCGTTTCGTCGCGCTCGGCCACAACACAATCCGCGGCGCGGCCGGCGCGGCGATTTTGAA
>DATBSG010000310.1:0-12686 GCA_036559945.1 Pyrinomonadaceae bacterium
TGAGTTAATTCTGTCGGCGCTGGGCAAAACGATCCTGTAGCGCAAGGTTGTTAACTTGCGCGCAAAATAACATTTTGCGGTACTCATGACGAAGAAACTTCGCATTGGCGTAATTTTCGGTGGCCGCTCAGGCGAGCACGAAGTTTCCGTGCGCTCGGCGGGTTCGGTGATCGATGCGATCGACAAAACAAAATACGAGGTTGTGCCGATTGCAATCACGAAGGAAGGGAACTGGCTCGGGCCCGCCGCGGCTGCGCAACTGCTGCCGGAAGCAACCCAGGGACGACTCCCGGCAAACGCCCTCGGCAATACCGCGAAAGATGTAGCGATCCTCGGCGATCCTTCACGCACAGGGTTGATGCGGCTGGACAGTGGTGATCACTCCTCAGAAAAGCTGGACGTGGTCTTCCCGGTCCTGCACGGCACGTACGGCGAAGATGGAACGCTTCAGGGCCTGCTTGAGTTGGCGGCGATTCCCTTTGTCGGCTGCGGCACGTTGGCGTCGGCGTGCGGTATGGACAAGGTGGCGATGAAGGCCCTGTTCAAAGAAGCAGGCCTGCCGATTTGTGCTTACACGTGGTTCCTGCGATCGGATTGGGAAACTGACCCGAACAAAGTGACGCGACGTGTTCGCAAAGAGATTGGTTTTCCATGTTTTGTGAAGCCGGCGAATCTCGGGTCGTCGGTTGGCGTTTCGAAAGCCGCAGACAAAGCTTCGTTAGCCAAAGCCGTCGACCTTGCGGCGCGTTATGATCGAAAGATTATCGTCGAGGAGTTGGTTGACGGCCGTGAAATCGAATGCGCGGTGATGGGCAATGACCAGCCGCAAGCCAGCCTGCCGGGCGAATACGTAATTCACGAAGAGTCGGCGCGATTCCTCGATTACACCGAAAAATATTCCAGCACGGGTCACGTGGAGTTCATAGTGCCCGCGCGTATTTCGAAATCGGTCATCAAGAAAATTCAGACCATGGCGGTGCGGGCCTACAAAGCGATCGATGCCTCGGGTCTTTCTCGCGTCGATTTCTTTCTGAAGAAAAGCGGCGAGCTCCTCGTCAACGAAATCAACACCCTGCCGGGTCTCACAGACGTTTCAGGCTTTCCGAAAATGTGGGAAGCATCAGGAATTCCTTTTCCAAAGCTGATCGATCAATTGATTGCCTTCGCAATCGAACGCCACCGCGATCGGGCGCGGAACGAGACGAGTATCTAGTCGCCTTCCAGCGAACTAACTCTTCGGCGCGCGATAACCTTTGCGCGCCCTAATCGTTACATCCGGTTTCGATAACTTGACCTGAACTGTGCGCCACTTGCCGTCGCGTGCGCGGTTTGTCGGGCGATAGGCGATTGTGTACTGGTGGCCGAGTTCTTCGGCGATGGCGCCGAATGACTCCCGCAGCTCCAAGCCGCCGGGCGCGTCAATGTAACGGCCGCCGCTCTTTTCCGCCAGGCTTTTCAGAATCGCGGCACCGGTCAAGTCCCGCTTCGGCCCTTCCTCAGACATGTTCGCGCCGTAAATTGTCGCGCCCGCCAGTGATGCGCGATCGAGAGCTTTGTCTGAACTGGCGTGGCTGTAGTTTTCACCGCCGTCTGAAAGTACGACGATCGCGCGGCGTTTCTCTTCGCGCTTCGCCAGGTCATCGGCAGCCCGCACAATCGCGTCGTTCAGCGCCGTCATTGTTTTCGTCTTCAGACCGTAGACGCGCGGCGGCAGGTCGCGGCCGGGCGTGAAATCGCTCCACTGCTCGACCTTGGTATCGAAGCTGTAAACCGCGGCTACGTCTTCGTCGCGCAGCCCATCGAGAAAGCGAATCGCCGCGCTGCGGCCGAGCGTCAGCCGCGATTCCATGCTGCCCGAAGTGTCGAGCAGTATAGCCGCTGCAAACGGAGTCTCCTCGGCACTGAACGTTGATGCTTTTTGTTGCACACCGTCTTCGAAAACTTGAAAGTCGGATCGCTTCAGACCCGGTACGAACTTTCCGTTCTTGTCCAGCACAGTCACGTTCAGCACTACTAGATCGGTCGAGACACGGACAACATCGTCCTGCTCATAGGGAGTAGGCGTTGGAGTAGGTTGCTGATTCTGCAACGTTGCTGAAAGGTTTGAGAATCCGTTCGCAGAAGGGCCAGAAAGCGAAAACAAAATAGCGGTTAGGATGAGAGCTGCGAAAAACAGCGAGGCTGGACCGAATCTGCGTCTGCGTATGAGCCGCATCTCTAACAATCGAATCAGTGACGGGAGCCGCGCACGAACTGTATCAGAGCGAGCAGCTTGTTTGCCTGATCAATTATTGAAGTGGAAACGACTCGCCGCGGCGTCTTCTCAACCTGGTCGGATAATTCCTTCGCCATATCGGCAAGCAAATTGACAGCTTGGCTGATCGTATTGGGGAGGTCATTTGGATCTGCATCACTTTCGGACCCGCCAACGTCGTTGCGAATGCGCCGGGTCAACTTCTCAAGCCGCTCAAGCTTTTTCTGGTCGGCGGCATTCAAGACGTTGCTGGTTAGATAACGGGTCTTTAACTCGGCGGCAATATCGCGCGCCTCTTTCGCGCGGCCGACGTGCTCTTCGTAGGCCTTCCTTTCGGCCTTCAGGATTAGCCGCGTGCGCGCGTCGGTTTCGCGGGACCCAAAATCCACATCATTATCGGGTTTGTCTCCGAGGTCAGGCTGCTGGCTGGAGGGCGGTGGCGGGGGACTGGACGGTCGCGGCTGGCTCTGCGCGCATACCGGCGCCAAGCCCGCGGCAAGAATGAGAACCACGGAGATAAACGCTATCTTTAACAACTCGAGCAGCTTTGTTTCCGCAAACATAGGTTGCTCAACTATAGTAATCCGAACTCCAAATCACTCCCAAACAATGCTGTGACGGGGAAAGTATGCTACGCGTTGGCTGCAAGTTTAGGGAACGCGACCGGGATTGTTAGGCGTGTTGATGAACTCGTCTCCGCGACTGGGCCGAGTCTTGTCAACCACGATTGTCCTGGAAGCGGGCGGCTCCATTGGCGGCGCAGCGTTTCCCGGCCGCGCTTTGAACGGAACTGCCGCGCGATCGGCGCCGCCGACAACACGCAAGAATGTCGCGCTGATGTAGTCCTGCGTGGCCACCTGCACGCTGTAGCGGGTCTTCGCATCGGGAGCGAGATCGGTCGTTTCCGGAACAATAACCCGCGTGTCCACGCCGGCTCCGACGCGACGCCTAAATTGCAGCTCGACCGCGATGTTTTGCAGATTCTCGTTCGAGATGTTGTGTACAGTGCCGCCGAGCGTGGTCGTGTTGCCATTGACCATTGCGTCGTCAACAAACACTTCGACTCTGGGTGCTTTCCTCTTCACCTCGGCTTCGGCAGCCGCGGCGACTTGGCGCTCGTGGCGCTTGCGGAGAGCCATGTAGCCGCCAAGCAACGCGCCCGTCAGCAGCACGGCGCAGAGAAGGCCGATAAGAAGTCGCTTGGTGTGGCGTCTTTCTTCCTCGTCAATGGGGATTGGTTCGGTTTCGAGTTGGTTAAGGATATTCATGAATTAATACAGATGTACCTCAAGGCCGTTCGGTTGGCGGGGCCCCGCCGATCATTTCAACCAGAGCAGAGAGAAATTCCTGTTCAGCAGCGCCGCTGCTTGGTAGCGTGATCCACTCCGCTCCAGTAGCGCCGTCTGTCCGTCCTTCAATTTTCGCGTTGACGGAAACATTGGCGCTGGTGCCGTCGATCGGCTGCACTTCCACGCTGATGGTGTAGCGCCCGCGCGTCCAGCCACGGCTGGTGGAAGTTTCCACGTCCGCATACCGGTTGAGTTCGGACTCAGCCACGACTGTGCCTTTGATGAACGTGTAGGGTTGCGTGACGATTATGCCTTCATTAGGCCGCGACGCAGCATCGTCAACAATCAACTTTCGATCGCGCATTAACTCGGTGACGGCTTTCAGCAGTTCGTCACGGCGCGCAGTGACACGATATGGATTCGGAAGCCGGACAATTTCTTTCGTCTTTCCCTTGCCAAAATTGATTCCGGAGCGCGAAGTACCGACGTCAGTCTTGCCGCCGTTGACGCCTGCCGAGCGGTTGCTGCCGGTGTCGCGAACCTTTTGGCTCTGCGTGTCCACACCCTTCTCCTGCGCGCAGACGACCGGCGCCGTTAGCATCAACAAGAAAAGCGCCACGAACGTTGCACGGTATTTCATAAGATTACCTCACGCGGAAAACACATCCGAGGGGGTGACACTTCGAGGATAAACCGCGGGGAGATCGAACACAAGTAACAGAGAGACTTTTGGCACGAGTTTCTGATTTCAGTCACATTCGGTCTTTCTTAGTTCTTGATTTCAATAACCAGGTTAACTGTCAGAGCATTACGGTTTACGTTGCTCCGAACATCAACCGGTGCCGATTGCTTTTCCATCGCATGGCGCTCCCGAAAGATGCGTGAGAGCAACAACGCTGCGTCTTCCCGAAAGAACCGATTAGTGTAACTTTCGTCATAAATCTCGCCGCTTTTCAGTTTCCATCTTTCTTTCAGCGCGGCCGCGTCCGCCTCAGAAACGCCCCTGAATTCGACCGTGCCCATCCGATACTGCGGGCCTTCGCTGACCGCGATCTTGAACGTTACTCGCTGCCCAGCATCGTCGAACTCGGGCGCGGAATTCAGGTGGGCTTGAATGTAACCGTGTTTTCCGTAAGCCTTCTCAACGTCTCTAATACCTTTGTCGAACTTCTTTCCGTTGGCCACTTCGCCGCTCTTCATTCCGAGCGCGTCATCGAGCTCGTTCGCTGATAAGACTTGATTGCCCGACCACTCGGCCTTTGCCCAGGAATAAACCGCGCCTTCGTTCACAGGGATCGTCAAGTCCACACCGTTCTCACAACCAGGATTCGTGTCGGGTTTCGCGATGGGCGCCCCGAACGTGGCGCGCAGATGTCCCAGCTCGCGATAAAGCGGATACAAACCGTACCGCGGAAAGGTCAGCGCAGTCTGGCGCGAATAATTCGGGTCGGTGGAACTCTTGGTTGTGGCGGCCAGCTTCTCTTCCGAAACATCATGCGAGCCGGGAAAGTGCAAAGTGCAAATCGCCAAGGGCACGCCGCCGACGCGAAACAAGTGTGCGGTTTCTGTGAGCGTATATTCGACTGTTCCGGGAATTTTTCGCGACACAAGCAAATCCTGCAATGCCCGCCTGATCATTTCTGTAGTGTTACCGGTGTCCGGAGCCGTGCCTGTGAAAAATGGCAAGGCGTGTCTCACCTCTTCGGAAAGCTCCTCGTCGGAAAACCAGATGAAGTTATCGAAGACCACGGGCGAACTGTTGCTTTTTGCTTCTTCCACTTGAAAGACGATTGTTATCGACGCGCCTGCCGTGCGCGTGCGATACGCAACGGTTTTGAAGAGACCGCTGTCGACAAGGCGCTGCGCCGCCGCATCAACCACGGCAACCGAAAAGGGCTCACCAATTTTTAGACCAGTCATGGTGATCGCATTTTCACGACTGAGGTTTTGCAGACCTTCGACGTCGATGCGGGCAATCTTGCGCGCGGCCTGAGACCAGGCTGGAGTGGCAATTGAGAGAATGACCACAAACAAGGACACGAGAACAATTGTTTGTGCAGAAAATCGGAGACGCTGAAGTAAGGCTTTGGACATAGCTGCTATTTCGACCACTTGTGTCGCGACTTACTGCTGCTGGGTTCCCCTACTTCGTTCCCACTCTCTGAGCGCTTGCACGCCTTTCTGAAAATCGGATTCCTTGCTGTAGAAGTTATGCGCCCCATCATCCCGCGTCGGCTCGCGAACGTAATACAAGTAATCCGTTTGCGCAGGATTCAGCGCCGCATCAATCGAAGCCTCTCCGGGATTTCCGACCGGTCCCGGCGGCAAACCGATGTACAGCCTGGTGTTGTATGGTGAACGCCGATTGACGTCGCTCAAATAAACCTTGCCATTGTCCCGCCACTTGCCCGCGAGCTTTGATGCGTAAACAATCGTCGAGTCGATGCCCAGCGCGATATGTTTGTTCAGCCGGTTGTAAATTACGGACGCGATTAGCGGCCGCTCGTCCTTCAATTTCGCCTCAGTCTCAATCAGCGATGCGATAATCACGATTTGCCGCGGCGTCATGTTTAGTGCGCGGGCGCGCTCGGCGCGTTCCGGAGTCCATGCCTGGCGGAAACGCTTAACCATCGTTTCGACGATGCTTGATGCTTTCGTGCCTGTGGGAAAACTATAAGTCGCCGGAAAAAGGTACCCTTCGAGATTTTCGGCAGGCGGATCGAGATCTCGAATCAAGCCGGCCTCGTCCATCAACTTCAGAGCTTCCCCGCTGTCGCTCAGATGCAGCTCATCGACGTGAGCCATTGAGTCGGCAATATCCCAACGCGTCCAGCCTTCGATCACGGTGAATCGGCTCAGGCGCTGTTCGCCCTCTTCCAGCTTCCTCAGTACTCCCAGCGGCGAAATCGGAGAAGGGAAGCGATACTCGCCGGCTTTGATTAATTTCGCACTGCCGGTGACTTTGATGTAGAGCAGCAGCGGCCATTTACGTTGCAACACGCCCTCAGCCAAGAGTTTGTTGGCAATGGCGTCAGGCGACGAGCCGCGGGGAATTTCGATGTAGTCGTTGGTTTTCGCATGGACAACAGGCGCGTGAAGGTCACGGTAAATCCAAATCGCGAAGCCAACGGCGACGATCGCCGCGAGAATCGCCCCGTAAAGCAGCGCACGAAGTATCTTCTTCCGTCTTCGGGTTCCCATGAACTATCGTGCTTGACTCAGAAAATCCTGAAGGATGACAGCCGCCGCCTCGGCGTCCACATCACTCTGTCGGGTTGAATTACTGATGCGTGACTTCGCCTCTTCCGTTGTCAGTCTCTCGTCCTGAAGGTAAACCGGAACGGACAGCGACCGCCGAAAATTCTCCGCCAAACGGCGTACTTCAGCCGACGCCGCTCCTTCCGAGCCGTCCATATTTACGGGCAGGCCGATAACCAAACCAGCGACGCCAAGCCTCTCAATCTGTTCAGCAACCTGTTTCAGGAGATTCTTCCAGCTTCGTCGCTCGATAGTCATGAGCGGCCGCACCGTCAATCGTAACTCGTCACAAACAGCGACGCCGACACGCTTGGCGCCGAGATCAACGGCCAGCAGACGCCCTGGCGGTTTTGGCTGTCGTTGGGATTCTCGAAGTGGCTCAGTCAAGTCCACCAAAATTAACAGTTTTCGCGGAGCGAAGCGAAACAAAACGCTGCTTGCGCGCATCCAAAGGCCTCTGTATCATACAGACGTTCGGCGAATCGCTTAAATCCGGCCGCTGACTCTGTTCCGTTCGTATTTTGAGGTGCAATTGATGTCATTCAAAAGGAAATTCACGATCATCTCGCTGTCAGCCGCGCTGGCACTTTACACGATCGCCGGCGCCTGGCTCGCGACGCGGGCGCAACAGCCATCCAACGACCCGGGCGCGCAGCAGCGAATTTTCCAAAGCGTCCTTGAGCACATACAGAACGACTATGTTGATGAGCCGAACATGGAAAAAGTTCGCGCCGGCGCGCTGCGCGGATTGGCGTACGGGCTCGATCCATATTCGACATATCTGACTCCGGACCAAGTCAAAGACTATCGCGCGGAAAAGAAATCGAACCAAGTGGGCATCGGAGCCGAACTCTCGCAGTACGCTTCCTATCTTTACGTCGTGGCGCCGGTCAAGGGGTCACCGTCGGATCAAGCGGGAGTGCGTGCCGGGGACATCATCGAATACATCGACAACAAAGCGACGCGCGATATCTCGCTATACGACGCGCGCCAACTGCTTAACGGCGCTCCAAGTACGGAAATCAAACTCCGCATTCTGCGTGCGAATGCGCGGCCGATGACCTTGGCGGTTAAGCGCAGCGCGTTTCGCGCCCCGGCCTCGGAAGCACGGATGGAGCCGGGCAAAATCGGCATTCTCAGAATCAACAGTCTGGAAACGGGCGAAGCTGCTGACGCACGTGCGCGCTTGCAGGATTTGCTGAAGCAGGGCGCTCAGAAAATTGTCGTCGATCTGCGCAGCGTAGCCGGCGGCGAGATTCAGGAAGGCGTGACCGTTGCAAACTTTTTTATTCAGTCCGGGCCGCTCGCTCGTACGATTGGACGCGAGCAGAAAGTGCTGAAAGCCTTTGAAGCCGATCCGAAAGTCAGTTTGTTCAATGGTCCCGCGGTAGTTCTGATCGATACCGGCACTGCCGGCGCCGCCGAGGTGGTTGCGTCAGCGTTTCTCGAGCGCAAGCGCGGCGATGTTGTCGGCGATAAGAGTTTTGGCGCCGGCGCTGAACAGGAATTGTTCACTCTGCGTGACGGCGACGGCCTTTTGTTGACGACCGTGAAGTGGGCCTCGGCGAGCGGCAAACCGTTCCTCGGCGAGGATCGGGCACATTCTGGAGTCGCGCCATCAGTTGAAGTCAAACGGCCCGAGGCGCCTGACAATTTCGACGTGGACGATCTATCCGGCAGTGAGGAACCGAAACCGAATGCGTCGCCCGAAGCCATGCCGAAACCCCAACCGGAAGATTTGCAGCTCAAGAAAGCAATCGAGCTTTTGCGAGACAAGCCGGCGCGCACGGCATAACTGAAACCAAATCAACTTCATCAGGCCGGAGCGATCCGGCCTTTTGCTTTAGGTGCGATAATCACGAACTATGCGGTCGTTAGTCGGCATTGGTGGACTTGTCCTGGTCGTGGTCGTCCTGTGGGAAGCGTTTGAAACGATCATCCTGCCGCGGCGAGTCACGCGTAGTTTGCGGCTCACTCGGCTCATTTACCTGCTCACCTGGCAGCCGTGGTCGAAACTAGTGCGCGCGATTGGTGACAATCGCCGCCGCGAGAAATTGCTCAGTTTCTTCGGTCCGATGTCGCTGATAATTCTGCTGACAGTCTGGGCAATCGGCCTGCTCGTCGGATTCGCTTTGATTCACTGGGGCGCCGGCTCGACGTTTGGCGCTCCCTCGTTAAGTGGAATCTGGGCCGATCTCTATTTCAGCGGTAGTACCTTCTTCACGCTCGGCCTTGGCGATTTAACGCCCGCAACTAACTTTGGTCGGGTCCTCACGGTCGTGCAAGCCGGCGTAGGCATCGGCTTCCTGGCGTTGGTGATCAGCTATCTGCCCGTGCTGTATCAGGCGTTCTCGCGCCGCGAGGTGAATATCTCGATGCTCGATGCGCGCGCGGGCACACCACCTACTGCGGGCGAGCTGTTGCGGCGGCACCATGAAGGTGGTGACCTGGAAAGCCTTAATCAAATGCTCAGAGATTGGGAGAAGTGGTCAGCCGATCTTTTGGAAAGCCATCTCTCGTACCCGGTTCTTTGCTATTTCAGATCGCAGCACGATAACCAGTCGTGGCTGTCCGCGCTCAGTACAATCCTCGACACGTGCGCGCTGGTAATGGTCGGCGTTGATGGCGTTCCCAAATGGCAAGCGCAACTCACGTTTAAGATGACGCGCCACGCGGTGGTTGACCTGACGCAGGTCTTCAACACCTCGCCACTAACGAGCGACGGCCAGCGATTGGGCACGGATGATTTAGCGCGGTTGCGCACGGTGCTGGCCCAAGCCGGTGTGGCGCTAAGTAGCGAGCCGGGCGACGAACAAACGCTGGCCGAATTGCGCGAGATGTACGAGCCGTACCTGGAAATCTTGTCTGAGTACCTGCTGATGCCTTTGCCCGGTTGGCTGCCGAAACCACGCGCCATCGATAACTGGCAAACGAGCGCCTGGGAAATCACCGCGCCCGCGCGAGAAGAGCCATTTCGGAAATGCATGCTTGACGCAAAGAGGAATGTCTCAAAGAAGGTGGCTGCGCATTGACATCTCGCGAACTCGTCCTCGCGTGAGTTGAGGATATGGGATACCGCGATTCCATATCGAGCACGCCGTCACGTTGTTTTCATTCGCATGGCCGAAGGTTGCGTTATCCCAAATCTTATATATTTCTTGCACTTACTTTGATAAATCGCTCACCTGTAGCCGTTCACGGCAAAACTTCAAGAAAATGGGCGCAACGACGCGTTTGAGGCACGCTCATTGCCAATTATCGCGTTGTTCCCGACGAAGAAGTCTAGCGAAAAGGAGAACTTCAAATGCTGATCACGAAAAAAATGTTACTGGCTTTAACACTTGTAGCGGCCCTGGTGGGCGGTGGCATTGGTTCACTAATCACCCATTCGGCTAACCGAACTGAGGCTGCTAACGAAAATTATCAGACTACTCCAAACACAATCGCGACGACGCCTGCGTCTTACCAGGACGAGACAGCTAACGCGGCCAAATATGGCACGTCAGCCGAACAAACCGCCTATCGCCAGGGGTTCGAGGAAGGCTATAACTCTTGCGCGACCGCCGCTAACAACGGCGTCACTCAGAGTTACGCGACGTATCGGGCGCCGGCGCGTCGTTATTCCAGCAGCAGCCGACGCGCTTACTACGATTACAACAACGCCCCACGCGGCCGCAGCTTCTGGCAAAAGCACCGCGATAAGCTCACGATGGCAATCGGTACCGGTGCCGGTGCGGCCATCGGTGGCTTGGCGGGCGGCAAGAAGGGCGCAGGCATCGGTGCGCTGGTGGGGCTTGGCGGTTCGGCACTGTACACCTACAAGCTTCGCAAACGTTCGCGACGTTACTAATAACCTTGGAGCAGTTTCGTGAACAGCAAACGTAGACTTCTGTTGATAGCCGCTCTCATAGCGGCGACAGGAGTGAGGGCAGTTTCATTCGGAGCTGCCCTTTTTGCTATGCCCGAAAATGCGGCGGCGACAGCACGCACGCCTATTCCGCGGCCCGTGCGCCTGCGCGAAGTGAGGGGGCGCGGACTGCTCACCGATGTGTGGATCAACTCAGTCGGCCCGCTTAAGTTCGCAATCGACACCGGCGCGGGCACAACTCTGGTTTCGCCGCGCGCCGCCGGCGCTGCGCGTCTGAGTGTCCAATCCGGATCTGGCCGCTCGATCGCCGGACTTAGCGGCAAGGGCGTCGCCGTTCGTGAAGCGACGATCCGCACAGTCGCTGTCGGCGATCGGGATAACGTGCTGCCCGGCTCGATCGATGCCGTCGTGACTTCGAGCTTGCCGAACGATCTCGATGGCGTTTTGGATCCGACTCAAGCGTTCTCGCCCCTGGGTTACGTTATTGACATTCCACGGCTGGAACTTTCGGCGTTTGATCCGCACGAGGCGCCGCTTGCTGCGGAGAATGCCCCAGGCGACGGGACGGTCGTGCCGTGGTTACGCGAGCGAGGCAGCCGTCGTCCGTTTGTGCAACTCGATAATGGCGACCGAGCGCTGATTGATACTGGCTCGAGTTTGGGTTTGGCGATCCGTGATTCGGCGCGCTCCGATCGACGCAATATCTCACTTGCACGCGACATCGGCGGCGGGCAAATCTCCACGCGACGCGTGCGGCCGACGACCGTAGCCATCGGCTCGCTTATGTTGCGAAACATTCCTACCGACCTTATTTCCGGCGCTGAAGCCGATGCGCCCGTCTTGATCGGCCTGAGCGCGCTGCGCCCATTCAGACTGGCATTCGATCCCGTTCATCGTCTAATTGAGATTGCCCCAGCCGAACGCCGGCGTTGACCCTGACTTCGGTTGATTTTGGGCACTTGTTCATTCATAGTCCGCTACCTGGTTCAGCCGAGCGATTCACTGTGAAGCTGACTGCATGTTGAGTCCTGCAAAGGAGTAACTCTTGTTCTCCAGATTTCTTGTAGCGCTTTGTGCCCTCGTCCTCTGCCTCAGTTCGTCTGCCGTCGCGCAGGACGAAGCGGCGAAGATTGACAAGTCCCGCGTTCCGTCGCAGGCGGATAAGCTCGCACAATTTGCGCCCGCCGGCTGGAAAATCGAAGAGCAGGTCGCGGGCGATCTGAATGGTGACTCAGTTCCGGATTACGCTTTGAAATTGGTCGAAGACAAGCCTGAGAAAAACAGCGAGGGCGATCCAACCGAGCGGGGCAGGGCATTGGTGCTGGCCTTGGCAACCACCGATGGCAAGTTGAAACTCGCAGGCGTCGCAGACAGTCTCTTGCAGTGCACCAGATGTGGCGGCGCGTTCTACGGAGTGGTTGAATCCCCAGCGAATGTGAAGATCGAAAAGGGCGTGGTCATCATCGAACAGGACCACGGCTCGCGCGAAGTGACTGACACGACGTATCGCTTTCGCTTCGACCGGACATCCGGAAGATTCGTTTTGATTGGCTTCGATCTCACCGACGTGGATCGAGCGACCGCCTCGACCGTGACCGAGACCATTAACTACCTGACGGGTGTGCGAGTAGTTACACTCGGGAAGGGCGATAAGGATGTGAAAACGAGGACTACGATTCCCAAGCAGAGGATCTACCTCGAGGATGCATCGGCTGATGACTTGGAGAGTGCAGCCTACAAACGGCTGAAGTTGTGACTGCGCGTTAGCGCGCGAACCCTTCGACAACAATCATCTGTGTCTTCGCGGTGGCCTGCCGCAGCGCTTTTGCGTCGCTGTACTCAGCCGAGCTCCACCAGGCCCTGGCTTTTTTCCACCGAAGGAAACTCGACAATCACAAAACGCTTGGGCGCCCAGTCGCCTTCGAGGGTTTGGACCTTGCCGCCACGAACAATGAAGCGACCGCCGTACGCCGCGAGCGTCGGCGGCACCATCGCTTTGTAATCTTCGTATCTGTGT
>DATBSG010000311.1:0-10286 GCA_036559945.1 Pyrinomonadaceae bacterium
GGTGCGCACTGGCATAGTTCGGATCCAACTCGAGGTTCCGCCGATAGTATTGCATCGCCGGATCGAACTTTCGCGCCAGATAATGCGCCCACGCAACGTTCGTGTAGGCGATGGAAGAGACCGGATCGACGTCGAGCGCCCGCTTGATTTGATTCAGTCCCTCGTCGCTGCGGCCCCGCACGACAAGCGCGATGCCGTACCATTGATAGGTTGTCGAGTAGTTGGGATTGAGTTCGATGGCGCGCTGGAATTCCTTCTCGGCTTGCGGCCAGTCTCGCTCATAGATTTCTTCGAGCAGGCCGCGCGAAGCATGAGCCTCAGCCAGCGTCGGGTCAAGCTGCAGGGCGGTCTGCAAGGCAGATCGGGCCTGACTCATCGCTTCGGTGGTGGGCATCGCGCCATGCTCACTAAGCAGCAGGTAACAATCAGCCAGACCCGAGTAAGCCAAAGCATAGTTTCGATCCTGATCGATGGCCTCGCGAAAATACTCGATTCCTTTTTGCAGGCCGTCCTCGGTGCGTTTGTTCCAGTAATATCGACCCTCAAGGTATAGCCGATAAGCTTCGGGGTTGTCCGTGAGTCGCTTGTTCAAGCGGTTCTGCTCCAGAGCAGAAAGCGTCAGCCGCAGGTTGCTGGTAATTTCCTGCGCAATCTGTCGCTGAACAGCCAGCAGGTCGGACGTCTTTCGCTCGTACTGTTCGCCCCAGAGTTGCTTGTTATCACGCACGTCCATCAGTTCAGCGCTGACGGTCAGATTGTCGCCGCGTTGCATGATGCGGCCGGTCAGCACGGCGCGCACGCCCAACTCTTTGCCTGCCGCCAACGGGTCGGCGCCTTTGCCTTTGTAGCGAAAGACGGAGCTGCGCGCGATTACTTTTAGATTCGGAAGCTGGGTCAGACTGTTGATAATGCCTTCCGTGACGCCGTCAGCGAGCCAGTCATCATTCGGATTGCCGTTCTGATTTGCGAAAGGCAAGACGGCGATCGAATCGATTGCGACTTCGGTGTTGCGAGCATGGAAATACCAGCCGATGCCAATCGCGCCCGCGATAACCGCGACGCCAACGATCGCGGCAATGATCTTGTGGCGCGCGATTCCGGAGACGATGTATTCCGCGCTGGAAGCTGAGCGGGCGGGGCCGGCTGGCGTCGTTGTCGGAAGTGCGCCGGACGCGGTAGCTGTGGTGCTTTGGCCGCTCACTGTTGACGTGGCGGCGCGGATTTCCGGCGCCATCGTGCGTTCGATCTCTGCATCGACTTCCAGTTTCCGTTTCAAGTAGCGCAAATCAATGAGCAAATCTTTCGCGGTCTGGTACCGTTCTTCTCGATCCTTCGTCAGGGCTTTTTTAAGGATCCGCTCCAGCTCAGCCGGCACGTCCGGCGCAAAGCGCGTCAGGGGCGCAGCGTCTTTTTGCAGAATCAGAGAAATTGTTTCAGTTGGCGTCTCGCCAGGAAACGGCACGTGGAGGGCGATCATTTCGTACAGTACCGCGCCCAAACTCCAGACGTCTGTGCGCGCATCGACGTGCGTGCCCTTTGCTTGCTCCGGTGACATGTAATTTGGCGTGCCCATCACGGCGCCTGCGCCGGTATCGACCATCGCGCGGGTTGGCGCTTCAGGATCAGTTGCTGACCTGCGCGGCTCAGTTAGTTTCGCCAGGCCAAAATCGAGCACTTTCACGTAGCCATCGCGGCGCACCATCACATTCTCCGGTTTGATATCGCGGTGGATTATTCCGGCTGCATGCGCCGCGGCCAGCGCGCCGGCGATCTGAATTGAAAACTCAAGCGCATCGAGGAGCTTGAGCCCGGCCTTCATACGCTCGCGCAAAGTTTCACCGTCGATAAACTCTGTCGCGATGAACCGCGAATTGCCGATGCTTCCGATCTCGTAGATGGTGAGAATATGCGGGTGATTCAAGGCCGAAGCTGCTTTGGCCTCCTGAATAAAACGTTGAAGGCGTTGTTTGTCTGAGGCCAAAGCTTCAGGAAGAATCTTGATCGCGACGGTTCGATCCAGTTCGGTGTCTTCAGCTAAATAAACTTCACCCATGCCGCCCTCGCCAATCTTCGAGCGGATTTCGTAACGGCCGAGTTTTGTGCCTGGCTCAATGGGCACGAAGATGCATTCCGTCTAAACCTACGTTTGCACGCGTGTCGTGTTAGTCCTTCGCTTCAGCCCAGTACAAAGTACAGAGATCGCGCAGCAGATAGTAAATGTAGGTGTTCCCGTCGTTGCTCATAAAGAACCCATCGTAAGATATGCCTGCCAAGTCAGCCGGATTGATTTCCTTGAATAGATCACGTTTGCCCGTAGCGAGATTCACTTTATAGATCTTGATCGGCACCTCACCGCGCTGATGAGTAAACACAGTGCGACTGGCGGCCTCCCAACGAACGATAAAGTCGTCATAACCTATACCGGCGACCGGGCTAGGATCGCCGCCGTCGAATCGATACTCGAGTATCTGACCATTCGCGTCGGCGGCGAGAAATGTCTGGCCATCAGGCGAGACTGCTCGCACGCTGGTACCTTCTGGCGTCACGGCACGAGGAGGCCCACCGCTAAGATCGTAAAGGTAGGTGCGTGTTCCTTTCCCGGATTCGCGGCCAGAGAACACAATTCGTTTTCCGTCCGGTAGCCATCTCGCCCATCGTCCAAAACTTTCAATGCCGACAATATCGAGGCTGCGGGCTTCTCCGGCTCCAGTTGGCAAGATGCCCAAGTGCGGCGGCGAATAATAAAGCGCCAGTACCCATTTGCCATCCGGTGAGATGGCCCAGCCGTCACCCTCGCCTAAATTGATCGCGGGCGACCCGTCCGTCTTCCGCAGGTACGTGTTGTAGTTAAGACTGCTGCCTTCCGCAAAACTCGTAAAAATAAACGCCGAGCCGTCGGGCGAGATGTCGCGCGCAGCGGTGTAGTCCAGCCATGACAAATCGCGTTCAGACTTATCGCCCGGCTTGACGCCGGTCACGTCCGTGCGCACGTCATCGCGCACCAGTAACAATCGGCCCTCTTTTGATCCATCCAACAGCAAAAAGTATCCGGGCCACTCAGCCACAAGGTGCTTCTCTCCGGATAGATTCAAGCGATAAAGGGCCGAACCCGAGACACCTGTTAGTTGGGCCACAAAGCGAATCTGATCGGTGCCCGACCAAATGAGTCCGTCGGCATCGACCAACTCTTCGGTCAACCGTTTAGTTTGACCGTTCAAATCGACGACCGAAACCCAACCGCGATCGTCGTACTTGACGTCGTGTTCCATGAAAGCGATGTACTTGCCATCAGGCGACACACGCGGATAGGTAATGAAGCCCTTTGTCTCAAACAAGACTTTGCCGATCGGGTATTCCAAGCGGTTTGCGCCGTTGACCAAATGAACCACCGCCAATTTGCTGCCGTCAGGAGACCAATCTGCCGACTGCACACTTTCTAGAATCTCGCGCGGCGCTCCGCCGTTAAGCGGCATCCGCGCGAGCGTTCCAAGACTGACTGAAGTCGAGAGAAACTGGCGCTTGACCAATACCGCGACCTCGCCGGTCGCAGATATCGAGCACACGTCCGCGTTAGTGACTCCCAACGGCTGAGACTCTGTGCTGCCCGCGCGTACTTGAAAGATTTCCGGCTGGCGGCCGTTCCAGGCCGCGCTGTAAAGAATGGTCTGGCCGTCCGGAGCGAAGGCAGCTTTCGATATGAAGCCGCGACGAAAAGTCAGTTGATGATATTGCAACTCGCTGGTCGTAATTCGCCTTCCGCCGAGGAAGTAACCGCCGGCGAACACGGCCGCGATTACAACCACCAATGCCGCGGCAACCGCGATTGCTCGCCATGAACGATTCTTCGCCGCGGTAACGTCAGATATAGAAGTTGTAGTGCCGAGGCTCGAAACACCCGAGATGTTTTCCAGATCAAAAGCGAGGTCGCTTGCCGACTGAAATCGCTCTGCCGCGTTCTTCTCGAGACAGCGACGGACCACGCGTTCCAGCGCGGGCGAGACGTTCTTGTTCGTCACGGACAGATCAGGAGGATCTTCTTTGAGAACTGCACTGACCGTGTCGGCCGGTGAATCACCCCTGAACGCACGCTGCCCCGAAAGCATTTCGTAAAGTACAGCGCCGAACGAGAAGATGTCCGTTCGATGATCGACGCCGCGCCCGCGAACCTGTTCCGGCGACATATAGCCGACGCTGCCCATGACCGTGCCGGGATCGGTATTCACTTTGCGCGTGGGCACTTCTGTCTGCGATACAGCGGTGGCCGGCTCGATCAACTTCGCCAGACCAAAATCGAGAATCTTCACGCGGCCGTCTTCAGTCACAAAGACATTTTCTGGCTTGAGATCGCGGTGCACGATGCCGCGCGCATGCGCAGTTGCCAGTCCGCGCGCGATCTGAGAAGCATAGTCGAGGGCTTTACGCTGTGAGAGCGAATCGCCGTTCAGCTTTTCGCGCAGCGTTTCGCCTTCGAGCAGCTCCGAGACCACGTACGGGGCGTCCTCATGTTCGCCCACGTCATAGACTGCAAGGATGTTCGGATGATTGAGCGAACCCGCGGCTTGTGCTTCCTGCTCAAATCGCTTCAGTCGTTCAGCGTCTTGTGAGTAGGCCACGGGCAACACCTTGATCGCCACGTCGCGATTCAGCTTTTCGTCGCGCGCGCGATACACCTCTCCCATCCCACCCTCGCCTATCTGCGAGCGGATTTCGTAGCGGCCGAGTTTGGTGCCTACACGCAGAGTCATTGTCGCAGTGTCACAACCTAAGGGGCCGCGCTATTGTGAATGTTTGAAGTTACTAATCAAGACAACGTCGCTTGTCTGCGTGCCGCGCGCCAGTGCAACTTGTTTTCCGTCGCGCGAGAAGTTGAAGTTGAAAATTCGTTCTGAAGCAAAATTTGTCAGTTGTTTCGGCGGCGAACCGTCAATGGGTTGCGCCCAAAGATTAGTGACGCCGTTTTGCGTAACGCCGTAAACCAGCGAGCGGCCGTCCGCTGGCCAACGGAAGATTCCGTTGGCTGCGCTCGGCAGGGGGAGCGTCTTGATCGGCGGTCCACCTTCGCTCGGAATTATCGCCAGCTTGGCTTGCGCCGCAGGTTGTTCCAGGTACCAGCAGAGTATCTGTTTTCCATCTGGTGAAAACACTGGATCTTCCGAAGCCTTATCCGTTACTTGCACCGGCTGACCACCGTCAATTCCTATTTTCCAGACGGTACACTTATTCATGCACGACATATAGACTATCCATTGACCATCCGGCGAAATGCTGGGCGCCTCGTCCCAGCCGCTGTACGTCAACTGCTTTACATTAGACCCGTCCAAATCCATTCGCCAGATATGCGGTGCGCCCGCGCCGCGATCCGACATGAATACGATGTGACCAGCGGGCGAAACCGCGGGCGCTACGTTGTCGCCGGTGTCAGCGGTAAGCTGTTTTCGCGTGCCGGTCGCGGGATCGTGCAGGTAAAGATCTCCACCCGTCGGCGTCTTGGCGGGATAAACCAGTTTTCCATCGGGCGTAAACGCCGGGCCACCCACCAGATTGCGGCCGGCGGTAATTTGCTTCGCCTGCGATGCATCGAAGGCCGGCATCACCCAGATGTTGTCATCGAACTCTGTCACGACGGCAGCGATCGAATCACGGTCGGCCGTGAGGCTGATGGTCAGGTAAGAATTTAAATCGTTAGTTAGCCTGGTCGCTGATCCAGACGGATAAGAGATTTGCCAGATACTAAAGGGGTCGGCATTTCGCTCCTCGGTGGTCGCTAGGATCGTATCGGCATCGAACCATGCGATTTGTTTGACGGCGAACCATCGTCGTGTCGTCAGGAACTTTACTTCGCCGGTCGCCACGGACACCGTCGCCACACTCATGAAATTCTGGCTCGTGCTCGCCACCGGCGTGGCGATCGTCCGACCGTCCGGCGACCACGAAACGCTGCTGAAATCTCCCTGGTAGAAATATTCCTCGCCGTGCCGCATCGCGAGTTGTCGCTGGCCCGTGCCATCGGCATTCGCGATCATCAGCCGATCTTCATCTTCGTAAAACTCAAAGTAGGCGAATTGTTTGCCATCAGGAGAAAAACTCAGCGAACTCTTGATGCCGGTAAAGAGTTTGCGCGGCGTGCCACCGAGCACGGGCACTTGATAGAGTGTTCCTGTGCCTTCATGACTCTCGGACACTGAGTAGTAAACGTAATTGCCGTCTGGTGAGAATGCCACGCCAAAAAATCGCACCGGCGCCGGTGGCACGATTTGCGTATTGCTGTTGGCGACCGCGACCTGGCGCAGCCATAAACTTTTCTGTTCACCATCATCCTGAATGTGCACCAGCCACTTGCCATCCGGCGAAATGGCGGCGGCGGTCGCGCTGCCGATCGTCGTAAGTCTCATAAATTTTGCAGCTTCGAGGGAGATGACTGACGTTCGATTACGATTGAGAAATTTGAACAGCGTGAAGCCGATTCCGACCAGAACCACCAACGCGACTACTGATGTGAAGATGAGAGCCTTCTTGTGACTCTTGATTTGATTGACGACGTACTCGGCGCTGGAAAGATGCGTTGGCGGTGCGGTGACTTCGCCGGTGCCCGGGGCTCCACCGCCGATCGTCGTTGGCGCAGAGTGGATGCTCATGCTCGCCGCGGCCGCATCGCTTCTGGCCGTTGCAAACTTTTCCGGCGCGACGGAACGTTCGACCTCGGCATCCGCCTCGACCCGCTGTTTTAGCCGCTGCAATCTCTTCATTAGCTCGCGCGCGGTCTGCGTTCGCTCCGCCACGTCCTTCGTCAGCGTTTCCGTGACGATCCAATCCAGCGCCTCGGGCACGTTCGGCACGTGTGCCGAGAGCGGCAGCGGCTCCTTCTCTAAGATCGCGACGATGACATGGCTCGGCGTCTTACCTTCGAACGGCAAGTGCCCGGTGACCATTTCGTAAAGCACGACGCCGACACTCCAGATGTCTGTGCGCGCGTCGATTTCCTTTCCGCTCGCCTGTTCGGGCGACATGTAATTGACCGTGCCCATTACGACGCCCGGGCTCGTCTTCACGCGCGTGGCGATTTCGCTCTCGGAGATTTGATCGAGCGTAGTCGCGGACTGCGCGACTTTTGCTAATCCGAAGTCCAGCACCTTTACGCGACCACGTGGTGTGATCATGATGTTGGAAGACTTAATGTCACGATGCGTAATGCCTTTGGCGTGCGCTTCGTCGAGCGCGTCGGCAATTTGAATCGCGATGTCGAGTAGTTCGCCGATTACCAGCGGGCGGCTACCGATCTTCTTGTCAAGCGCCGTGCCTTCGACGTATTCCATCGCGATGAACTGGGCCCCTTCGCTCTCGCCGATTTCATAGATGTGCGCGATGTTGGGATGAGATAGCGCGGCCGCGGCACGCGCTTCCTGCACAAAGCGATGGAGCCGCTGCTGATCGCCTGCCACCGCCGGCGGCAGAATCTTTAGCGCGATGTCGCGATCCAATTGCGTGTCGCGGGCGAGATACACCTCACCCATTCCACCCGCGCCAAGCTTTGAGCGGATTTCGTAGCGACCGAGTTTTGTACCGGCTGCGATTGTCATCGCTCATACCGGGGGGCGTCGCTTCAGTTTGGAGTCCTGGCCACTTCTTCCGGTTTCAGTCGGATTTCTTTGTCGCACTTCAAACATCTCGCGTAAAAGAGCTAAGGATTCAATCCCATGCGGCGCACAAGATCGACGTAGCGCTGGTCGCTGCGGAGGCTATCAAAATAGGGCCACCAGGTAATAAACGGTAACCGGCCACTGCGCTGCTGAAAATCTTTCTCTAGCCACGCGAAGGCCTGATCATTTTCGCCGAGTCCGACATACACTCGGGCCAGGTCTTGTCCGACAGACTCGTGCCGCGCATGCTTCTCTGCGAGTTCTTTCAATATTTGAAGAGCCTCGGCCCGCCTGCCGGCAAGGGCGTAGCTTAATCCCAAGTCGCTCAGATATTCGCTTCCCCGGGCGGATAACTCGACGGCTTTCTGAAACTCGGTGATCGCTTCGTTGTAATGCTCCTGTTTGAGGTACGCCAAACCAAGACTCTCGTGTGCCAGGGGAAACGCCGGATCCAATTCGACCAGCTTCATGGCTTCTGCGATAGCTGAATTCAAATCCTTCTTTAAGAGATAAACTTCAGAAACATTATTACCGATGATTGGCGAAAGCGGATCGAGCTCCTGAGCGCGCTTGATCTCTCTGAGGGCGTCATCAAACCGCGTTCTTATTCTGAGATAGATTGATAACCAATGATGGACCGTCGGGTAGTTAGGATTTAAAACAATCGCTCGTTTGTACTCTTCCTCTGCCTCGGGCCAGCGCCACATACCCTGATAGATGAAGGCTGAGGATGTATGCGCCTCGACCAGTGAAGAATCAATCTGGAAGGCCCGATCTACGAAAGCTCTGGCTTTCGGCAACGTCTCATCTGCGGGAGCCCCGGTATATTCTTCGAGAACCAGGTAGCAGTCCGCCAGGCCGACATAGCCGAGGGCATAATTCGGATCGTGGTCTATCGCCTGCTGAAACTGCTCGATTGCTTTCTTAATTCCTTCCGCCGTTCGCTTGTTCCAAAAATAGCGCCCGCGCAGGTAAAACTGATAGGCTTCGGCGTTCTTTGTGTCGCGCTTGGCGAGCTTCCGCTGTTCATCGCCAGACAACTGCAATCTCAGCTTGTCGATAACCTCACGCGCAATGGTTTGTTTGACAGAGAGCAAGTCCGAAGCTTTGCGTTCATACTCCTGTCCCCAAAGCTGGGCGCCGGTAGTTGCATCAACTAAGTCCACTTGCACGTTAAACGAGTCGCCGAATTGGCGCACGCGGCCCATGAGTACGGCCCGCACATTCAACTCGCGACCGATGGCTTTCGGATCGACGTCCTTGCCTTTGTAGCGGAAGGCTGTCGTGCGCGCGATGACTCGCAACTGTTGCAATTCAGTCAGGCTGTTAATGAGTGCCTCGGAAATTCCGTCCGAGAGATATTCTGTGTTGGGATCATTGCTCGCGTTAACAAGCGGCAATACGGCTATCGAATCAATCGCGCTGGCCGGTCGCGCAAAATAATAGAGGTAAGTGAGACCGCTGGCTGCGACAATCAGCACCACCACGGCGATCATCAAACTTAACCGGCGACGCTTGATTCTGGTCGCCAGCGATTCGGCGATCGGCGTTGTCGTTGCCGCCTCGCCGCTGAGCGTTGACGACGCTCCTGAAACTGTCGTTTGGCCACCGCTGGTGTCTGGATGCAGCGAGCGCTCCAGCCTGGCTTCGAATTCCAACTGCTGTTTGAGGCTTTGCAAATCAAGCAGTAGGTCCTTGGTCGTTTGATATCTCTGCTCTCGCTCTTTACGCAGCGCCTTCGAGACGATGCGTTCGAGTTCGGCGGGCGCTTCTCTTGAATAGCGCGCTAACGGTGGCGGTTCTTTCTCGCTGAGAATCGAACCAACCACTTCGCTCGATGTCGATCCTTCGAATGGCAGCCGCCGGGCAACCATCTCGTACAACACGACACCGAGGCTGAAAATATCGGTGCGCGCATCTACGACCAGGCCGCGTGCTTGTTCCGGCGACATATGGCTCACCGTGCCCATAACCAATCCCGGCTCAGTGTTAACAGCAACGCGGGTCGGCGCCTCAGTGTCAATCGAATCTCCGGAGATTCGCTCAGTAAGTTTTGCCAGTCCAAAATCCAGCACCTTCACGATGCCGTCGCGCCGCAGCATGACATTCTCAGGCTTGATGTCGCGATGAATGATGCCCGCAGTGTGGGCGGCGGAAAGGGCACTCGCGATCTGGGTGGCGACATCAAGCACTTCGCCGAGCTTTATCGAGGTTTGGCGCAAGCGATTGCGCAACGTCTCACCGTCGATGAATTCCGTGGCAATGAAGTGCACGGCATCAGTCTGGTCGATTTCGTGGATGGTGATGATGTTGGGATGGTTCAGCGCTGAGGCAGCCTTGGCTTCTTGAACGAAGCGGCTCATGCGATTGGGATCTGCGGCAACTTCCGTCGGCAGAATCTTCAACGCAACCTTCCGATCGAGCTTCGTGTCCTGCGCCAGATAGACCTCACCCATTCCGCCCTCGCCAATCTTTGAGCGGATTTCGTAGCGGCCGAGTTTTGTGCCTGCTGCTAATGTCATGACGTTCTTCTCACGAACCTTCACTGCGGCAGTCCAACGCGGCGCACTAAATCAACGAAGCGCGCGTCGCCGCGAAGGGAATCCACTCTGGGATCGACGTTTAGAAAAACCAGCAAATGCGAACGGT
>DATBSG010000312.1:0-8158 GCA_036559945.1 Pyrinomonadaceae bacterium
AACTTCGGCCCTTTGTCGAAGTAGGCCGTGTCGTATTCGTCGCCCTCGATGATGAAATAATCGCTGTCGGTCACGCGAAAACTGACACCGAAGTTTTGCACGACGCCGCCGACCAAGAATGAAGGATTCAATCCAGCCTGATCGATCACCCACGCAGCCAAACTCGTCGTCGTCGTTTTGCCATGCGTTCCGGCAACAACGAGCGAGCGACGGCCACGAATGAATTCTTCTTTGAGAACTTCGGGAAGCGAACGATAGACAAACCTGCGATTCAACGTCTCTTCAACTTCCGGGTTGCCACGGGGAATCGCGTTGCCCACGACGACGCAATCCGGCGCGGTGCTTAAGTTCTCAGCTTTGTACCCGCGCATAATCTGAATCCCGAGCGACTCCAGCATCGTATCCATCGGCGGATAAACATTCTCGTCCGACCCGGTCACGTAATGGCCGCGAGCTTGCAGCATGCCGGCGAGCGAAGCCATGGCGGTGCCGCAGATTCCAATCAAGTGATAGCGCATGTTAATCGTAGAAAAGCGGAGCGAGTGGATTGTAAGTGAAGTGGCGCGAAATTAGGGAGCTTGCATCGCTGTTGAAGTGGCTTCGGGCGAATTCGCGATCGTCTTCAAATCATTGTGCACCATGTCTTTAACCAACCCGCTGAAATCGTATTCGGGGGCCCAGCCCAACTCCGTGCGCGCTTTCGTTGAGTCGCCAATCAACGACTCTACCTCAGCCGGCCGATAGAACTGTTCGTCCTGAACCACATGATCGCGATAATCAAGTCCGGCTTCGGCGAACGCCAACTCGCAGAATTCACGCACGGTGTGCGAGGCGCCGCTGGCCACCACGAAATCTTCAGGCTCCTGTTGCTGAAGCATCAAGTGCATTGCGCGGACGTAATCCTTGGCGTGTCCCCAGTCGCGTCGGGCTTCCAAATTTCCCAATCGAATTTCATTTTGCCGTCCCGCTTTGATGCGCGCCACGCCGGATGTGATTTTCCGGGTCACAAATTCAAAGCCGCGGCGCGGGCTCTCGTGATTGAACAGAATTCCGCTGAGACAGAACATGCCGTATGCTTCGCGATAATTCCGCGTGAGGTCAAAACCCGCCACCTTGCTGATCCCGTAAGGCGAGCGCGGATGAAACGGAGTAGTTTCTTTCTGTGGCACTTCACGGACCTTCCCGAACATCTCCGACGAGCCGGCGAAATAGAAACGACATTGCGGCTGAAGTTCGCGGAGCGCCGCGAGCACGTAATGCGTCCCATTGATGTTCGTATTCATCGTCGAAAAGCCGTCCGCAAAACTTTCGGCGACGAACGATTGCGCTGCGAGGTGATAACACTCGTCGAATTTGTGCTGACTGAACACGCGAAAGATGCTTGGGTAACTTTCGAGACTCGCGGGATGCAAAGTCACCTTGTCGAGCAGATGCTGAATGCGATTGAAGCGACGTTGCGGATCTTCCAGCGCCACGCGCCGCACGAGGCCATGAACTTCATAGCTCTTTGCGAGCAAAAGTTCCGCAAGATAACTTCCGTCCTGCCCGGTCAGCCCGGTTATGAGTGCTCTCTTCGCCATCGTTTGTTCAGCGGACGAGTTGACCAGTGACGAGGATGTTTAGCGTTTCCATAACTGAATTACGGTCAGGCGCTTGTCATATGTACCGTGGCTGAATGCGCAAGTCAAAGCGCGATGATCAATCGTCCGTTTGCAGCCACCGCGTAACTCCCGCCACGCGCGCGGCAAATGCCGTCACATCATCATCGTCGCCGATCAACGTCCGATGAAGTTTGAATAACTGCTTCGTTTGATCGTTGAAGCCCGTGTCAGTCGTGAATGCGCATGAGTAGCCGAGCGCCGCAGCCCGCGAAGCGATCTCGTCCGTCGTCATTCCGTAAGGATACGCGAGCGGCAACCGCCTCGATTTGGCGCTCGATCGATGCTTTTGAATCGCGTGGATCCTCTAATCCACGCGCCGCACCAGACCGTGAACTTCGTAGCCCTGCCCGAGCAAGAGTTCGGCAAGATAACTCCCGTCCTGCCCCGTCAGCCCTGTGATTAATGCTCTTTTCTGACTCAAATTCCGATCCGTTTCGTTTAGGTGTGGCCAATGCCTACCGGCCTGTTCCCGAGATGCAGTTTATCTTTCAAGATCCAATCTATGCCGCCGATGATTGTCGCCGCGTCGAGCGTGGCGATGAGGGAGACAAGCACCGGCAAACGTAACGCGTCTCGCCCTAAACCGCCCCGTAGGTGGCTTCGGTTTCGCCGCAAAGCGACAATCGCGCGGGCGACGAGCAGCAACAGCCACAACCCCGTTACCGGCAGAAGCCACCAACGTCCCAGCATGACGGCGAGCGAAGCAAGCAAAAGCAGCGCAGCGTAGCGGAACATGACAGGGGCCTGCCAACGCCGCCAGAGGCCCGCGCGGATGTTGTTGCGCGAATAAGTAGTGAAGCGTTTGAAGGTGCGCCAGAAGCTGGGCTGCAAGTCCCAGTAGACCAGCGCGTGCGGTTCATAAACGGAACGAAACTTCGCCTGGTCAACTTTCTCCATGAACAGCAGATCTTCGGCAGAGCGCAAATGTTCGGGGAAACCGCCGACGGCGCGCCAGACGTCGCGGCGCATCAGCGCGGAGATAATAGAGCGCGGGCGAATGAGAGCGCCGGAAAGTTCGACCGCCGGCGGAACATAGGCGAGGGCCGCACACTCTGTGAACAGGCTATCGGTCACCGGTTCATAACCTCCGTAAACCACGTCCGCCGCGCGGTCTCGCTCGACGCCGCGCGCCAATTGGTCCAGCCAGTTCTTGTCCGGATGAGCGCCCGCGTCTATGAAGGCGAGCCACTCGCACGTTGCTGCTGAAGCCGCCAGGTTGCGACCGCGTCCCGGAAGCGCGGCGGCAGTGCGAATCAGACGAACGGGCGTGTCGCGCCCGACGTAGCTCTCTATCATCCTGACGGTCGCATCTGTCGAGCCGCCATCCGTAATCACAATCTCGTCGGGGGGGCGCGTCTGACCGAGCAGTGCGTCAAGCAGCTTGGTGATGCTCCTCTCCTCGTTGCGCACGGGAACGACCACGCTGATTCTCAGCCCCCCTGCTTCAGTTTGGTTCTCGTTGGTACGCACTGTAAAGCAAGACCATCTCGAGACGGGCGAGCGGAATGTTCCAATGAAAGTTTAGTCACAGTAACCGATTTTCTCCAAGAGCAGAGACAATCGTTTGTTCATTAGGTTTGTTCAGAATCAGGAACGCGGTTCATCAAGGTTCGTAGTAAGTCGCGCCACTGAAGTTCCAGCTCAAACTGCACGTCATTCGCGGAACGATGACGTATCAACCTCCACCCGCGTTGCATCGTGAGTAGAAACGACGACGCCAGGCAGCATCGTCGACATCGGCGGATACACATTCTCATCAATGCCCGTCACTCGCTGTACGCGCGCTTGCAGCATTCCGGCGAGCGAGGCCATTGCCGCGCAAAACTCCGATTAAGTAATGTACATACTCGCTTGGCGGGAAATTTCTGGATCAGCTGGCCACGGCGGTGCGGCCCCGATGATAAGTCTGCCGGCCGCGCTTATACCACGAACTCTCACCGCAAAGGCAATAGAAAAGTTTGTGAATGAGTGAGGGACGATAGAAGCGTCCCGGCGATCGCTGCAGCGCTCTTAAACCAACGCTGGCGGCCGCCTTGCGATTACCTGCCTTCAGGTAATAACCGCCCGTAGTGAACAGCATGTTGACCGTCGCTTCTTTCTCTAAAGCCCGAATCTTTGGCGGCAGATCCTGCGCGAAGAAATACCGGTACATGTATTCCAACTCGGGCGCTGCCTTGTTTGCCTGTGCGACTGTCTTTGACTCAGCATGCAAGCGATAAGTCGAAAGCAGTTCGGGAAAATAAGCGATGCGGTGATTGACGCCGGCGCGCAACCAGAAATCCCAATCCATGAAATAGTAATACTCAGGATCGAGCATTCCTATGTCTTCGATCACCGAACGCCGGATGAAAGCCGACGGTTGCGGAATCGGATTTACACATTCACGCACGAACCACTCGTAATCGAAACCGGATCGATGTTGCGAGCGCTCGATCGGACTTCCATCCGGATTCGTAAATAGAGTGTCGCCAAAGACGATGCCGACGTCCGGATTGTCGTTGAGATAAGCCACCGCAGTGCTGACCGCGCCAGGCAGAAACGTGTCGTCGGAATTCAGCCAAGTGAGGATTTCACCGGTCGAACGCTCCCACCCCTTGTTTATCGTGGGCGTCTGGCCGCGGTTTTCTTGCCGTTCGATCCAAGCACGACGAATGTACTCTTCAAGAAATCTCGGCGTGTCATCGGTCGAACCGTCATCGATAATTTGATATTCGATTGCTGGATAGTCCTGCGCCAGCACGCTCTCAATCGTATCGCGCAGAAATGCCGCCTGATTGTAGGTTGGCGTTACGACTGAAACGAGCGGTTGCGATTTTTTTGAGGGTGATTCGGTGGTGCTCATCAATTTCCGAATAGGCATGGTACTACATCAGTTCCGGTGCACAAAGTGTGCTACATTTGGCGAGCACAACGCGCAAAAACCGTTTCTCACAATTCATGTTGGAAGGATTCGGCTGAATGTCCGTAGCAGTCATAACAGGTTCGTCAGGTCTTATCGGCAGCGAGACTGCCAGGTTTCTGCACGCGCAAGGCATGGAGATCGTGGGTATCGACAACGATTTGCGCGCATATTTTTTCGGGTCCGATGCGTCAACTGCCTGGAACACTGAACAACTAAAAAAAGAACTAAAGCATTACCAGCATTACGCGACGGATATTCGCGACATTCCGTCAATCAACAAATTGTTTTCGAGCCTGGGGAAGTCGATTAGCCTGGTCGTTCACACGGCCTCGCAACCAAGTCACGACTGGGCCGCGCGCGAGCCGGCCACGGACTTCACAGTCAATGCCAACGGCACTTTGAACATGCTCGAAGCGACGCGACAGTTCGCGCCGGACGCGACTTTTATTTTCACGTCGACCAACAAAGTCTACGGAGACACTCCGAACTTTCTGCCGCTCGTGGAAAAAGAAACGCGTTGGGAGATTCAAGAAAGCCATCCCTACCACGAATTTGGCATCGATGAGCAGATGAGCATCGATCAGTCCAAGCACAGCTTGTTTGGCGTCAGCAAGGTGGCGGCTGATGTGCTGACGCAGGAGTTTGGTCGTTACTTTGGACTCAAGACAGGAACGTTTCGCGGAGGATGTCTCACCGGGCCGGCGCATTCAGGCGCGGAGCTGCATGGATTTCTGGCTTACCTCGTGAAATGCGCGCTGACCGGCAAGCCTTACACAATCTATGGCTACAAGGGTAAGCAGGTGCGCGACAATATCCATTCGTACGATCTCGTCACGGCGTTCTGGAATTTCTTTCAGCAGCCGATTGCCGGCGAGGTCTATAACATCGGCGGCTCGCGCCACAGCAACTGTTCGATGCTTGAGGCGATTGCGTACACGGAAGAACTCACCGGAAAAGAATTCAAGTACACGCTCTCCGATCAAGCGCGTTCAGGCGATCATATTTGGTGGATTAGCGATGTGCGCAAATTCAAACGCGACTATCCCGGCTGGGATTACATTTATGACATGAAGAAGATCCTTGAGGAAATTGTCGAAGCGACGCGCGAGCGAGCCCAAGTGACGGCGAATTGAGCCGAGTGCAAAAACCGATCAGGACGTGCGGGCCGCTTGGCCTGCCGACTCAGGCTTTTGATCGAAAGTAATTTCGCGCAGATGAGCGCGATTTTCCATGAACCACTCGACGGTCTTGGGAATCCCGTCGCGCAGGCGATGCGGCGCGCTGAAGCCGAATAATTCCTTTGCGCGGCTGACGTCCAGTCCGCGGCGGGGTTGCCCATTCGGTTTGCTTTGGTCCCAAACAATTTGGCCGTCGAAACCGACTTCGGAAATTATTACTTGAGACAAGTCGCGGATTGAAATCTCCTCGCCCGTGCCGAGGTTGACGGGCAAGTCGCCGTCGTATCTTTCAGTCGCCAGCAGAACACCTTCAGCGGCATCCTCAACGTAAAGAAACTCACGCGTCGGCGACCCATCACCCCAAAGGACGATTTCCTTTCGCCCCGCTTGCTTGGCCTCGAAACTTTTGCGGATGAGCGCGGGGATCACGTGCGAAGTTTCCAGATCGAAATTATCGCGCGGGCCGTAAAGGTTGACCGGCAAGAGAAAGATGGCGTTGAAGCCATATTGGGCGCGATAGGACTGGGCCTGCACCAGCATCATCTTTTTTGCCAGGCCGTATGGCGCGTTCGTTTCTTCCGGGTAACCGTTCCAGAGATCGTCCTCGCGAAAGGGGACCGGCGCAAATTTTGGATACGCGCATACCGTGCCGACAGCTACAAACTTCTCCACGCCGTATTGCCGCGCGTACTCGATCAACTGAATTCCCATGATCGCGTTGTCATAAAAAAAGCGGCCGGGGTTTGCGCTGTTTGCGCCGATTCCTCCGACGACCGCGGCCAGGTGCAGCACAACGTGAGGCCGCGTCTGTTCATAGAGCCGCATAATGTCGTCGCGATCGCGCAAGTCGTAATCAGCATGGCGCGGCACAAAAATATTTTCGCACCCGCGCGCGCGCAATTTTTCCACGACGAATGAACCAAGAAAACCGGATCCGCCGGTGACAACAACTCGCTTATCCGAAAGCTCCACCGCGTTCTCCTCCGATTTGTGTCTCCGCGGCGAGGTCCGCATCGACCATGATGCGCACTAATTCCTTGAACGTCGTTTTCGGCTCCCAGCCCAGCTTTGCTTTTGCTTTCGCCGCGTTACCCATCAGCAAATCGACCTCGGCGGGACGATAGTATTTGGGATCGATCTCGACATAATCGCGCCAGTCGAGCCCGACACACGAAAATGCCTCTTCCAAAAACTCCCGTACCGAATGTGTCTCTCCGGTGGCCACTATGTAGTCCTCAGGTTCATCCTGCTGCAGCATGAGCCACATGGCTTCCACGTATTCTTTCGCATAGCCCCAATCGCGCTTGGCCTCAAGGTTACCGAGATAAAGTTTGTGATCGAGCCCAGCTTTAATTCGAGCGACAGCGCGTGTGATCTTGCGGGTCACAAAAGTTTCTCCGCGCCGTGGCGATTCATGATTGAAAAGAATCCCATTGCACGCAAACATTCCGTAAGACTCGCGGTAGTTTACCGTGGCCCAGTAAGCATAAACTTTTGCGGCGCCATAAGGGCTGCGTGGATAAAACGGAGTCGTTTCCGACTGCGGCGCCTCACGCACTTTGCCAAACATTTCAGAGCTGCTGGCTTGATAGAAACGTGAACGTACTCCGGTTTGGCGAAGCGCTTCAAGAATCCGGATAGTGCTGAGCGCGGTCACGTCGCCAGTATATTCCGGTATATCAAAGCTGACTCGCACGTGACTCTGCGCTGCCAAGTGATAGACCTCCACCGGTTGAATCTGGTAAAGCAGCTTGATTAGGTTGGTCGAATCCGCAATGTCTCCGTAGTGCAGGAACAACCGCACGCCGTTGATGTGCGGGTCGGTGTACAAATGATCGATGCGGCCGGTGTTAAAGGTCGAAGCGCGGCGGATAATCCCGTGCACCTCGTAACCCTTGGCGAGCAGCAACTCAGCCAGATAACTGCCATCCTGGCCGGTAATGCCCGTGATCAATGCCTTCTTCAATAGATTATTTGCCTTTCAGAGTTGTATGTTTTGGATCGAAAAACTGCTGGTGCATGTTAGCGGCATCAGGGGTAATTCACCAACTGCATGATGGCCGCATTCCCATGTTTAGTTCCGATCTTAACTGCTGTTTGTAGGTTGCAGTGTCGAACTTCCTGGACAAGTTCGCCAGAACGGCAATGGGCGCTCAGCGCTGATAAAGTGCCCGCGCCTTTTCAAGCCCGGCCAGCAGCATTAGCTTTATTTTTCTTAGCCACGGGGGATACCGGGAGACGCAAGAGGGCATTAGTGGATAATCGCGACCTCCCCCATCACGGAAAACGCGCGAAACACCGCGCGAGGCTATCTCGGCAAAAGTTTCGCTATACCGTTGCACCATACGGGCGACGGTGTAAGCCTGTGCTGTCTCCCACGACGCGCGACTCATTTCCGCTAACGTTCGCCGGTCGTG
>DATBSG010000313.1:0-4701 GCA_036559945.1 Pyrinomonadaceae bacterium
TTCAAGCGCGGGTTCTCAGCCAACGCTTCTTCGTACTCTTTTTTCCACCAGGAAGTTTCCGGGGATGGCGGATCGAAACCATCGAGCCACAGGTGAAAGCGCTGCTGAATGCGCGCCGGCAGGGCGCGCTGAATTGGCCGCGCCATCGTCGGCAGCAGCGGAAACTTCTCCTGAACGTCGCGCGGCAGAGCGCCGATGACGAGAATCGAAATCACCAGCACCACCGAGCCGACGAAGACCAGCAACTGCGGCCAGCGGCGCACCGCCACGAGATAAAGTGTCGCGTAGGCGCCGCTGAAGATCAGCATCTGCCCGAAATCTTTCAACGCAAAGAAGGGAATGAACGGAATCACGGCCATCACGATCAGGGGCATGATGTCGCGTGCGCGCGGAATGCCCCAGTATGTGCGGGCCAGGTCCTTGTAGCGCGCCGTCAGGATTCCCGCGAAGCCGAGCAGGAAGGGAACCTTCGCCGGCTCCCACGGAGTGGTATTGCCGAGCGCCTTGCCGGCGCTCGATGTGACGATCGCGATCGCCAACGGAATCAAAGTAATCAGAACAATGATGAAGCTGTTGCGCTGAATCCACGAAAGGAAACCGTCGCTGGCGCAGAATGAAAAGGCGATCGCGAAGGCGATCAGTGAAAGAATCGGCACCCAAGTGTAGCCGGACGTCAAGGCGTTTGCGGTGGTATAGCTTGCTTCTTTCGCGGGCGCTTCTTCATTCGCGGGAGGCGCCCCCGGCAAGCCCATCAGCGCGCGTTTATTCGCGTCGTAGTTTTCGTTGATGTAGCGAATGCGCAGCGCCTGCGTTTTCTCCTGGCGCGCTGCTGCCTTGTTACGCGCGTTGTATTCAGGATCACTGTACAGCCGGTACTGCACCAGCAATCCGATCGAGAAGAGAAGTATCGCGGTTGTGTACAGCGCCCAGCTTCCTTTGAAGCGTTTCGCGCGCGAGAGCCAGAGCGCGACCACGATGATGGGAAAGAACATCAAGAGATCGCGCGCGCCACCAATCCATGACGTCTCGTAACCGCGTATTAGTCCGGAGCGATGAATCGCGAAGTAGCCGACAACTTCAACGCCAATCAGAGCGAGCAGAACGAACAGATGTGATGACAGACGGTTCTTCATTGAACTATTGAGGAGTTGCCCTCGGCCGTGATCTCGACTGCTGCTGTTGAGGTGCCGTGCTCGTATTCCCACCAAAATAGCCAAGCGCTTTCGCCTTCAAAATCAACTGTGCGGCAATCGGCGCCGCGTTCTTGCCGCCGTAAAAACTGATGCCCGGTCCGGGACCTTCGAGCAGCACCGCCATGGCCATCACCGGCTTCTCAAGCGGCGCAAAACTCAAATACCAGGCGTCGCTTCGCAGCTTGTCATAGAAAACAGTCTCGTAATGCTGACCGATGATGTTGCCTTTGAAGTCGTGCTCGGTGACCAACTTTCGCTGCGGCTCGCCGGTCTTGGGATCGATTACCGGCACGGCCTTCTGCGCTGTTCCGGTCTTGCCGCCGCTGCGTATGCCGGCTGCCTTCACCGGCGCCATGGCACTGGTTCCGGTCCCGCCTTCAGTCACCATGTTCATGATGCCGCGAATGGTACTCGCCTGATCGCGCGTCAGCACCTGCGCGAACATTTCATTCGGCCGATCAAGCTCGATCTTCGGCTTCATCAACTTGCCTTCCAAATTCGCTGCTGCCGAAATAATTAACGCCATCTGAAACGGCGTCATCTGCGATGCATAACCCTGGCCGTAGCCTTCGTACATCAATTCACAGCGGGTCGAGTGCTTACCGGCTTTCAACCACGATTCAGTCGGCGCGATGGCCGTCTTGACCGCGTTGCTGCTGGCGTTCCAAATCTCAGGTTCGCGCCGGCCCTGGGTTTCGCCACTCACGCTGTCGTAAGCGCCAATCCCGAGCAGCTTCGCTGTATCGCGGATTCTCTCGCCGCCAAGCTGTGTTCCGAGATACGAAAAATAGATGTTGCTCGAATGTTGATACGCCTGGTCGATGCCGATGTTGCCGCATGCTTCGCAGCCGCCGTTATCGTCGGTGATTGTTTTGTTGCAGCCGGGCGGGCTGAATCCGCCGCTCGTGTTGAAGCGAGTGTTCTGCATGCCGTTGCGAAACGCCGTGTACATCATCACGGTCTTGAACGTCGAACCCGGCACGTAGTATTCATTCAACGCGCGGTTGAGCAGCGGCTTTTCTTTGCGATCTTTGTCCTGCTTGATCCACGTCGCTTCATCCTGCACCTGCTTCAGACTGTACGAAGGATTGCTGTAAAGCGCGAGCACTTCGCCGGTCTGCGGATTGAAGATGACTACCGCTCCGTGATTGCCCTTGAGTTGGTCGACGACCGCCTGCTGCAGGTCGCGATCGATCGTCAGCGTGTAGTCTTTGTTCAGCTTTCGCTCGATGGTTTCGCCGCGGATGATTTGCCAGACTTCAGGCACGGCTCCGCTTTCAGTTCCAAACAGCGCGCGCTCAAGCCCCGGCTCCCCGCGGTCCGAGCCAAACAGGTGTGCGAACGCTGAATCCATCGGATATTCGCGTTCGATCTCGCCCTCATTGTCTTTCTTGTAATAAGCCAGCGGTCGCCCTTTACGATCGTAAATCCATCCGCGCAAGGTAGATTCTGAAAAGCGGCGGTTGCGGAGATCCTTGTAACTCATCTCCTGAAATTTCGGGTTGCGTTCAGCGGCATAGCGCGCCCAGTAAACATGAAAACCAAACATGCCGATCGCAATGAGCACAAACAACCAGCGCCAAACTCTTAAGCCACGATTCGTCGCCGTGGCGCCCAAACGCTTTCTTATTTCGCCCGGCAGATTCACAAGGATATGGGCCGCGCCACCCGAGCGCGTGAGCCAACTTCGCACCAGCGAGATCAGTAAGAGCAGCGCAACCAACGCGATGCCAATGACGAAGATGAGCGTCAGCCACGCGGGCAGTTTCTCCGGCGAGGGTGCGGGCGTAGGTGTTGCGGACTGGAAGAAGAAAAATGCGAGCGGCATCTCAGGAAGTGATTTTACGGAAGCGGACCTCGACGTCGCCAAACGCGATCAAGTCTCCTTCGTTAATGGGGCGGGCTTCACCATAGGGGATGCGCTGACCGTTGATGTGCGTGCCGTTGGTCGATCCCGTGTCGGCTACCAACAGCGTGCCCAGATTATCCATTCTGAGGGAGGCGTGAATTTTCGAGACGCTGCCGTGATTCAGATGCAGATCGTTGTCCGTCGCGCGGCCCACGTTGACTCGCCGTCCGCCGGGGATGAACGTCAGCGACACTTCGCGGGATCCGTCGGGAGTTAAGATGCGCGCGTTCATCTGTATTCCCTCTGCTTCGCGAGGCGCCTTTAACGCGCCTTTGCCGGTCTTTCGCTCAAGGTCTTCCTGTTTTAGCTGGTCTTCGAATTCGCCGTAGGTTGGATCGACTGCTATGCCCTTGGTGAAGATATCGATGTCAGTGTCGATCGTCACCGGCGCCAGCGTGCGATACCGATTATCATTGATATGATCGATGGCCGCCGCCAGAACTTCCTGTTCAAGCCGCTTCGTTACTTCCGGAGCGGTTTCGGAATGTTTACCCCACTCCACTTTAAGTTTTAAGTGATGCGGCGCGATGCGGCCCCGGCGTTTATCGTTACGAACCCGCTCATCAATTAGCGCATTCATGCGGCGAATCAGATGATCAGTGGTGGTGATGCCGCTCTCGGTGTCCGGCGTGCGGCCGAGTTTGCGATCGACGACATCGCCGACACCTTCCAGCACGCGACGCATCAGGCGCTCAGGAACGATGGTGTCGCGGCGACGTTTTGGAGTTTGTTCTTCAGCCATACGTCTGATAATACGATTACGGCGTCAAACTGTTCACGGGGTGATTTCCAGAACCAAAATACACTAGTTCAGCGCACGCTGTCTTGCAGCCTCGAATAGGATTATCCCAGCGGCCACTGCGACATTGAGGCTCTCTGCGGCGCCCTGCATTGGGATGCGCACCACCTGGTCGGTTTTGGCCATTTCATCTCCCGAAAGGCCACTAGATTCGCGGCCGACGATTAGTGCGCTTGGTTTGCGCCAATCACTGTCAGCGAAATTTGCTGAACCCGCGACATCCGCACAGATCGTTTGAACGTTTCGCGAACGACACCAGTCGATAGCTTCTGCGAATGCAGCGCCGCTCCGAACCGGCAAGCGAAACGCGGAGCCCATCGCGCCGCGCAGCGCCTTTGGCGAAAATGGGTCGGCCGTTTTGGCAGTCGTGATGACACCGGTAGCGCCCGCGGCTTCGGCAGTGCGCATGATCGCGCCGACGTTAACCGGGTTGTTTGTCTCGTGCAGCACGACAACGAGCGGCGCAGCAGGTTGCCTCTCGCTGAAAGTTCCTTCGTCGTTATCAGGACGTGCGGCAAGGACGATGATCCCCTGCGGTGTCTTGGTGTAGGAGATCGATTCCAGCAGTTTCTCGCTCACCGAGGCCGAGTGTTTTGCGATATCAGTAATTTGCTCGATTAACTTTGCGGCGCGCTTCTTCCGGGCAATCTGATCGGAATAAATAACCGCCTCGATTTGCAGATTCGAGGTCAACGCCTCTTCGCATAAGCGCAAACCTTCGACGAAAATCGATTCGTTAATCTTTCCATCGCGCACGGCACGAGCGCGGCGGAGCAGGGAATTATCGCGGCTGGTGATCT
>DATBSG010000314.1:0-7954 GCA_036559945.1 Pyrinomonadaceae bacterium
CGCGGCTTCTGAATTTGAAACAGGCGATAACCCTTGCCGGCGCCGATCACGCGCACGCGAACGGCGATGTGAAAACGCTCGCTCAGATATTCGCGCAGTTCTTCAGCAAGCTCCGTCGCGCGCGTGGAAACAAGATCAATGTCCTGGCTCATTCGGGGCTCGTCGACATAGGCATTGACAGCCTGTGCGCCAAATACAACAGCATCATCCCGCCCGCGCAAGAATTCGAGCACGGCATCGTGAATCGTCGCCAAGGGCAGTTGTTCGCGCATGGCAAACTCCTGAAATGTAAGGGTTCCCGCGTTGAGCATCACTCGAATGATACGCTTTGTCTTTCTCTACTCCAATGGTTTTATGAACCCTTACCACGCAACGCTGGTTCATAAAGCCGCCAGAGTCATGATAAAACCTCACGCGGTAGCGACTGATAAGCGGGACTGACCGAAATGACTGCTCTCAAACTTCAAAGGGAAAGCGAAGCGCTGCTTCTTTGGCGCGCGCGGAACTGAATGAAGAACAGTGCGAACGGCTGCGTGCGAGCGTCGCGGGTAGTTTCGATTGGGATTATTTCTACCGGCTCACACGCAGGCATTCGCTGGTGCCTTTGGCCTATCGGCAACTTGAACATTCCATCAAGGATATTGTTCCTCCTGACATCCTCCAACAGTTTCGGAAAGACCATCAGGAGAATGCGGCGCGGAACCTGATCTTTGTCGATGAACTCGCGTCACTGCTCGATGCATTTGCGAGAACGGGAATCGAAGCAATTCTTTTCAAAGGCCCGCGTTGTGCCGGGGGAATATGAAGACAAGAGTCAGCTCTCGTAAATCATCAATTGGACCAGCCCAAATTGACCGCATTTTCCGTTCTGTGATAGGTTGCCCGCTATAAAAGACCCGTCGGGATAAACCAGGATGTTGAGTTCTACCAAATTCGTACAAAATAAGTTCCCCTTCGTCTCAATGCTTTTCACCCGCCTCGCGGTGGCAATCGCGGTCGTCGTAACTTTGGCCGCAGTCGTAGCAGGACAAACAGAACCCTCCGTTTCGGCAAGCACGAACACAAAGACCGAAGCGAAGACCGATAAGACAAATGGCAACAAGTCTGAGCAGCCCGCCAAGGAATCAAAGCCACCATTCACGTTGAGTGTTACTGACGATCAGATCATTGGCATCTCGCTCAAGGCGCGGGATGCGAGCCTCAAAGACATCGCGGCTGAACTGTCACGGCGGCTGCGAATTCCCGTAGCAGTCACGCCCATCATGCAAAAGCATCCGGTGACGACGAATTTCAGTGATCTGGTGCTGGAACCCGCGATGCAGCAGTTGGCGCCGCAGGTCTTTATCGATTATGAAATAGACACGACTCCGGGAAAGGCGCCTCGGCCCTTGGGAATTTATTTGCAGGGTTATAACGAGGCCCCGCCAGCGGAAAATGCTGTCGTCCGCGGCAATTCAGACGTGATGGTGATCGAAGGCGATACTGAGGACACCGGCACTGATCCAAAAGAGAAGGAAGAGCAGGAACTGAACATCAAATACGAAAAAGGGCTTTTGACAGTGAAGGCCAGGAAACAGCCGTTGGTGGTAGTGCTTTATGCGATCGCCAACGAGCTGAGTGTACCACTCGAAGTGCGAAACGAAGTGGCCGATCCGGTTACGGTTTCGATTTCTCAAACATCGATTGACTCGGCCCTCCAGCAATTGGGGCCGAATATTCGCCTGTATCTGCGGGCCAACTTGCAAACCCAGGAACGGCGGCCCTTGCGCATGGTGCTTGTCGGCCCAGAAAAAAAGTCGTAGAATCTGTGGCCACTGCGGTTGCGCCAAAATCCGAAACGAGGAATTGCACGAATATTCAGGAGGATCCCTGTGAACAACTTTGACTTGAGCAAGGAAACTTCAGCAAAGGCATCTGAAACCGATTCTGATTCGCCGGATGTTGTGGAACCGAAGAAGAAAAGGTTTGTGGCACCAGAGATTTCGGTGCCCGTGGACGTATTGGAAGCCACAACCTTCTTTCAGGCCGTCGATAGCGGAGTGACGAACTGACAACGCTCATGTTCTGGGAGATCCCCCTCTTGCGATGGAGACAGTAGTTAGCTCTGAACGTCGCGGGGCGTGCATCAAGGATTTCAAGAGGCCGGCTTTCGCGCAGTGGTTCACGATCGCCGGTCGTTTTGTTTCTGTTGAATCAAGCGATGAGCGTCTATCCCGCCTCTGTGCCGCCTACTTTGAGGCATGGCATGTCAGTAGCGTTAATGGCCCGCAGACGATTCAGCCTCAGGTAAGGATTATCATAAGTGCGACCGGCACAAGGCCCCAGCCGCCGCCCGATCTGGAACCGTTCGACGTAACGGACGGCGGAATGTGTTGGGCTGATTCGAACACGTACTTCTTTGAAAATAACGGTTCAGTCGTAAGCACGCTTGGCGTCCTGCCAACGCAGATCCGTATTTGGCTCGATCCGGTTCGCCTTCCGCAAGGGGCAGCACTGGCCCGCTTGATTTTTAACGCGGCGATGGCCGCCACGCGACGCTGTGGGTTGTATCAACTGCATAGCGCGGGACTGATTGCGCCTGAGGGAAACGGGGTTCTGATCGTTGGGCCCTCCGGCGCCGGCAAATCGACGCTGGCAACGCAGCTAGTTCTGGCCGGCTGGCAATATCTTTCCGATGATTCCGTGTGGCTGTTCGAGAACGGCGGCCAGATTGAAGCGCACGCGCTCCGTCGCGCCTTCGCGCTCCACGAGAAAAGCTTCACAGTCGAAGGATTTCGTGACTTGGATTTGGTCGCAAACAAAGTAGAGGCGTACGACCCGGCGAAGCGGCGCTTCGAACCGCGAACCATTTTTCCGCGGACGTTTAGGGAAAAGTGCCTGCCCACTACTTTGCTGTTTTCCTCGATCACCAATAGCGCGCGCACGAGAACTCGCGCGCTTGCCACTGCGGAGACGATGGCCCGGTTGTTGAGAATGTGCCCTTGGGCTTGTTATGACAAACCCATCGCGGAGGCGCACTTGCGCGTCCTGGCGCAGCTTGCTCGCCAGGCAAAAGGGTTCGAACTGGCAGCCGGGTCGGACTTGCTTGGAGACTCTGAGTACACCAGTCTTTACCTGTTGAGCCAAATAAAATGACCACGGCCCTGCATCAAGTGGCTACGATCGAGAATGGAGGCCGCCTGCGCGACTATGGGCCGCCGCGTTTGATTGTCGAACTCACCAACATCTGCAACTTGCATTGTAGCTACTGCCTGCGCGACGAAGACGCGCTCTACCACGCCCCCGCGAATTTTTTCTCAGTTGAATTGCTGCGACGCGTCGTGGCCGAAGCGCGCGACACAATTGGCGCTTCACACGTGATGTTCACCGGCGGCGAAACCACGCTGCATCCGAACCTCAAAGAGGTAATCGAAACCGTCGCCAAAGAAGGATTAAGGTGCAGCTTCGTGACTAACGGCTGGCACTTCGAGCGCGTTTGGCAGGCGATCAGAAGTAGCCGCGAAGCACTTACGCACGTGGCTTTCAGTCTGGATGGCGCCACGCGCGAAGCTCATGATCGGTGGCGCGGCCAGGGATCGCTTGTGCGGTTGGTGCGGGCATTCTCGATTTGCCGGCGGGCGGAGTTGCCGTTTGTAGTCAAGACCGTAATTCGAAAAGATACTTTATCGTCGCTGGAACAAATCGCGTTGTTTGCCGCGCGGATGGGAGCTTCCGCCACCAGCTTCAGCCATCTGCTCCCAACCTCCAGCGAGTCTGAAGAACAATCAGGCCTCAGCGCCGAAGAGCGCACGGCTGCCGAACAAGAAGTAGCAATGCTCGCGCGGATGCTCAAAATGAAGGTCAGCCTTGATGTCGGCTACTACAACATTGATCCGGCCGCCCCGTGTTCGGCGCTCGCCACGCGAAGTTGCAACATCGACTATCGTGGGCGGCTTTCGTTGTGCTGCAACCTTTCGGGTTACCGCGGCGCGACTGATGAGACGGACGTCCTGGCCGATCTTAATCACGAGTCATTCGCCGCGGCGTTCGCTCGCTTGCAGGATTTGGCCAACTTGCAGATCAGCCGACGGCGGGAGGCATTGGCGCGCTTCGCTGCCGAGAAAACCCAGCCGGATCTGAGCCTTGGTTCACCGTGCCTCTTCTGCCTAAAGACGTTTCGGAAAGCGTCATGGCACTCGCCGGAAAAGTCCGCGCGCGCGTTGCCGATTATGCAAACAGTTGTAGCTTGAAAACGGTGCTCGCCTCGAGCGACTCAACCAATCCAACCAGCGCATGCGTAATCCTTCACTGAATGAGGGCGAGCGACGCAATTCTGACGCGTCAAGCGAGCGTTGGTTGCGAGTCCGCTATGCCGCACTAACTCTGCTGCTCTGTGGTCCTCTGCTGATAGCCTTCGTATTTGTCCGTAACCTTTACCCGTTTGCCGCGTCGACGATGATGATGGCCGGCGGCGATCTGCAAGCAGGGCGAACCTATTACGTGATGCGCGGCGAACGAGCGACCGGCGAAACCATCTCGTTGCCGCCGGTCGAGTTAACTAACGCTCTGTCGGGCCGGACGTGGGGATTGGTCGCCGCCACGGCCGAAAATAAAAGCTTCTCAATCCGTTCACCGCACCCGGCTAACATCGCGTTGCTCGAAACCTCAGGCGGAATTGAAAATTTGCCGCCGGCTGCGCGCCTGCCGGAACTGCTGCAGGCGTGGGGCGCGATCTACAACGCGCGTTTGCCGCCTTCGTCTCCTCAACGATTAAAAGCGGTCACGCTGGAGGCCTATCGCTGGGAACCCGGCAGTTACTCGAATTACGAGCGCTTCATCCAATCATGGAGAGTCGAACTCTAAAGCGGCTTGTGCCCACCGATGCGTCTGCGCTGGGGATGGTTCGCGCAGCCATCTGCGGATTCGTGCTGGTGAATCTGTTGCTCACAGATTTTGTGGATCTCGGTCGCTTGCCAACGACCGTAATGCGACCCACCGGCGCGATGCAGATCTTTCCGTGGCGCTTCTACGATACGCTCGTGACGCCAACGGGAATGCTCGCGCTCAAGTGCGGCCTGATTCTGTCGCTCGCCGCCGCCGCCGCGGGTTATTTCACCAGCGCCGCGACCAAGTCAGCCGCGCTGCTCTTCCTCTTTTTCGAAGGGCTCGTGCGCAGCTTTGGCCATTTCAATCATGACGAGATGCCGGTCGTTTACATTCTGATCGTGTTGGCGTTTACGCCATGCGGCGACGCGTTCTCGCTGGACTCGCTGCTTGGCCGAGTTCACAAGCGAGCAGGCGACATCGCCTACGGGTATCCAATTCTGCTGATGCAAGCTTTGCTCGCGTGGTCATACTTCAGCTCGGCTTTGATCAAGCTGCGCGTCGCGGGCTTTGGCTACTTCAATCCTGATAATTTACCCAGCCTGGCGATCTTGCATTCGCTGGACAATCTGCACGATACCCATTACCGGCTGGCGTTTTTGCTGCCACGCATGCGCGAAATCATGACCCTCGTCGTGATCGTGGTCGTGTTGTGGGAGGTCGCGTTCCCTCTGGCGATCGTCTCTAAAATCGCCCGCCGTGTGATTCTGTTATTCGGCGTGCTCTTTCACCTCGGAACGATCTTTTTCATGAATGTTGCTTTTCCTTACCACATCGCGGCTTATGCTGTTTTCATCGACTGGCCACGGCTCGTGGCGCGAGTGCAGAGCTGGATTAGTGAGCGCCTCGGCCGAACAACGAATTCGGATCGAGTTTCGATCTGAACCAGCCGGCCAAAGCGGTTTTGGCAATTTCGCCTTCTACTTCGCCTCCGCGGTGCTCGAACCTTCTGTCTAGCGGAAAGATCACGGCGCGTTGTCATGCGCGAGACGAAATCAAGTTACCATGACCAATCTGACTCTGGTTCCAAAGCTGCGATCGTTTAAGTTTGCAGGTCGTAGAGAGGAAATAGGCTGGCGACAGTTATTGGCTTGCCGCATGGCGATTTTGCTATCAGCTTTTTGACCGTTGACAGCGAGGCGCGAAATAAGCTACAAAAATTCTGCTATTATTCGGCGATCAAAAGAAAATCCAATAATCACTCGCGCCTGAGATTAATGTTTGGGTGAGGAGTGACCTTTTCGTTTTCGATATGCAGGAGGACAGCAAGATGCGCATCGCTACCCGTTCGGCGATTTTTGCCGTAGTGCCAGTACTTATTGCTAGTTTAACTTTTGAAGCAGCCGCGGCTCCGAAGAAGAAAGCCAAGCGCCGCTCGGCGCGGACGGCTGCCGCGAAACAAGTTCGCGTGGCCGCACCTTTGGTACTTCCGGCCAACATCCAGAGCTTGAGCAACACAACCAGCGTGAGTACGGTGTCCGCCCCTGAAGTAACAGTTGGCGCCGCGTCCCAATTAAGTGAGAAAAAACAAGAGGGGGCGCCGGCTCCGAACGTAACGGCAACTGCTGGACAGCTCATCATTTCAGAGTTTCGAGTGCGCGGCCCGGCCGGCGCCACCGACGAGTTCATCGAAATCTACAACGCGTCGGGCGCGGACCACACAGTTGCGGCACTTTCAGGTACCGGCTATGGCGTCGCCGCGTCTGACGGCGTGACGCGCTGCTCGATTCCTAACGGCACCGTTATCCCGAACAAAGGCCATTATCTGTGCGTTAACTCAGTGGCGTACTCGTTGGCTTCGTATCCGGCGGGCAATGGCACGACGGCCACCGGCGACGCCACCTACACGACGGACATTCCGGATAACGCCGGCATCGCTCTCTTCAACAACAACACGGGGGGCGGCAGTTATATTCTAGCTAACCGGCTCGACGCGGTGGGCTCGAATTCCGAAGCGAACACGCTTTACAAAGAAGGCACCGGTTATCCCGCGCTGACGCCATTCGATATTGATTACAGTTTCTATCGCGACAACTGCGGCAAAGGCGGCTCGATCACAACCTTAGGTCCGTGTCCGTCGGGCAGCACGGTCAAGGATACAAACAACAATGCTGCTGATTTCATCTTCGTTGATACGAACGGCACCAGCGCCGGCGCGGGTCAACGCCTTGGCGCGCCCGGACCCGAGAATCTTTCTTCGCCCATTGAGCGCAACGCTGTGTTTACCGTCAACCTGCTCGACGCAACCACTGCCAGCTCGAACCCGCCGAACCGGGTGCGCGACTTCACGTCAGACGCACCGAACAATTCAACCTTCGGAACACTCTCGATCCGTAGACGATTTGTCAACAACACCGGAGCGTCCGTCACCAGACTGCGCTTTCGCATTGTCGACCAGACCACCTTCCCTGCGCCTTCAGGTATTGCTGACCTGCGCGCACGCACGTCGAGCGCGGTGGTGGTGGCCGGGATAAATGACGCGGGCACTTGCGCGGCAACGGGCGCGCCGGCCACGCCGCCCTGCACGGCGACGGTTCAGGGGACGACTTTGGAACAACCGCCATCATCGCCGAATGGAACTGCCTTTAACGGATCACTGTCAGCAGGCACAGTCACTCTGGCAACTCCACTGGCAAACGGCGCTTCGATCAACCTCCAGTTTCTGCTCGGCATTCAACAGACGGGCAGTTTCAAGTTCTATGTAAACATCGAGGCGCTGCCTTAATCGGCACGAATATGAACGCAATCCCACAGGAGCATATCGTCTTCACTGATTTCGACGGCGTCGAAGGCATTCTCGTCGACCTAAACACGAAGAAGTATTATCAGCTCAACGAAACCGCGATGTTGATCTGGAAGGGCCTCGATAAAGGGCTCGCGCCTGACGGGATTGCTGCAGACATCGCCACGCAATACGAGGTCACGCCGGAAGAAGCGTTGCAAAATGTCGAAAGGGCTCTGGCGGAATTCGCCGCTTACAAGCTGGTAACCGACAAGTGACGCAGCATAGCGGCTTTGCCGCATCACATGGCGGTAAGACTTTGCCTTACTGGCCTGACGTTGATTAGGAAAGATAACGAGGCTACGCCTC
>DATBSG010000315.1:0-6660 GCA_036559945.1 Pyrinomonadaceae bacterium
TCATCAGCGAAGCCGGTCGTGCGAAATAGTTCCAAAGCAATCTCGCCGCGATCGCACGAATTCTGTGGATTGCAATTTCGAGCCTTATCGACGTAGGTCTTCATTTCCTCCGCGCTCGGTTCGCGTCCGGTGAAATCGCGATACTGTTGCCGGACGAAGAACGCCGGATCGTCAAGCGGCCCGGGCGCGTGAACGTCGAACGCCTCAACCTGTGGCCCAATCTCCAAACGGCAGACTTTGCTGTTGAGGTGATTGAGGTCTATCCAACGCTTCACGTTGTTCTCGTACTCTGGGTCCTTGACCTCGTACAGGAACCAATCATGCGGGAACTGGCTGCTTGAGGCGTTGAAGGTCGGAATATGAGTCATCGCTGAAATCAGCATCGCATCGTATTGGTATTCGAAAGCGTTGTGTTTTCCGTTTGAACCGGGCGCGATGTAAAACGCCGTGCAGTCGCCCGGCAACTTGTTAGCCATCGCTTTCAGGTAAGCTTCTTCCGCTTTCTTCGAAAAACCTGTGCCGCCGACTTTGAAAACGCCAAACTGTTCGAAGATCCCGAACGCCGCCACCAGGACCACGGCCACTGTCAACGCGCGTCGTCTTGGCAAATCCTTTTGTTGGCTGGCCCAGCGGAGGCCGCGTTCAATGACAAATGAAAATGCGATCGCCATCGGCAGCGACAGGAAGATGACATAACGCGAGACCGCGCGGATGGCTTTAGCTCCGGGAAAGAATTTGTAGACAAAGAACCAGGGCGAATGGTCGTGACCGTAGTTGAATCCGATTAAATAGAAGAGTGTCGTGGCTGAAACCAGCGCGATCAGAAACGCAGGCGCTGCCGCGGAAACGCCATTGCCGGCCGCTTCGGTTTTCGGCGAGTCTTTGAGGCGCGTTATGGCCCAGGCCGTAATGGCAATCCAGGCTAACGAAGGCACCAGGCCGATTCCTACCTTCAACTCTCCCCACGTGGCGGGCCACGGCTCGGGAATCACCGCTGCCGACAACCAGCCCCACAGGTAATTGCCGTCGCCCATCGATAACAGCGACCACCACGGTGGCACCATCTGGATCACGTAGTCATAGCGATACCATTGTCCCTGACGAAGTCCGGGGAGATAGCTGATAAGGAAAAGCGCGAAACCAATGGCTGTGATCGCGGCGGCGAAAAGCATCGCCGGCCAGAACTGCTTAATCAAGGCGAACAAGAAGCGGCGGCTACGCGGCAGGATCAAGCAAACTAGGAAGAAGAGTGAACTCCAAAACACCAGAAACCATACGTAGTAGAAGGCCGTAACCGCCTGAAGTAACGCGAGCGTTGCACCCCCAGTCAATAACGCAGCCGCCTTGCGTTGAGTTAGCTGCGCCGATTTGCGCGCGAAAACAATCACGCACGCAAAGATGAGGGGCAGAAACACGACGTACTGCATTTGCAGGTGTCCCGTCTGAAAAAACTTCGGGCTATTAAATGCAAAGAACATCGCGCCTGCACAGGATGGCAGCAGACTAAATCGAAGTGCGTACCTCAAGAGCAAAAAACAGGCAATGTAGCCGAAGAAGGCAAGGAGGATGACTACCACTTCCATCGACGAGAACATGCCAAACCCGAGCGTTCGCACGGCGGAATAAGGAATTGCGTAGCCAACCAGGAAGTCTGAATAGGCGAGCGTACCTTTGGTGGGATAAAAAATTCCGGGCGACATCAACTGCGTCTTTCCCAGCAACCACTGATACCAATGTTCGCAGAAGTAGACGACACCGCGCACATCGCCACGGTCGCCGAAAAAAGTATCGAAGCGCGTAGTGAATTGCGCCCGATGATATTGCGCCGTGCCAAGAATGCCGAGCGCGATCGCGATCGCCCAATGCGTCGTGCACTTTTTTTGGATTAGCAAGTTATTAGTTTAAGAGTAACGCGGCTAATTTGAACGACTCGCTTTGCCAATCTCTGGCCCAGTCGGAGGCCAGTGAACGAGGAAATATGGCTGCCCTTCGATCTTGCCGCGCAACTCGAGACTGCCGCCTAGTTGTGCAATCTCATTCATATACGTTTGCATGCGTTCACTGTCCTGCACCAGATATTGCCGGTCGCCGCGGTCAAAGACGTACTTGAAGAGCAGCGCGCGCGTTTGCGGATCGCTGAATTGAATTTTGAATGCCGGTTTCTGGTGGTAATACCAGAGGGTTCCCGTCAGCAAATCAGCCCACAGCCACGCGTGACTGTCCGTCAGTTCAGCGGGCAAGCTTTCCGCTTGGTGTGAGATGGGTTGTGCCGGCGCCGGAGCAGTCGATCCCTCACGCCACAAATGAATCACAGAGCTGGCGACGAAAACAATAATCAGCGTCAAGCCCGCCGCCCAAACCAGGAGTCGCCGCTTTCCACCCTTTCGCGGCGCGCGACTGCCGCCTTCGATCGCCAGCGCGCCAAATCCAATCAGCGCCACAGCTCCGAAGGTTCCAGGCATCTGGTAGTGGAGTCCGTGGACAGCATGACTCAGGAAGAAGATCGTCGGCAATGTCCACCACGCAAATGCAGCCAGACCGAGCCGTTGCCAACTCAGTCCAAAGCGGTTCCCGTGATTAGAAACCGTGCTCTCGCGCAGTAGCAGCACAAAACCAGCGAATCCCAATACCGCGCAGAGAAGCGCCCAATTGTCTGCGGCGGCAAACTCATCACCGAAGTAATAGAGAAAATGGTGCTCGAGCCTGGAGACGGTCGGCGGCGTCGCATCTATTCTTCCGTAGGTTGGCAAGTACCAGGCCCCGGATATTTGCTGTTGATAAAGAAGCACGGGCAGGACTCCGACCAGCACGGCTCCCAATGTTAATGGCAGGACCAGATTTGTGAGTTTCAGCGGTTTCGACTTTGGCCATAACAGCAGGATCAAAGCCGGCAACATCATCACCGTCGTTATTCTGACGAAGATCGCAAACCCGAACGTCAGACCGGCAACCAGCGCGACGATCCAGGCGACTGGGGTGCGGCCCGCCGCGCGAAATCGTAAGGCAGCGAGCGCCAGTAAGACACTTGTAAGCAAAGGTAACAGACTGGCGTTAATCGAAAAGCTGACGGTGCCAACGCGGGCCAACATCAGCAACCCGACCTCCGCGGCCAGCGCTACCAACGCCGCTGACGTCCACGCCTTCTTCACAACTGCGACGATCAGCGCCAGGATCCCGACCGCGGCCAGTACCCAAACTACAACCCGATTGAGATCAAAAACCGCGCGGCCTTCGGGAAATATCGATAACGCCAGCCCAGTTCCGGGAGGATACTGCACGGCTACGGCATCGGAACGTGGAAAGTAATGATGGGCGTGAGGCGCAACCATCTCTTCCCACTGTGGCAGCGGAACATTCCGCGACTTCATGAACTCAATCAGTTCGCGTGTTTGCGGCGACTCTAACTTGAATTGTGGACTTCGGCGTTCCGCCACCGCGCTGCGAATTTCTTTTGCCATCCGCAGGTAACCAAACTGATCGCAGGAATAGGCATACTCCTCTGTGTTTAGCGCCTTGCGATAGGCGACGCGAGCAGAGAGCAGAACGATAACGAACATCGCCGCCAACCACGCATACAGCGATACGCGCCAGATGATTCTTGCCCATGAGCGGTTTTCAGGAGTTTCAGTGGCGGTCACTGTTGTCGCTTTAGACCGAGAATGCTCAGGAAGAAACTCGAGAGCACAGTCTGTAGGCCGAGCATGATAAGAGTTACGGCGGGAATTACCAAACGCAAAGTATGGGTCGGATCGAGAGGTCCAAACAGATGAGCGCGCCATGAAATAAGCGCGTAGACTGACAGTGCGAGACCGACCGTCAAAAGCGCGCCGCCGATAATCATGCCCGTCTCAAGCTTCACGTAGCGAAATAGTTTGTTAAGACGTGGATCCTCGGGCAGCAAGCCTTGCGTAGTCGCAAAGACCTTCGTGAAAACGGCGAACACAATTGTCTGAAAGCCGACTACTATCGACATCGCCGCATAGAGCAACGTGTGCACATCGAAAGTCACTCCCGAGAAATGGACTGGTCCGAACAGCAGTCGCGCGCCGGCGACGGCGCCAACAAGCATCAAGAACAATCCGGGATAGAGAAATAACCAACGCGGACTGTAGAGCAGCATGAAGCGCAAGTGCCGCCAGCCGTCCCGCCAACTTCGCAAGTGAGGCTTGCGCGACCGGCCATCGGGAGAGAGTGTGGTTGGCACTTCCGCAATCTTCAGATTGTAAAGGCTCGCCTTGACGACCATTTCGCTGGCGAATTCCATCCCGGTAGTGCGCAAATTGAGGTTCTCGATTGCTGATTTCTTAAAGCCTCGCAGGCCGCAATGGAAGTCGCTGCACGGACTACGAAAGAAAAGACGACCGGTGGCGGTCAACACCGGATTACCCACGTACTTATGCAGCCATGGCATAGCGTCCGGCTCGATGCCGCCTTGAAACCGATTGCCCATCACCAGCTCGTAACCATCCCGCAGCTTGTTAACAAATGGAACGAGTTTCGAGAAGTCATAGCTATCGTCGGCGTCACCGACGATGATGTACTTACCGCGCGCCGCTGTGATGCCGCCGCGAATCGCGCTGCCATAGCCTTTCGTCTCGACGGAAATTACGCGCGCACCGGCTTGCGCCGCCAGCATCTGCGATCCATCGGTGCTGCCGTTGTCCGCCACGATAATTTCGCCGGTAATGCCCAAGGTGTCCAAAAAGCGGCGCGCCTTGGCGATGCAGGAACTGAGAGTCTCCGCCTCGTTCAAACACGGCATCACGATCGACAACTCGATCGCGCCCTCGTCACCGGCCGGCAGAACGTGCGCAGCGCCGCTTTCGCTGTAAATCTGAGTTTGCATCAGCTTTCAAAAAGACCGATCGCCCGTGGCTTGTTCCTGAATCGATTGTTTTCCAACCAATACGTGCCCGAAAGCGTCCAAAATTTCCAGAGCCCGCTAAGGTGGGCAAACCTGAATTCAATTTGTTGACCGTTTTGCTACTCAAAAGCTATACTCCAAAGACGATAACCGACCAGCCGCGGCAACTATGAGCCCGAACCCAGGAGACATTATGAAGAAGACCGGCATTACCCTTTTGTTGATTTTGTTTGCGAGTGTTGCTGCGCTCGCTCAAGCTCCTACGCTCGAGATTCGAACTGAAACTCCGGGCTTGCCGTCGGAACTTTACTACGGCAACGTCAAGGTGAAACCGGTTCGTCTTCGTCCCGGCACCAACCAGGTGATCACTATTGATGATGTCGATTTCCTGGTGCAGGAACAATATATCGACTTTTTCGCTCGCTTTCCAGATTCGATTGGATTTAAGAACTGGGTGGCTTCGATACAAGGCGGGGTGGATGGAAATGGCAACATTCAGCCACCGTGTCCAAACCAGGGATTTGGCGAATTTGACGCTCCGAATTGTGACCGCGTGCACATGTCCGCCGGGTTCGTTCAATCATACGAGTTTCAGGGACGTGGTTACTGGCTGCTTAGATCCGGGTACGTAGGCTTGAACCGTTCGATTACAGATACCACCACCGGAAGAAGCCGCCGCTCGTCGCTCACGTATGCCGAGTTCATACCGGGCCTGCAACAGATTGGCGGCTCAAACTCGCCGGCGCAGGAAGAAGCTGCCAAAGTTGTTTACATCAACGCGTTCGTTCAGCGGTCGGACTTTTTGGCGCTCTTTCCTACGAGCATGACACCTTCGCAATACGTCAACGGGCTTGAGAGCAACGCCGGCGTTACGCTCTCGAACAAACAAGCGCTTATTGATGGTCTTACGAATGGCAGCATGACACGCGCGGACGTGTTACGGAACATTATGGAAAGCCAGGTTGTCTTCGACAAGTTCATCATCCCGTCCTTTGTGGATATGGAATACAAAGGTTACCTGAGACGAGATCCGGATACTATCGGCTACAACAACTGGATTGATACGCTGACCGCGAATCCCAGTGACTATCGTCACATGGTTTTTGGTTTTATTTACTCGACAGAATATCGGTCGCGTTTCTAGACGGACGATATTTTTCGTTGCGATTAAGCAAGAGGCCGGCAGTGATGCCGGCCTCATTCATTTGTGGCTAAAGATGATGCTGTGGATTGATGATGCCGGAGAATTGTTTGTCAGTGTAGAAGTAAAGCGTTGCAGGTACGTGAGCTGTTCCGAGAAACAAGAAAACTGTTTTCATTCCCGCAATGCCGGCCATCGTCCCGTGCGAAGGCGCAACCAAAATGAAGAACCCGATCGGTACCGACGTGGCCGCGAGCAGCGACCACAGAAAGTAGCGTTTGGCGCGCTCGTTTCCCTGTGCCTCCGCGCGTGCGGTAACTGGCAAACTTATTTCTTCCCTTTGAACAAACCCTTCCATTAATAAAAGCTTCCAAGCTGTGGCGTCGGCCGAAACTCGAACGACAGAGTCTTTTACACTTTCTGGAAGAGGAAAGCGACTGCGCCACAGGGTGCAGCTAAATCGCTCGCTGTGTATAATCGGCCCAGCGTGGTTACTTGCCCTGATCAGGCGCCTGAAGCTGAGTGATGGTTCGACGCATCGCCCGCTTTGGATCGATACTCTCAGACGAAGGTCTTGCATGCCCAAAGAGATTCGAAATAGACGGCTGATACGATTCTCGGGATCATTGCTGCTCCTGGCAGTGACTTTTGTCTT
>DATBSG010000316.1:0-3538 GCA_036559945.1 Pyrinomonadaceae bacterium
TTATGAAGTATAGCGCAACGAGCGCCGCGAATGCTCCTGCGTGCAGCGCGCGCGAAATCCATAGCGAGCGCGCGATGCCAAACCGCGCCGGGATCGAATGCAAACCTTCGCGCCGATCGAAATCGTAGTCCTGGCAGGCATAAAGCACGTCAAAACCCGCGGTCCAAAGCGTCACAACGAGCGAGAGCAGCAATGGAACCGGGCTGTCCAGCGAGCCACGCACCGCGATCCACGCGCCCGTAGGCGCGATCGCCAAACACCACCCCAAAATCAAATGGGACAGCAGCGTCCAACGCTTCGTGTAGGAATAAAGCACGATGCTCGCGAGCGCGACTGGCGACAGCAACAGAGTCAAACGGTTCAGCATTGCGGCCGCCAGAAAGAAAATCGCTGCGCTGATAATCGTGAAGCCCCACACGAACGTCACCGACAACGCACCCGCCGGTATCGCGCGTGTCTTTGTCCGCGGATTCTTCGCGTCGAGATCTTTGTCCGCGATTCGATTGAAAGCCATCGCCGTCGAACGCGCGCCAACCATGGCCACGATTATCCAAATAATCTGCCACGCAGTCGGAACACCACGCGCCGCCAGCACCGCGCCAAGAAAAGCGAAGGGCAGCGCGAACAGCGTGTGCTCGAACTTGATCATCTCAAGCGTGGTGCGAATGTTTGAAAGAACGGCCATAACCATCGTTTAGAGGCGGGCTACTGCCCGCCATTCACGCATCAAACGGCGAGCGGTAGCTCGCCGCTAAACGTTCGGAGTATTTGTCTCGCCTTTCCAACGCGTCGCGGTCGAATGCGGAATCCCAAACTGATCGAGAATCCGAAAACATAAATGATCGACCAGCGCCTCGATCGTCTGCGGCCGGTGATAGAAGCCCGGGCTCGCCGGCAAAATGCGTGCTCCCGCGCGGGACAGTTTCAGCATGTTCTCCAAATGAATTGCGTTGTAGGGGGTCTCGCGCGGCACCAAAACCAGCTTCCGTCCCTCCTTCAAAGTCACATCCGCGGCGCGATGAATCAAGTTTGTACCAGCTCCCGAAGCAATCGCTCCCAACGTTCCCATCGAGCAAGGGACAATGATCATTCCGACTTGCGGATGTGACCCCGACGACGGCGTCGCGGCCATGTTGTCGAGGCGATGCAGACGGACGAGCTTCGAATCACCGGGCAAGCCGATCCACTCGCTGATCTTTTTCTCATCAGCAGAACGCAGGTCAAAACCCAGCTCGACCATGGCAACGGTCCTGGCCGATTCCGACAGAATCAGATTGATTCTCTCGACGACGACGCTGGACGCGAGATGCACCAAAGTTCTGTGCGCATAAATCGCCCCGGAAGCTCCGGTAATGCCGACGGTGATTTCCATGAAGGTTAATGGCATCTTACGTTCGCCGGAGAGGTGATCGCAAGCAGGTCGGTTACGGCGAGAGAACGTCACCGATCGCGCCGGTTTCAATGCTAAAATCGATTCAGCAAATGAAGATTCGGCGAAGAACGGGGCGTCGTGCCGCACGCAGTAACTCGCGGCAGAAGCATCCATCGCTCAGCCGTTTCGCCAAAAATCTCCTCCGCGAGTGGCGGCGGCTTCACCTTCCAGTCTCAAACATCACCACGATCGTGGGTGTCTCAGGCGGCGCGGACTCAGTCGCGCTTCTGCTGGCGCTCGACGAACTCATCAGGGCTAACAAACTGAAGGTCAAGTTAATCGTCGCGCACATCGATCATCGACTAAGAAAAACCAGCGCAGACGATGCACGCTGGGTGCGAGCCTTCGTTCAGCAACTCGGCTACGACATTTCGATCAGCCGCGTCAGTGTGAAGAGTAGCCGGGACAACCTTGAACAGGCAGCCCGCCTCGCGCGTTACAAATCGCTCTCCGCGCTCGCGCAAAAACGGCAAGCCGCGCTCGTCTTAACGGCGCACACGATGGACGACCAGGCTGAGACAATTCTGCTGAACCTTCTGCGCGGCAGCGGCGCGGAGGGGCTTGGCGGTATCGAGCCGGTTCGGCCGCTCACTGAAAGCGCGGAAACCTTGCTGGCGCGGCCACTGATTCCATGGGCGCGCCGGCATGACACCGAACAGTATTGCGGCGAGCGGCAAATCGATTTTCGCCACGACGAAATGAACGAAGACGAGACATTCGCGCGCGTTCGAATTCGGCGACAGTTGTTGCCGTTGATGGAGACGTTCAATCCGCGAATCAGTGAAGCAATCTCGCGGACAGGTGAGCTTTTGAGAGATGACGACGAAGCACTGAATCGCGCGGCGAGGCGTTTGCTTGAGCTTTCAACGGAAGACCCGGCGAAATGCGACCGCTTACGAACTGACTTACTCGCGGGTACGCTGCCGGCGTTGCGGCGACGCGCCTTGCGTCTGTGGCTGGAGAAGTGCCGCGGAGACCTGCGGCGGCTGGAGTTCGCTCATATTCGTGCCGTCGAGAATCTGGTAACCGAGAATCGCGGCGCACGGACAATCGAGTTGCCGGGCGGCTCCAGCGTCTGGCGCAAAGATGGCCTCCTGACATTCAATCGGCGAACATCCGCTCGGGCTAAGCCGTAGTAACAGCTGGTGGATTCGAGCACCGAATCGGGACAAATCCGCATCTTAGAACTCATAAGCTGGGCGGATTTCTTTAGAAGGGACAATTCGAGGCAAATTACGGTATCATGGGCGACGGAGGCAGGAAGGCTTTGAGTTCCACTGCAAGACAAATTATTTTTTGGCTGCTCATCATCGCGGGCGCACTCCTCATCTATAAGCTCGTCAATCCGGGCACCAAAAACACCACGAACATCGATCTCACCCAGCTCGAGCAGAAGCTCCAGCAGGGTCAGCTGTCGCAATTGACGGTGAAAACCTCCGAGGTAGCTGCCGTTGAAAAGAACACCGGCAAGAACTTCGTCGTGCAGCTCACAAACGAGCACACGAAAGCCGAGATTCTGAAAGAGGCGCGCGAGCTCGACAGCAACGGCAATCCGAAAGTCGGCAACGTTCAGGAAGAAGGCAGTTCCGGCGTGTGGTGGCCATACCTCACTTACCTTTTGCCTTTCCTGCTGATCTTTGGCTTCTGGATTTTCATGTTGCGGCAGATGCAGTCGGGCGGCAACAAAGCTTTGTCGTTTGGCAAATCGCGCGCGAAGCTTCTGAGTAATCAGCAGAAGCGCGTTACGTTCAAAGACGTCGCCGGCGTTGAAGAAGCCAAGGAAGAACTTCAGGAAATCATCGAATTTCTGAAGGAACCGCAGAAGTTTCAAAAGCTGGGCGGTCGCATCCCCAAAGGCGTTTTGATGATGGGCCCACCGGGAACCGGCAAGACTTTGCTGGCGCGAGCGATCGCGGGCGAAGCCAACGTGCCGTTCTTTTCAATTTCCGGTTCGGATTTCGTCGAAATGTTCGTCGGCGTGGGCGCTTCGCGTGTGCGCGATCTGTTCGAGCAAGGCAAGAAGAACGCGCCGTGCATCATCTTCATCGACGAGATTGACGCCGTCGGTCGTCATCGTGGCGCAGGCCTCGGCGGCGGTCACGACGA
>DATBSG010000317.1:0-3579 GCA_036559945.1 Pyrinomonadaceae bacterium
TCGTCCGCCGATCAATCGATCAGCCGACAATTGTCCGCCGCCGAGAATCAGCAATGCCAACGCCATCGCGAGAAACGCCATCGCCAATTCCATTCCTTCGGGTGCAAAGAATTTCGGCCAGAGCACGCCGAAGATTGCCGTCAGCATGACACAAGTAATCAGGAAGGCGCCGAGTCGAGTAAACAAACCCAGCAGCACCAGTCCGCCGCCAACCAATTCCGCGAATGCCGCGGCGCCCATCCACGCGGCGGAGGGTCGCATGAATGAAAACGGGGCGGGAAAAGAAGTGAACTGCCTGAAGCCTGGTCCACCGAACGACCCAAAAACCTTTTGCGCGCCGTGCCCGATAAATGCGATGCCTAACGCCAATCGCAATGGAAACGGAGCCCAGGAAGCAGAGGTTGAAGTCAGTCTACGAAACATGTGACCGCCACCTTTCGACTGTCTTGGATGGAACGCAGCAACTATAAATCTGTTTGCGGTCTGTCGGCTAGTAGGTGTCAGAACTGCGAGCGGTAGCGACCGGATCACTAGGTCAACTCAAAAACAGCAGGCCGATCCGGTAGCTATCGCTCGCGGTTCTGAAACTTGTGCATTGGTAGTAACATCTGGCCGCTCGATTTCTCGATTAATTGACGAATGATTCTTATGCGTGAATCTAAATATTTTCTAATTGCGTTTGTGCTCCTGTTTGCTTCCGCGTCGTTCGCGCGAACCGGCGGTCAGAATGGCGGGACAAAGATTTCCTTCACCGTTTCGATGTCGAAGCCTCAGACTCATCTGCTTGAGGTTGAGATGCGGATTTCTGAACAAGGTGCGACGTTCGTCAGTGAAGATGTCCTGGTGATGCCAGTGTGGACGCCGGGCTCATATTTGATTCGCGAGTTCGAGCGACACGTGCAGGATTTTGCTGCTACGGACGCATCAGGTCATCCACTGGAATGGGAAAAGATTAATAAGAACTCGTGGAGAATCAAGACTAATAATGCGCGCGATGTGCGCGTAACCTATCGCGTCTATGCAAACGAGCTTACCGTGCGCACGAACGAGATGAATTCGGATCATGCGTTCTGGAACAACGCGGCGCTGCTGATGTATCCGGACGGAAAATTAAATGTGCCCTCGACATTGCGCGTCGTCGCGCCAAATGGCTGGAAGGTCGCGACCGGTTTACCGCCGGTTTTAGGCCAGGCAAACACTTTTCGCGCTGAAAATTTCGACGTCCTTTACGATTCGCCATTCGAAGTCAGCGATTTCAAAGAGCTTAAGTTCGAAGTGCGCGGCGTGCCGCACCGCATCGTCATCGACGGTGAAGGCAACTACGATCCGGCGCGTATGCGGAACGAAGTGCAAAAAATTGTCGAAGCTGAAGTCGGAATGTTCGGAGACATTCCTTATCGCGACTACACCTTCATTTTGCATCTGCGTGCGAACACAGGTGGCGGACTCGAGCATTTGAATTCGACGGCGCTCGGGTTTCACCGCTTCGATTTTACTAAAGCAGATGGTTACCGCCGCTTTGGCGCTCTCGTCGCGCATGAGTTTTTTCACCTTTGGAACGTCAAGCGGATTCGGCCCGACGCGCTCGGCCCGTTCGACTACACGAAAGAGAATTACACCCGGCTACTTTGGGTCGCCGAAGGCATCACTGAATACTACAGCCACCTGATGCTGCGACGGGCCGGTCTGATTTCGGATGAAGAATATCTTGCGCATCTCGCCCAGCAGATTGAGGATTTTCAAAACACACCGGGCCGCCACGTGATGAGTGCCGAAGAAGCTAGCTTTGACGCGTGGATTAAGTACTACCGGCCGGACGAGAATTCGGTGAATTCCCAAATCTCGTATTACGACAAAGGCGAGTTGTTGGGCATGCTGCTCGATCTGGAAATTCGGCGTCGAACAAACAACGCGAAATCGCTCGACGACGTGATGCGAATGCTCTACAACGATTTCTTCAAAAAGGGCCGGAACTACACGCCCGCGGATTTTCAGAAAGTTTGCGAGACGGCAGCGGGAGGCAGCCTCGAAGAATTTTTCGCGCCGTATGTTCGCGGCACTGAAGAACTGCCTTACGATCAATTCCTCTCGGCGGCGGGCTTACGGCTTAACACAGCCGGCGCCACTGAGATGATGCTTGTGCCGGCAACCAATTACCTGGGCGCTGATCTGGAAGAGACTAACGGTGTACTTACAATCAAGAGCGTGCGGGCCGGTACCGCGGCGTATGAGCAAGGCTTGAACGCCAAGGATCAAATCGTCGCGCTTGACGGCGAGCGCGTGAGCAAGGAAATCTTTGAAAAGTTGATTCGTGCCAAGCCGCTGGGCAGCGTCATTCGCGTGACAGTTTTTCGGAATGACGATCTGCGAACGTTTGAGGTCAAGTTGGGCAGCCGCGTTGATGCGCCGTACCGAATCTTCCAATTGCCATCGGCGAACGAACAACAGAAGCAAATTTATCAATCGTGGCTACAGGTACAGAACCGCTTGCGGTAGCCAGCGGTAATTTCACGCTCATGAAACGAACGCCGCTTGCAACTGGTTTCGGGTTGATCGCCGCGTACACTGCTGTTCTGTTCTGCCCAATTCTTGCTGCGCACAATTACCCGTTTGCTATCACGATAAATCGGGATTCTGCAACCCCCGTTCAACAGCGCCATCTCTCATCTGCTTCAGTCGAAACGATTCAGTTTCACAGCACGCTGACGGGAAAGACGCTTCCTTACAACGTCATCCTGCCGCCCGACTATGGGAGATCGCGGGCGACTCGGTATCCCGTGCTGTATCTGTTGCACGGATTGATGGGCCACTACACCGATTGGGTGACGAAGACGAATGTCGCTGATTACGCCGCGCAGTATCGGATGATCGTCGTCACGCCGGAAGGGAACGACGGCTGGTACACGGACAGTGCGACGGTGCCGAGCGACAAGTACGAGAGTTATTTCATGAAGGAATTGATCCCTGACGTGCAGAAGCGTTATCGCACGATCGAGACACGCTACGGCCGTGCCGTTGCGGGACTTTCGATGGGCGGTTATGGCGCGGTGAAGTTCGGGTTAAAGTATCCGGAGAGTTTCGTTTTTGCGGCGTCGATGAGTGGCTTGTTGACCATAGCTACGACGAGCCAAAACGATTTGAAATATCCCGCAGCCATTCGGGATTCGATCGCGAGCGTCCTTGGACCCGAAGACTCCGGGACACGTATCGCCAACGATCTCGAGTTCATGGTCCGAAGCATGCAGCCGTCGCGCGTCGCTTCGCTGCCCCACTTTTATTTTGACTGCGGCACTGAAGACCTGTTCCTCGGCCAGAACGCGAGGTTCGCCGGCTTACTCTATTTCAAGAAAATTCCGCACGAGTATCGCCAGCTACCGGGGAATCACAATTGGGCGTATTGGGATCAGCGAGTGCGAGAAGTGATCAAGATTGCGGCAGAAAAACTGCACGCGCAGAAAAATTAGGACGTCGAGCGTAGGAGTTAGAAAGCCGCTACGACAATTTCTGGTTATTCGCCGCGTCGGATTAGTTGACACGCCTCGTCATTGGGAATGACTGCACCCAACACCCCACACCCGC
>DATBSG010000318.1:0-8047 GCA_036559945.1 Pyrinomonadaceae bacterium
TGAAAGACGCAGGCCTCTCTCTGTTCTTTCGGTCGGAACCTCGCGTCGCTGGTCAGGACTATTGACTCCGACATGCTTTTGGACTCTTTCTTCATTTGAATCCATAGACTTGTCCTCCTGATATCACGTGACTATGAAAGGGGGCTCTGGATCACTGCGTTTCCGTTTGACGTCACCTGCAATCAACCGCTTCTGGTTACTTTATACTAAGGAACCGTCTCCGATGAAGCAGCGCGTGATACACGAGTGCAATCAACAAAACTCACGCCGTGAATCACTGCGCCGGGGAAAATGTTCCTAGCCCGCGAAGCGGGTGTCAGCATAAAGCCCGGGGCGTAAGCCCCAGGTGCCCATCAGAAAACAAACCAAGCCCGCGAAGCGGGCGACAGCCGAAACATTTGCGATTGCCGATTTTTGATTGCCGATTGGCTCTATCGAACTTAGCCAATTGGCAATGCCCGGGTCTTGTCGACCGCTTCGCGAGCTCAAATGTTATTTCTTTCTTGATCCTGGGGCTCACGCCCCAGGCTTTATGCTGGCGTCCGCTCCGCAGACTCATCCGGCATCAACTGCGGGGAGACGTGTTGTTCACTGTGATGACGGCTTCTTGTTTTTGCCATGGGCATGCCATCACACCATAATTTGCTCTCAACCCCGAGCCGAACTGTGATAAAAGCTACGACCCTCAGGCGACTATTTTCCAATCAGTGGTGATGATTAGATGGCGAGCTGGATTTGGCAGAAAAGGCCCGTTAAGAATACGCGGACATCCGAAACGATCCGCCACAAACACAAAACCGCCTAACCTCAAGGAGATCATGATGAACAACTTTCGAATGGCTTTGCGCACTTCCGCTTTGTTTGCTGTCACCTTTCTGTTTGTTTCTGGCGTTTCTGCCCAGGCGACTCGGACGTGGGTATCCGGCGTCGGCGATGACCAAAACGCGTGCAGTCGCACCGCTCCCTGCAAAACTTTCGCCGGCGCTATCCTTAAGACGAACACGGGCGGCGAGATTACTGTGATGGATGCGGGCGGCTTTGGCGCTGTGAGAATCACGAAATCTATCACTATTGACGGCACCGGGGTTCCGTCGTCGATCCTCGCCGCTCAAACCACCGGGATCACTATTGATATTCCCTTTCGCCGCTTCGGGGATACTAAACGGGCGGTGCGCATCCGCGGTCTGGCGATAAACGGACTGGGCAACGGCATCAACGGGATCAATGTGATTGCAGCTAGAAACGTTTCTGTCGAGGACTGCGTCATAGACGGCTTCACCGCAAACGGTATTAACGTTCAAGCCGGCACATTGTTTGTGAAAAACACGACGATCAGAAACAACGCCGGCAATGGCATTAATGCTACCGGTGCCGCTGGCGCTGCCATATCCGACACTACAGTAGTCTTTAACGGTACCGGCCTGGTGGGTGCTGTCGTGAAGTACTGTTGCGTTGTTTTGTACGGCAACAGAAATGGTGATCCTCCTCCCCCGGCACCGTAGAGGCAGTTAACAAAACGTAGTCCGCTGACAGCAGAAAGAGCGGCTCAGCCTACGATTCATCCGGCGAAAGTGGCGAAGCTTTTGCAATCTCAACTCCATGGCTAAATTCCGCCGTCGCTCTACGCGATTGTCTTGATCATCTGCTCCAGACGATTCAGTCCTTCCCTCACGTTGTCCGCGGGAGGTCCGAATGAAAAGCGCACCCATGATTTGAAAGGTGAGTAAGTGGGGCGGAGCTTGCCGGGGTTCACATCAAAGAAAGCACCCGGCACGGTCATGACTTTGTGTTTCAGTCCCTCGAAGAAAAATGCTTCCGCGTCATTGAGCGGCGGCGGCAGATCCTTAATTGAGGCCCAACAGTAGAAGGTGCCTTGCGGCTCTCGGGCGCATCGGATGCCCATCTCTGCCAGCCGGCTCACCATCATGTTGCGCTTGCGGGCAAACACTTGTCGCAGCGCGTTAGTCTCCTGATCGGCGCGCTCAGGTTCGAGAATCGCCAGCGCGGCGCGTTGCATCGGCTGGCTGGGTCCACCGTCGATCGCGCTGGCGGCGCAGCCTAAAGTTTCAATCATCTCTGGCGGGCCAAGCGCCCAACCAACCCGCCAACCAGGATAGCGAAAAGATTTCGTCAGCCCATCAATCAAGAGCACTGGATCGCGGTCAACATCCTCGACGTAAGCCGCGCCCGACACCGGCCCTTTACCGGGTGAACCATCAGCCTCGTAAATGAAGTGCGAATAGAACTCGTCCAGCCCCAAAGTCAGTCCGTTTTCTCTGGCGATCTCGACGTACTTCTTTAACTCTCCGTCGCGCACGACGCGGCCGGTGGGATTGCAGGGATTGCTCAAGACGAACGCTTCGAGATTTTGCCCGGTCACGACGCGCTCAAGCACGTCGGCAGGTATCACGAACCCGTCCGCTTCGCGCGCGGGAATGACGATGGGCGTGAAACGATGCTGGTGATAACCCATCATGTCTTCGTAAGCGGTGTAGTCGGGAACTTGATAACCGAGATTCACTTCGCCCAATGCCGCAAACAGACGCGACAGCATGAGGCGCCCGCCCGACGCGATGCTGACGTTTGCGACGGTGTACTTGCTCTTCTTGCCTTGTCGATAAAGTCGGTTGTAGTGATCTGCTACTGCTTGTCTTAATTCCTCAGTGCCGCCGACCGGGCCATATGCGTGGTCGCCCGGCTCCATCTGTATTTCCGATGGACGCGGCGGCGCGCCTTCCATCTCGCCGACTTCCGGCTGGCCCTGGCCGAGGTTGCACCAGTCTGGATGCCCGTTGCGAAATCCCAACTTCATAGCTTCGGCGACAACCCAAATCACTCCCATGTAGGGAATGGGCCGAAAGGCGCCGAGTGCGGACGCTTCTTTGGTTTGATGTTCCGGCATGGCGGAAGCGCAGGCGCACATCTTCCCGTATTCGCGGGTTTGGTGCAATTGAACTTCGTGCGGAGTAGTAGGGCAAGAGTGTGTTCCGCTGCGTCGGGCATTAGCCTGACCGTGAGGGAGTGCTCGGATGCGTGATTTGATGAGCCCTCACTTACGGTCGGGCTAGTGCCCCGAGTTATCGCCACAGAATTACACTGCTATCCCGAAGCCTAAAGACTATTACTAAGTCCATTTCCTGAGTAATATAGCGGCACCGTTTTACCGAATGTCGCTGGTTCCGGGCACAAAATTCGGCCGTTACGAAATCCGCTCGAAGATTGGCGAGGGCGGAATGGGCGAGGTCTATCTGGCGGTGGATACGAAACTCGATCGCAAGGTCGCTTTGAAGATTCTGCCCGCGGATGTGGCTTCCGATCCCGGTCGCATGCATCGGTTTGTGCAGGAGGCCAGGTCGGCATCCGGCTTAAATCATCCGAACATCATCACGATTTACGAGATCGACGAAACGAAGTCAGGTCACTTCATCGCTATGGAGTTCGTGGAAGGCGAGACGCTGCGCGAACGCATGGAACGCGCGCCGCTGAAACTCAATGAAGCCGTGGACGTGGCGATTCGCGCCGCGGGCGCGCTTTCGGCCGCTCACGATGCCGGCATCATTCATCGCGATATCAAGCCGGACAACATCATGATTCGCACGGACGGCATCGTGAAGGTTCTGGATTTCGGCCTTGCCAAACTTGTCGAGCGTTTGCCGACTGAATACGTGGACACAGAGGCGCTCACATCCGTTCCGCTCAAGTCCGAGCCCGGCACGGTGATCGGAACGGCCGTCTACATGTCGCCCGAGCAAGCGCGCGGAGTTCCGGTCGATGCGCGCACAGACATCTTCAGCTTCGGGGTCGTGCTTTATGAGATGGTGACCGGGTCCCAGCCATTCAAAGGTTCAGACACAATCGAGATCCTGGCGGCGATTCTCAGCGATAAAGAGCCGCCACCGATTGCGCGCTACGAGCCTGACGCTCCGCCTGAACTTGAACGCATCGTGGAGAAAGCGCTCGCGAAAGAGCGTGATGAGCGGTACCAGTCAGCCAAAGACTTGCTGATCGACCTGCGGCATTTGAAAAAGCGTCTGGACCTGGACGCCGAACTCAAGCGCAGTATGCCGCACGAAAAGCTTCAAGGAGTGCCCACACGCGAAATTGGTTCAGCCCCCAAAACGGCGCTGGTCGACAGTGCGCCTCCGCGTTCGGCTGGGCCCTCGAGCGCCGAGTACATCATCAATCAAGTAAAGAGTCATAAGCGTGCGGCGGCCATTACGCTGGGAGTGCTGGCGTTGGCAGTGGTGCTCTTTTTGATCTGGTATTTCAAGCCCACTCGCACCGCCCCGCTGACTGAGAAGGACACGATCGTCCTTGCCGACTTCGTCAACACGACCGGCGACCCCGTCTTCGACGGCACGCTGAAGCAGGCGCTGGCGGTCCAGCTCGAACAATCGCCGTTCTTGAACATCTTTTCGGATCAACGCGTGCGCGAGACGCTGCGCTTCATGAATCGCTCGCCCGAAGAGCGCGTGACGAAAGAGATCGCGCGCGAGATATGTGTGCGACAAGGATTAAAAGCATTCCTGACCGGATCGATTTCAACCCTTGGGAGCCACTACGTCCTCACGCTCGAGGCGTCGAACGCACAAACGGGCGACACGATCGCGTTGCAACAGGCGGAAGCCGAAAGCAAAGAGCAAGTGCTTTCCGCGCTGGGTAGCGCGGCGACGAAATTACGCGAGCAGTTGGGCGAGTCTTTGGCTTCCGTGCAGAAGTACGACGCTCCGATTTATCAGGCAACCACCTCATCGTTGGACGCCCTGAAAATTTTTTCAATGGGAGTCGAAAAGCAGCTCAACGGCAAATACCTCGACGCCATTCCTCTTTTCAAACGCGCGACGGAAATCGATCCGAATTTCGCGCGTGCCTACGCCGCGATGTCGTCGATGTATTACAACACGCGGCAATACGATCTGGCGGCTGACGCCTCGCGAAAAGCATATGACTTGCGCGATCGCGTCGGTGAATACGAAAAGTTTTATATCACCCAGGTCTACTACGATAACGTCACTGGAGAGTTGGATAAGTATCTGGAAACGTTGGAACTGTGGAAGCGCACCTATCCACGCGATAGCGCGCCGCACAATAATTTGGCGGTCAAGTACACGGAGCTTCGTCAATTCGACAAAGGCCTCGAAGAGGCCCGCGAAGCGATTCGCCTGAATCCGAACTCAGCTTCGGGCCACTCGATTTTAGCTACCTGCTTTGTGGGCCTTAATCGCTTCGACGAGGCGAAAGAGATAATTCGTAAGGCCTTTTCGCAGAAGCTTGAGAACTTAACCATGCACCAAAACCTCTATCGCATGGCGTTTGTTCAGGGCGATGCGGCGGCGATGAAGCAGGAGGTCGATTGGGCCAGCGGAAAACCCGAGGAGTATGCGGCTCAAACATGGCAGGCTGACAGCGCGGCGTTTTTGGGACAGTTGCGGAAAGCTCAAGAATTTTCAGAGCGCGCCCTTGAGCTGGCCGAGCAACGCGATCTGAAAGAAGTAGCAGCGCAGGTCGCGGCGGGAGCTGGTCTCCGAGACGCGCAGTTCGGCGACTGTGCCGATGTGAAACCGCAGACCGCGAAGGCGCTCGATCTGTCGCATGACCGCGTCACACTTTCGCTGGCCGCCAATGCTTTAGCGATCTGTGGTGATTCGGGCCAAACAAAATCCATCCTTGACGAATTGGTGAAACGTTTCCCGACAGACACGCTGCTTAATCAACAGCGAATACCATTGATTCAAGCCCACGTTGAGTTACAGCGTGGTAATCCAACGCAGACGCTTCAATTGCTGGAGGCAACCAGACCCCATGGAAGTTACCTGCTCTTTCCGATTGCCTACCTTCGCGGCCAGGCATTTCTGAGTCTCAAGAAGGGCAACGAAGCCGCAGCCGAGTTTCAAACGATTGTCGATCACCGCGGCTGGTCCGCGCTCTCGTACTTTTATCCGCTGGCGCAACTCGGTCGCGCGCGCGCCGCCGTGCTGCAAGGCGACACATCAACGGCGCGCAAGGCTTATCAGGATTTCTTTGCGATGTGGAAAGACGCCGACGCGGACCTGTCTGTTTTGATCGACGCCAGGAAAGAGTACGAGAAACTGAAATGAGTTTGTGCGACGAGGCTTATTAATGATCGCGTTTAAGGAGGAGCTATGGCGCTAACAAATAGTTTGGCAGGCAGGAATTTAGGAATGCTCTTGCTGGGTTTGTGGTTGATTCTGACCGGCCTCTTGCCGCTACTCAACATCAGAATCTCTTCCACGGTCACCACCGGATTGGCCGTGCTCGGCATTGCTGCGGGTATTTTGATCTTAATCCGACGTTAGTCATGCGGCATGTATAGTTCTGCTCAGGGAGCAGGATGATGAGCCTGTACGCCGGCACAAAACTCGGCCGCTACGAAATTCGCTCAAACATTGGCGAGGGGGAGCAACCGGCATAAGTGATTGAGTTGCGTTACTCCGGAATCAAAGAATGAAACGCTGCCCAAAATGCAATCGCATCGAGACGGATGATGCACTTGGATTTTGTCGGATGGATGGTACTCGCTTGATCGCTGATGCTGACGTCTCAGAGCCGGCCACTGCGATTCTTCCCGGAGCGAGAGAAAACGCTGAACTCACAACCGGACACTTGCAGGGCGTCCCCTCTGTTGCTGTACTTCCTTTCGTCAACATGAGCGCCGACCCGGAGAACGAATATTTTTGCGATGGCCTAGCTGAAGAACTGCTCAACGCACTCGCGAAGATTGACGACTTGAAAGTGGCCGCGCGGACATCTTCATTCTCGTTCAAAGGCAAGAATGTAAGCGCCGACGAAATCGGCCACACCCTGCACGTCAAAACTGTGCTCGAAGGCAGCGTCAGAAAATCGGGGAATCGCTTGCGGATCACGGTTCAATTGGTGAACGCGGCAGATGGCTATCACCTCTGGTCGGAACGGTACGACCGCGAGATGAAAGATGTTTTTGATGTCCAGGACGAAATCACTCTGGCGGTGGTCGATGCGCTGAAGTTGAGACTCTTGGGTGACGCACGAGAGGAAGTACTAAAGCGTCACACCGAGGACTCCGCAGCCTACCAGGCTTATTTGGAAGGACGCTTCTACTGGTACAAGCGTTCAGGAGATGGTTTGAATCGCAGCATTGAGTGCTTCAATCGGGCGCTGAAGATCGATCCCGGCTACGCGCTGGCCCACCTCGGGTTGGCTGACTCATACAACATACTTGGTTTTTACACGATGCGGCCTCCGAAAGAAACATTTCCGCAGGCTAAAACAGCGGCGCTGAAAGCTCTCGAAATTGATCCTTCCCTTGCGGAAGCACAGGCGTCGATTGCCTACGTGCAGTTGTATCACGAATGGGATTGGGCGGCTGCCGAGACCAACTTTCGACACGCCATAGCTCTTAAGCCTGACTATGCGATCGCCCACCAGTACTACGGGAACTTCCTTACCTTAATGAGTCGTTTCGACGAGGCGCTGAACGAGTTCCGGCGCACGATTCAGCTTGACCCGCTTTCGTTGATCGGTAACGCGGCGCTCGGCTGGGCCTATCACTTCGCCCGCCAGTACGACCAAAGCATCGAGCAACTCCGAAAAGCGATCGAACTCGATCGTAATTTCGAATTGGCTCATTTCTGGCTCGGCTCGGTCTACGCCGAGAAAGAAATGTTTACCGAAGCGATTCATGAACTCGATACGGCGGTGCGGCTTTCTGGAAACCGCGCCGGGATTTCAGCCTCGCTCGGTTACGTCTATGCGTTGGCCGGTGAACGCGCAAAGGCGTTGCAAGTTCTCGTCGAGCTAGCGGATGTATCAAAAGAAAAATACGTCTCGCCCTATCGCATCGCGAACATATACACCGCCCTTGGTGACAAAGACGAGGCCTTTATCTGGCTCGAGCGCGCTTACGATGACCGTTCGCATTTGCTGGTTTTTCTAAACGTCGATCCCAGAGTGGATTCCCTTCGCGGCGACGCGCGCTTCGTTGATTTAGTGCGCCGCGTTGGACTGCCGCAGTGAAGGTTCGTGAGAAGAACGTCATGACATTAGCAGC
>DATBSG010000319.1:0-4211 GCA_036559945.1 Pyrinomonadaceae bacterium
TGTCGTACTCGGCTTGTTCTCGTTCACTGAGCAGGGCATGCAAGGCGCGCTATATCAAATGCTGAATCACGGTGTCTCAACGGGCGCGCTGTTTTTGTTCGTCGGAATGATTCACGAGCGGCGGCATACGCGGATGATTAGTGACTTTGGCGGACTGGCGCGGCCGATGCCCTGGTTCTCGGCTCTGTTTGTGATTGCGTCACTTTCATCAATTGGCCTGCCGTTTCTGAACGGGTTCGTCGGCGAGTTTTTGATCATGCTCGGCGCATGGACATCCGTCGCCGTGCAACATGCGTGGATTGTAACGATGCTGGCCGGCACCGGCGTGATTTGGGCAGCGGTTTACATGCTTTGGATGTTGCAGCGCGTCGTCTTTGGAACAAAGACAAGCGAAGCAAACACGAACCTGCCGGATTTGAATTTGCGAGAGGCAGCGTTGATTTTGCCCTTGCTCTTTTTGATGTTTTTCATGGGAGTTTACCCGACGCCGTTTCTGAGTCGCTCGCGCGACAGTATTGAAGCCGCGCGACAACGGATTGCTTCGCCACAACCGACCCCGCCGGCGGGAGTGGCGAGAAAGTAGACTAACGGTTGCAATGACGACTTTATTTGCTCAACGTTTCCTGTTAATCGCCACCTGCGCCGTCGCGTTTGCGGTTTGCGTTTCGACAGCGCGAGCGCAGGACGCCGCTGATCGAAGACCAACGTTCAAGTTGCAGTCGCTCGATGGCCGCGTGACGGACTTAGCGGAGCTGCGTGGCGACATCGTGCTGATTTCATTCGGCGCGACGTGGTGCGCGCCGTGCAGCACGGAGCTGCGCGCGCTGAACGAAATCCTCAGCGACTACAAAGACAAGCCGGTAAAGTTTTTCTGGGTAAGCATCGAGCGGCCCGAAGAAGTCACGAACTCGGCCCTGAAACGCTATGCCAAGGATCGCAAGCTGAATTTTCCTGTGCTGCGTGACTCGGGCCAGGCCGTCTTTCTTCAGTTTTCGACGCGCGTGCGTCTGCCGATGATCGTCCTGCTTAACAAGGACGGCGACGTTGACGCGCCAGTGCAGTTTGGCATGCGTTCGCCGCCGGATGCTTACAAGACTGACATTCGCGCGCGGCTGAACAAATTGTTGGCGGCAGAAACGGCGGCGGCAAAGTAAACGATGTTCCTGTTTCAAGTAGCCAATCCGGACGTTAATCTGACGCTTATTGCGCCGGAGCTAATTGTCGCCGTCGCCGGCGTCGTGGTGATGCTGGTCGATGCGTTCACGCATCGGCGGCAGAAACATGTGACGGCAGCGTTGTCAATTGTCGCTTTGCTTGCGGCGAGCGCGGCGACGATCTGGCTGTGGATGCAGTGGCCGACGCGGCCGAGTGCCTTCAACGGCATGATTGTGCTCGACGAACTGCGTTTGAGCTTCACGCTGATCTTTCTGATTGTTGCGATTCTCACGATCCTTATCGCCACGATTTGGATCGACGGAGAAAATCTACCTGCCGGCGAATTCCACTCACTTCTTCTGTTCGCGACCAGCGGCATGATGCTGATGGCTTCCGCCGGCGACTTAGTAATTGTCTTTCTCGGACTCGAGATTCTGTCGATTGCGACTTACGTGCTCGCCGGTTTCAGGCGCAGTGACACCAGATCGAACGAATCGTCTCTGAAGTACTTCATTCTCGGCTCGTTCGCTTCCGCGTTTCTGCTTTACGGCATCGCTTTGATTTATGGCGCGACGGCGACCGGGCCGGATCAACCGGGCACAACGAACATCGCTCTCGTCGCCGCGCGCGCGAATCAGTCGCTCTATCCGCCGCTTTTGTTCGCGGGCATTGCGATGCTCCTGGTTGGCTTCGGTTTCAAAATCGCCACGGCGCCGTTCCACGTGTGGACGCCCGACGTTTACGAAGGCGCCCCGACGCCGGTCACCGCCTTTATGGCCGCGGGGCCGAAGGCCGCCGGATTCGCTTCGTTCATGCGCGTCTTTCTGTTTGGGTTTCCGATCGTCACCGCCGCGGGCACGGCCGGCTACGCTCACAAGACCTGGGTAGGCGCCCTCGCGATCATGGCGGCGCTCACCATGTCGATCGGCAACGTCGTCGCCATCGTGCAAAACAACGTGAAGCGAATGCTGGCTTATTCGTCGATCGCGCATGCCGGTTACGCGCTGGTAGGTTTCGTCGCCGCGGGCGCAGCGGCCGATCCGGCACAAAGAGCTGCGGCGCTAACTTCCGTAGTGTTCTACCTTTTGACTTACGCGGTCATGAACATGGGCGCGTTTGCCATCATCACGATCATCGCGCGCAAGGATGATCAGCGAAACAACGTCGAAGACTACAACGGCATAGGCTTCAGCTCGCCCATGCTCGCCTTTTCCCTTTCGATTTTTCTGTTGAGTTTGCTGGGCATGCCGCTGACTGCCGGCTTCATGGGAAAGATCATGGTCTTCAGCGCCGCCGTGAATCAGGGATATGTCTGGCTGGTTGTGCTTGGCGTTCTCAACACCGCAGTTTCGGCTTACTACTACCTGCGTTTAATTATCGTGATGTTCTTCCGCGAACAAAGCGTAACGTGGGAAGCGCCACGCATTCCCGCGAGCCTCGCGGTGGCTTTGGTTCTGACAATCCTCGGTGTTTTCTATCTCGGACTTTTCCCCGGGCGGGTGATTAACGCCTTCAGCCCCAAGCCCAGCATCTCCGTCTCAGTTCGCTAACATGCGTAAATCGGCGAACGAACTCGCGGCCGAAATCGAAACCACGATGGGCGAGAGCTGGCTGCCTTACGTGTATCGCGACCGCATCCTGAAGATGCCCACACGCTCATACGAATTCCCCGCCCTGCCCAAAAACGCGACGCCCCAAATCCATCACACGCTTCTTGGGACTGAATTGAAAGTCGGCAGGCGAAGGATGCTGTGTCCTGATCTGGCGACCGCGCGTTATCTCTCGGTGTTTGCGCGCATCGGGTCAAAGGCGGTGGCCATTCCGTACGACATCACGAAGGTTTCGCAAACTACGGACGAACTGGAGAGTTCGTGGCACCGTATGTTGCTGCTGGCCGATCAAGCCGTGAGCGGCCAGTCGGAGGCATTTCGCATACGTTTACGACGGCTGCTGATCGACAGAGTTCGCGATCAAGTCGCGAAGGCGGGCGCGGGCGCCGCCGCTCCCGAGTTCGCGCGAACTACAAAACAGCGTCAGCGATGATATAATTTGCCTTCGAAACAACTCATGGAGCAGAACCTACAGGAAGTCCATCCGGAACAAACAACGCCAGCAGAAGCGGTTGAAGCGCTGCCCTTCCCTTTCAATCAGCAAACGTTCTGTCGCTACGAATCGATTGAAAAGACCATCGATGCGGCCCGCGTGCTGATAGTCGACAATCTGCTGCGTGACACGGACGACTTGTCCGAAGTCGCTCGCCACGACTGGGGCAAGGAAGCTAACGCCGAGCTGAAACGCGAGCGCGAAATTGCCTCGCTCGCCCTGCAAAACATCGTCACAAATGTGCAGCGGCTGGTGAAAGAGCCGACCAGTCGGATTGCGCACGTCACCGAACTGGCCGAAGCTGCTGAGGAGTTCAAGCCTGAGGCGATTGTCCTCAGCGGCACGCTGCGAGACTTTGATTATTACCGGCCGGACATTCTCGATAACTTCTCGGCCTTCGTTAAAGCGACGCGCATTCCGGTGCTGGGCATTTGCGGCGGCCACCAGTTGATCGGTCTGAGTTTCGGCGCCCGCGTGGTAACGCTCGATCAACAACCGCAGGACGAGCGCCGAACAGATCGGGTCACTGAGTATCAGTATCGCTTCGTTCGGATCCTTGAACCCGGCGATCCGATCTTTGCGGGCATCGATAATCCCGAATCCCGCCGCTGGCATGATTACACAACCGAAGGCCGCATCCTGCGCGTGTGGCAGAATCACGGCCTGCAACTCGATCGCGTGCCCGGTGGCTTCACACTGCTGGCGACTTCATATCTCTGCCGCAATCAAATGATGGCCAAGCACTCCGACGGTCAGATGATTTATTCGGTGCAGTTCCACCTTGAGAAATCCTTCGAAGACTGGCAAAAGAACCCGACCCGTTGGGAACATCCGAACGAGTCGCGCGATGGGCGGATTTTGTTCGAGAATTTCCTCAGACTGGCCTTACAGAACCGCGAGCAGTAGCGAGCGGGTCAAGGCGCTCACGTGGCTGCACCAACTCCGCCAACCCG
>DATBSG010000320.1:0-8310 GCA_036559945.1 Pyrinomonadaceae bacterium
TGTCGCTATCGATGGGCGGTGTTAAGGACAACGAGTTCGTCATGGTGATGGGCTATCCCGGCTCGACACGTCGCTACCGCGAAAGCTATTCCGTCGCTTACAACCAGGATGTGTTCATTCCATTTTCGATCGAGATTCAACAGAAGCAGATGGAAGTACTCACGAACATGGGTCGCATGAATCCAGCCTTGCGAATAAGACTTCAGTCGGTGGTCTTCGGCATCTCGAATGAACTAAAGAATAACGAAGGTTCGGTGCTGGCGATGCGCCGCGCGGGCATTGTCGATCAAAAACGCGCCCAGGAAGTCGCCTTCACGAAATGGATAAGCGAAAACCCGGAGCGCCAGAAGAAGTACGGAGAAATATTGCCGTCGCTGGCAAAGGCCTACGAAGAATTACAGAAGACGCAGCCGCGCGATCGGATAATTCAGGAGCTCGCGACGTTAAGCGACGTCTTCGAAATCGCAGGTCTGATCAACAGCTACGCTGCCAGCAAAGAAAGACCCGAAGCCGAGCGCAATCCAAATCTCGCGCTCGTGGTCACCCGCGCTCGCGCCGCTCTGCCCGAAATATTCGCAGGGCGAAACGTGACGCTTGAGCGTGAGATGCTGGCGTTCTTCCTGAGAAAGGCGGCAGAGCTTCCCGCAACTCAAAAGATCGATGCGATCGAGAAACGCTTCGGCAACCTGAAAGACGAAGCGCGGATTCGCGCGGAAGAAGATTTCGCGCGCGCGGTTATCGACAGCAAGAACCTCTCGACGCCGGAAGCATTCTCAGCCCTGTTCGATAAGACTCCCGGACAGTTGCGCGAGCTGAATGAACCGCTCATCGATTTTGCGTCAGAGATGGGAGCGCTGAACGCCGAGAACGCACCGCGGACGCGCGCCTTCAATGCCATCGTCGGCAAGTGGCGGCCATTGCTCGTCCAGGGCATGAGCGAAATGCGTGGCAGCAAGCTGTATCCTGATGCAAACACCACGCTTCGTTTCACTTACGGCGAAGTCAAGGGCTACATCCCGCACGACGCGGCGATCTATCAACCCTTCACACATCTCGCCGGCGTGATCGAAAAAGATACCGGCCGCGAACCATTTGATGTTCCGGCAAAACTTAAAGAGCTTTATCGCGCGCGCGACTTCGGCCCCTATTCAGATGGTCAGGATGTTCCCGTGGATTTCATCTCGACCGCGGACATCATCGGTGGCAATTCGGGCTCGCCGATTTTGAACGGCAAGGGCGAACAGGTCGGCATAGTGTTTGACGGAAATTTTGAAGGCCTCGGCAACGATTTCTTTTACAACGATCCGAAGGGCCGCACGATTTCCGTGGACATCCGTTACGTGCTTTTCGTTACCGAAAAGTTCGGCGGCGCGGGATACATTTTCAAGGAGCTGGACATCCGAAACGCCCCGGCGGCGCTGCGAAAAGCAGCGTAAACGCCAAAGGCGCCGCTTTACAGCCGCGAAAAGTAGTTCTTGACAGCCCAAAACGGCATCCGTTAGGATGCGCCGACGTTTCAATCAGTGCTGGGCCCAGGATTTACACCTGCCTTCGGCATTTCGATTTGCAAGCGCGAAAATTAGTAATGAGTTCTTGTTTTGGAAGTTGCGCCCATCGATCGCCGCAAGCGTGTGCGATGCGACGGGCGCTTTTCGCTAGTGTGTTTCCGTGTAGCGCCGCAAATGTAAGCGCGTCCGGCTCACAGCATTAACCCTGTTGGACGAGTGGCGCAGACTTAAGTCTGTGTCAGCTTCGCAGACTAAAGTCTGTGCCACTCGCGCCAATTTTTCCGAATCGTTAGGAGGATTCGTTTGTATGTCTAGAATAACCGGTAAGGTCAAGTGGTTTAACAACTCGAAGGGCTACGGCTTCATTGAGCAGCCAGGCTCTTCGGACATCTTTGTGCACTACAGCGCCATTCAAGGCGACGGTTTCAAAACCCTCGAAGAGGGTCAGGAAGTCGAGTTTGAAGTGACGCAAGGCCCCAAAGGACCACAGGCTGAAAAAGTCACAAAGGCGTAGGTCTCCCCGGCTTGCTTTCAAGCAAAGCCACTGGCCGCTTCCGGTAATGTCCGGAACGCGCAAGAAAAGAAAGGCGATCTCGGGTTTCGAGATCGCCTTTTTTGTTTTCGTGGCGCAGACTTTAGTCAGTCCATTTTCCGTGGGTCACAGACTGAAGTCTATGCTGCTACTCAGGTTTCGCTCTAAAGCTCACATGCCCATGGTCAACATCAACTGAGAACACAACCCGATCCGTTCCCATCTTCTCCTTCAACGCTTCTGTTCTTTCCAGAATCAGTCGATGGAACTTTGCGAAAGACAGGTCCTGGGCGGTTTCGCCGCACGCACGCTTCGCTTCCATCAGCGCGTCGTACACGCCCTTGATTGTCTGCACATCATGGCGTACATCTGAGCAGGCGAAAGTCGATGGCGTGAAGGACGCTTCTTTTTCTCGCGCCGATGCGCGGCTTACGGTCACAAAATCGCGGCCCTCTTCGCGGCTCTTCATCATGCGGCGCCAAACCTCGCGAAACGAATTGTATCGAGTGGCCAGCGAGTTGTAGTGAAATCGCTGCGCGAAATTCAACGACCGGTCATCGCCAATTCGCTTCAGGTGCGACTCAACCCGTAGCTTCGTGTCATACGGCGGCCGTTTCGAGCCTCCGTTAAAATAAACATCGTATTCGACCTTCAACCGGCGAATGTCTTCCTCCAGACGCGCCAGACGATCTTCGATCGTGACATGTTCGACGACGACGTTCTTGTTCTTGTTTCGTTCGCGGCGCTCAGCGGCCAAACGTGCAAGCTTGTTATTGTTTATGGGCACCTAAGACTCCTTGACGGGCGGCGCAAGCGGGGTCGCCGCGATACTTCGAGTGTAGGAGTTCCGACGAAACGATGTCAATAACTTCTTTCGTCGCGGATTGCCTCTGTTCCGCAAACCGCATATTCTTCGGATTCATTCAAGCCAATGGCCAAAACCGCTACGAAAACCGACAACAAAAAAGCCCTGTTGCGCTCGCTTCCGTCGATCGATGCGTTGTTGCGAACCGAAACGGGCAAGTCTCTGAAGACAGCATTTGGCGCCGAGCACCTGACGTTGCTGGCGCGGCAAGTCACCGACGAATTGCGCAGTCAAATTCTTGAAGGCGTGCTCACAGATCGTGATGGCAATGCCGCAGGCACCATGCTCGAAGCAGCAGAACAAAGGCTATCGGCACGATATCACGAACAAGCAGCTACTGCCGTGCGACGCGTAATTAACGCGACCGGTGTAATTCTTCACACAAACCTGGGCCGCGCGCCGTTGTCTGACGCAGCGCGACAAGCAATCGAAGAGGCTTCTGCTTATTGCAATTTGGAATTCGACCTTAATTCAGGCAACCGTGGGCGTCGCGGCGCGCGTGCTGAAGATCTGCTCGCCAAACTGACAGGGACCGAAGCCGCGCTGGTAGTCAACAACTGCGCCGCGGCGGCGCTACTGGTGTTGACGGTGCTGGCGCGCGATGGTGAGACAATCGTCTCGCGAGGCGAGTTGGTTGAGATCGGCGGAGACTTTCGCGTCCCGGAAGTGATGGCCCAATCCGGAACGCGCATGGTCGAAGTGGGCACAACTAATCGCACTAAGCTCCCTGACTACAAGAAAGCCATCACCACCCACACGCGCCTGATTATGCGCGTGCACACATCGAACTATCGTATTGTCGGCTTCACAAAAACTCCGACGCTGAAAGAGCTGTCGTCGGTCGCTCACGAGGCTGGCCTGCTGCTGTATGAAGACGCAGGCTCTGGTGCGCTGATCGATTTCAGCGAATACGGAATAACAGGCGAGCCGGTAATTCGCGAATCGTTCGCAGCCGGTGTCGATGTCATTTCGTTCAGCGGAGACAAGTTGCTCGGCGGACCACAGGCGGGCTTGCTGGTTGGTCGCGCAGAGATTATCGAGCGCCTGCGACAACACTCACTCTATCGCGCGCTGCGCGCAGATAAACTCAGAATCGCGGCGTTGGAAGCGACGCTGGAATCCTACGCTCGGGGCGCCACGACGAATGAAGTGCCCATGCACCGCATGATGGCGATGACGTACGACGAAATTAAGAGACGCGCCGGTCACTTGATCGAACGGATTGGTCAGAACACTTCAAACTGTCTTCGTTTGGAAATTATCGACGGCGAATCCGCCATCGGAGGTGGTGCCGCGCCAACTTCTTGCCTGCCAACCCCCCTGATTTCGATTTCACACGACAATTTCAACGCGAACGAAATCGAGGAGCGTCTGCGCCACAATCGGCCAGCCGTCATCGCTCGGATCGAAAACGATCGCGTTTTACTCGATCTCCGAACCGTTTTCGAGAGCGAAGAAACCGATTTGCTCAGCGCCCTCCATTCGCTGATGACTGCTGAATAAGCTCCACCTCCCCCCGCGCATTCGCAAAAGACGCCAATTTTGGGCCAAATCCTTAGTATTTTTGCTTGCGTAAAACGATGCTGGCCAGTGTATAATTCGGTTGGCGCGATCTGCTGAAGCGCGTTAGTTACGGAACCTGCCTCCTCACCATCCGACTTGAAGACATTCTCCTGGAAATCTCTGCTGGTTTCGCTCGGTCTCGCATTGTTGGCGGGTGTGGCCGCGTGTGCCGTTTGGCGCGCGGGGTTGATCGATTCGCTGGAGGCGGCTTTCGTCGTGAATGTGTCACGCGGCGAAGTCCCCTTGCAGAAGCCGCAGACCTGGCTGGGTCTTCTGCTGATTGTCACGATCAGCACGAGCGCCGGCTTCTTCGTTGGTCGCGTCGGCGCCCGTCGCTCGTTCCTGATTCTCGGCATGGGCTTTCTCGCCACGTGCGCCGCGAGCTTGCTCGTCTCGCGTTATTTGAAAATAGACATTCTTTTCGCGCCGATGGCGTTAGGTTCTACGGCTGCTGTCTTCTTCGTGCAATTACATCGACTGTGGTTGATCGACACCCTGTTGACGCAGCGTGTCAACGAAACCATCGCGCGCACTGACGCTTTGGACATGACGATCGCCGAGAATCGTCTCACGAGCGGACTGAAGCTCCTGCAAACTGTCCTCCCGCTGGAAGAAGCAATAGTCTTTCAGCCAAATGAAAACGGAGAGCTCGTGCCCTGCGCGCGACTACGCGCTCAATCGAGTAGTGCACTTCAGGCAGGCCGAAATTCTGTTTGGCGAAAACTCGTGAAGCTGTGTGACCAAGCGGCTACTACAAACGAGATTGCACTTGCGCCGATCGGAGAGATCGACTCGCTCGAGAATGTCGCGATGCCACTAAAACACGGCAGGCGCACTGTCGGTACTTTGCTCCTACGGTTGCGTGAGAGCTTCGATCAAAGCGATCGCCGACTGCTGGCCGCGGTCGGAAGCCAGCTCGCGCGCGATCTTCAGCGCGAAGGCGCACAACGCAAGAAGCTAGACAGCAATCTGCCGGCCTTCGTGTCTTCGCGAACGTCCGGCCGCCGCTTGCACGCGTTTGATTTGATCAGTGGAGTGTTGACGGAACATCGCTTTGGCGCCCAGGTTCTTTCCGAAGCTCCGGACGGTTACGCGATCGCGTATCTCGATGGAACGCTCGCGTATGTCAATCCCGCGATGCTGTGGACCGCGCGGATGAACAATCACGACGTCCAAAAGACTGATTTGTTCGGGTTACTTGATCGATTTAAGTCCGGCGTTTTTGACGAACCGGCAATCGCCGTGCGCCGGGTGCTGCAATCCGGCGAACCTTACGAGCGCGAACTGAAGTTTCCCGATCGTAATCAAACGCTCGAATTGCGAATCGCGCTGGCGACCGAGCGGAATGGACATGGACCGAACGGCAACGGCGCGAGCGGCAAGCCCCTGTGTTTTGCGATTCGCGTCCGTGACATCACACGCATGAAGGAATTTGAGAAACTAAAGTCGGATATGATTTCGCTGATGTCGCATGAGCTGCGCACGCCGCTCACGAGCATCAACGGTTTCGCGGAGCTGCTCGTGATTGACGACAAGATTCCGGAAGAGTCGCGCGAGTTCCTGCAAATCATCTCGAACGAATCGCAGCGCATGTCGCGCATGATCGACACGTTCCTGACGGTGACGCAACTTGAGCGCGCGGACAAACAGGAAGTCACAAAGATTGCGCTGCGGCTGGATGAAGTCGTTAGCGAGACGATAAATGTGATGCAGCCCGTCGCGAAAAAGAAACGTATCCGGCTGGTAGAACACAGCAACGGCGCCATCCCGCCCGTGTCAGCGGACAAGAGTTTGATTACGCAGGCGCTGACGAAACTGTTGGATAACGCAATCCGTTACAGCCCTGAACGCACGACTGTGACTGTCTCGACTGTGCTGGAAGCTGAAGCTGTGCGCGTTGTTGTCGAGGATCGCGGATACGGCGTGCCGCAGGACTCACTGGATCGAATTTGGGAAAAGTTTTACCGCGTCGCGCGCGATGGCCAGGAGAAAGACGAAGAATCTACCGGCCTTGGATTATCTTTCGTAAAAGAAGTTGTCGAACAGCACGGTGGGTCGGTCGCGGTCGAGTCAGAGGTGGGCCGCGGATCGAAATTCAGTTTTGCGCTGCCGCGATTGTGATCGCCGACTCCTAAGTTTCCTCCGGCAACGCTTCTCGATCAACTGCCGGCTGTGCTGCCAAACTTCGCTTCCAAATCAAGTAAGCCGGAATTCCCGTCAACACAATCAAGTAACCAATTCCAGAAGTCCGAAACGCCAGATAACCAAGATCGATAACGACCAGCAGCGCGAGCGCTATGTAGATTATCGGCACGACGGGATAACCAAACGTGCGATAAGGCCGTTCCAGCTCAGGCGCTTTGCGACGCATCAGAATCACCGCGCCGACCATCAGTACATAGAAAACCAAATCGGCTGAGATGATGTATTCGAGGAGTTGCGTATAAACGTTTCCATAAGTGATAGCCCCCGTCTTCGGATCGGTCGTGACCGTGCGCGGCAGTGTCAAAAGGCACGCCCAAATGCATTGCGCGATTAGTGCAATCGCCGGCACGTGCTGCTTATTTAGTTTCGCCACGCGTTTGAAGAACAGGCCGTCGCGCGCCATCGCGTAGTACACGCGCGCGCCGGCGAGTATCAGACCGTTATTGCATCCGAAAGTGGAAATCATGATGGCGACGGCCATGATGATTGCGCCGCGCGGCCCGAAGATCGCTTGCATCGTCGCTGCGGCTACACGTCCTTGCGGCGCGTTCTGAATTCCGGCGAGCGGCAACGTCACGACATAAGCCACGTTCGCCAGCAGATACAAACCGACTACCACACCGCATCCGATCAGAAGCGATAGCGGCAGGTTGCGTCCCGGATTTTCAACCTCGCCGCCGGTAAACGTCACGTTGTTCCAGGCCGATTGCGCGAACAATGGGCCAGTCATGGCTCGGCCTAGCATCATCACCAACGCCAAGCCTCCGGCGACCGCCAGACCGGGCTGGGCGACTTGCGGATTCCAGCCGTTCGCCCACGAGTTCCACCACGAAGACGTGTAAGCGGCGCTCCCATGATTCCAGCCCAATAAGAGCCCGATAACAATCAGTCCGATTAGCGCCGCCGTCTTCGTAAACGTGAACGTGTTTTGAATCAGCTTTCCGGTTTTCAAGCCACGCATGTTCGTGATCGTCAGCACGACGATCATGATGATGCCGACAAGCTGGGCTGTTGAGAAACTAATCGCGTATCCGCTCAAGAATGATGGCAGGCGGCGCGGCGCAATCAAATAGTTGCTGCCGTCAATGCCTTTGATCAAAACGCCGGTGAAGTTAGCGAAGGCCACCGCGACCGCGGCGATTGTTCCCGTTTGAATCACCAGAAACAGGGACCACCCGAAAAGAAAACCGGTACCCGGACTGTATGCCTGACGCAGAAAGACATAAGGCCCGCCGGCGCGGGGCATCATCGCGGCTAGTTCCGCACAGCACAACGCGCCGGTGATGGTAAGGACGCCGGCCAATGCCCACGCCACCAGCAGCCAACCGGGTGATCCGATCAATCGCGACGATTCGGCTGAGGTGATAAAGATGCCGGATCCGATCATCGAACCGATGACGATCATCGTGCCGTCGGTGAGACCTAAACCGCGAACTAGTTTTTGCGACTCAGATTTGCTATTGGCCATAGTGCCGTCGCTAGTATCGCAACACGGCGCGGAAGTCAACGGAATTTTGCCCTCGGTTTCGTTTTACTTTGCGGTACCTTGCGGCTTTGCATGAAGCGTCCTTCCTCGACGCGTTGTTCACGCCAAGGCGCGAAGGCGCAAAGAAACGCAAAGAAAGGACGATTACTTC
>DATBSG010000321.1:0-4280 GCA_036559945.1 Pyrinomonadaceae bacterium
GAGATTGGCATTGGCGAGATCGCATCAGTTGTTGGACGCTACTATGCAATGGATCGAGACAAGCGCTGGGACAGAATTGAACGCGCTTACAAGTTGCTGACAGATGCCGAGGGCGAGCGCGCGACGGATCCGATTGCGGCAGTCAAGAAGAGTTACGAACGTGGCATAACTGACGAGTTCGTCGAGCCGATCGTAATCGTCCGCGATGATGGTACGCCTGTCGGAACGATTCAGGGTGGTGACTCAGTCATCTTCTTCAACTTTCGCGCCGACCGGGCGCGGCAGATCACCAGCGCGCTGGCCGTTCCGGGATTTGACGAGTTTTCGACGCCAAATCGGCCACATACACACTTTGTCTGCTTTACGGTTTATGACCAGACGTATCCATTGCCGGTGGCCTTTCCGCCCGAACTGCCGCGAAATATTCTCGCCGGAGTGTTTGCGGTCAACGGTGTTAACAATTTTCGTCTCGCGGAAACTGAGAAGTACGCGCACGTCACTTATTTTTTCAATGGCGGCACTGAGCGCGAGTTCCCGCACGAGAAGCGTCTGCTGGTCCCTTCGCCGAAGGTTGCTACTTACGATCTTGTCCCCGAGATGTCGGCGTTCAAAATCACTGACAAGCTGCTGCGCGCAATCGAAGAGGGCGAGACGGATGTCTTTATCGTGAACTTTGCGAACGCCGACATGGTTGGACACACGGGCAAACTCGACAAAGCGATCGAGGCGTGTCAGTACGTCGACACCTGCCTGGGCTGGATCACGAAAGCCGTTGCGTCCGCGAAAGGCACAACACTGATCACCGCCGATCACGGCAATGCCGAACTGATGATCGATCCGAAAACAGGCGAGCCGCACACCGCCCACACCACCAACCCGGTGCCGTTTCATCTAATCGATGAAGGTTCCATCGGCGCAAAGCTGCGCGGTGAGGGGGCATTGGAAGACGTGGCGCCGACGATGCTTGGAATTTTGGGAATTGAAAAGCCGGTGGAGATGACGGGAAGAGATTTACGGGAAAGCTGAAATTTGATTCACACCTGGCTTCAGCCAGGTGTTGGGCGCTGGTGCGTCGGGAAACCGTTTGAACGGTTTCCATAATCTGGAAAGCCGCATTTCACCTGACTGAAGTCAGGTGTTAATGATAAGCATGGCTGCCGTTGCTGAATCAATTGTCGAGCGTCGAAAACCACGCACTCTCTCCGTGCGCTGGATCATCAGCGCGCGCGAAGACCTGATCTGGTTCATCGGGTCGGTGGCGTCCAGTTACTTGCTGCTGATTCTCTACGTCACAGGTGTGCTGCCGCTGATTCCGATGGTTGCCGGCTGGGCGATCTTGATCGACGCGCCGCATGTGTTCGGCACTTTCTCGCGCACCTACTTCGATCGATCTGAGTGGAAGACGCGCAAGCGTCTGATGCTGGGGTCGTTTCTGTTCTTCATCGTTGGGCCGGCGTTGGTTTTGCTTGGCGCGGGCTTCACTTTCTTCTTCATCGCGGCCCTTTGGGCTTATTACCATCTGGTGAAGCAGCACTACGGCTTCATGGTGCTATACAAAAAGAAGAACAATGACCTCGCGCCAGTCGACAACACACTCGATCGGCTGCTGCTGATGTTCGCGTTCAATTATCCCTTCGTGGCTTTCATCGCAAACGATCCCACGGCGATGGCACGCGTGCCGCCCTTTTTGCGCAGCGGCGTCAACGCCGTCGCGACGCTGCTGCTGATTGGCACGATCGTTCTGGGAATTGCGTGGCTAGGACGCCAAATTCAGCGGGCCGTTTTGCGCGAGCCGCTGAACCTGCCGAAGTATCTGCTGCTCGCGGCGGCGATCCCGCTGCATTGGGTTGCGTTGTTTACGCCGATGCCCGCAAAGCCGATCGCGCTCGTGGCGATCCTTACGATCTATCACAACCTCCAATATCACCGCCTGATTTGGTTTCATAATCAGAAGTACAGCGCGCAGGATGCGCGCGACCCGCAGGCAGGGATGCCTGCGGTCCGTTATGGTCCGGCCGCGTTCATCAGTCGCCGGCTGATTTACTACCTTGCCTTCGGAATTATCTTTGGCGTCATTTACCAGGGCCCGCGACAGTATCTCGGCTATCTCAATTTGCACACTGGCGATTCGCCGGCGGCGCTTTCCACTCCAATCCAACTCGGCATCGCTTTCCTTTGGGGCTACGCGTTTATTCACTACTACCTGGATTCCAAGATTTGGCGCGTGCGGAGAGACCCGGCGGTTGGGCAGGCGCTGAAGATGGCGTGAATTTGGAGTGCGCTGGCAGAGCGAAGCGGCGACAGCGCTCTGGATGGGTTATCGAGCAGAACCGCTCAACCGTAATCCAAAGCGGCGTCGCGCTGGGCTTGCCGCCGTACTCCAAATTAATCGCAGAAGTCGGAGACCGCCGCTACAAAACTTGCCGGCTGTTCAGCCGGCGGCAGGTGACCGCAGTTGCGGAAGACGATCAGCTTCGCTTTGGGAATCACGTCGCGCAACTTGAACGCGCTCTCGAGCGGGATGTGATCGTCCTCATCACCCCACACAAGCATCGTCGGCTGGCGAATCAGCGAAGCTTCGTGTTCGATCCGGTTGGCGCTCCAACGTCGCGCCGTGCGAATCATCGCGCGATGTGTGTTTGCGGTCGCCAGTAAATGATGTCGCGAGGCGACCATCTTTTCATTTACCGGACGACCCATTCGGCGATACATGTCTTCCATTCGTCTGCGCAGAATCCATCGCGAACCAAGAAACAGCGGCGTCGCGATATCGCCGATGAGCGGCAGACACGAAACGCGCAGGAAAAACTTCCGTTTCGCATCATCGTTCGTGACCGCGCCGACCAGAATCAATTTTTTTACTCGCTCTGGATAATCGAGGGCCATCGTCGCGGCAATCGCGCCGCCGTAAGAAGCGCCGGCAATCACGGCTCTCTGTATTCCCAGCCCGTCCATCAAGTCGATGACGGAGCGCGCCTGCTCGGCGATTGTGTACTGCGCATCCGCCGGCTTGTCGGAATAACCGTAGCCGGGCAAGTCCGGCGCAATCGCGCGAAAACCTGCGCGCGCGAACGGCGCCAGCACATGACTCCAGATCAAATTTGACGAGATGAAGCCGTGAATCAGGATAATCGGCGGAGCTTTTTCATCACCGGCTTCCTGATAATGGATGCGCACGCCGTTGACCCGCGTGAACCAGGAATACTCGGGGTTGTAAATGAAATCCAGGCTGTCCGGCCAACTTACATCGCGCGGGCGGATGAGCAGTTTCGTGGCGACCGCGCCGGCAACGACGCCTGAAAGACCGGCGAGTAGGTAGCGTTTCTTCATGGGGGAAGCTGATGGGATGTTACCACACGTGAGCACCGGCATTTCATTCACACTTCGCTTCAGCGAAGTGTTGGAAGCAGGCGCAAAAGCGGAAAACCGTTCAACGGTTTCGAGCCAAAAGCCGTTGAAACGGCTGAAGGATTTCTTTCGATTGCCTCTTCACCTCGCTGAAGCGAGGTGTGAATGAAAGCGTGGCTCAATCTATTCGGAGCACAACTGCGGGATGAACCGTGCCCTGGCTCGCGTCGAATCTGCCGACGGCAATCAGTTCACCTTCGAGTGTCAGGCGAATCGCGTCCCGGTCGTGCCACGAGTCCGCTTGGTCGCGACTGATTCGCAGATCGATTCCGTGAAGAGTTCGTCGCGCCTGCTCTTCATCGAGTGCAATTGATGGCAGATGCGATAGTGCCGCGTCTGATGAAATCAGGATCTTTGCGAGCGAATCGGATGCGGTCGACTCTGCCAGTTCATCAATCGTGACTGCCTGTTCGATTCCGAACCGACCCGCACGAGTGCGGCGCAACTCGGTGAGGTGTGCGCCCGTGCCCAGGTGCCTGCCGACATCCTCTGCGAGGACACGAACGTAAGTGCCAGCCGAACAGACGACGCGAATCCTCAGGTCCCGCGTGCCGTCTTCATTTCGTTTCAGCGGGTGGCCTCCCGCCGGCAGGGCCGCAATTTCGTGGATCGTCACGCGCATCGGCCGGCGTTCAACTTCTTCTCCGCGCCGGGCGAGCTCATAAAGCTTTTGTCCCTCGATCTTTTTCGCCGAATACATTGGCGGCGTCTGCTCGATTTCGCCGCGCAGCGAAGTGATCGCAGCTTCAATTTCTTCTTTGCGTAAACTTTGGGGTCTTTGCGCCTTTGCGTGAAATTCGTTTTCGATCGGCTTCCCTGTCACATCACCCGTGTCAGTCGCGTACCCCAATCGAATTGTCGCCTCGTACTCT
>DATBSG010000322.1:0-2261 GCA_036559945.1 Pyrinomonadaceae bacterium
TTTCACTTCCTTCAAGAAGCGGAACGGCGGTTTTGGCGCCTGCGCCTCTGAACCCGGCCCATAGTACAGATCACGTCGCCGCATGTTCCCGGGATCGCGCCAAAGCACAGGCGCGCCTTTTTCCTTCTGCTTCTTTTTCTCAGCTTTGACGACTGAGAAGACCTCGACCGAGGCGATGACGATTAGCAGGCTCGCGATCAACGCGAGCACTCGATTCTTCCTCAAGGATTGCATTGAATTCCTCAATTCAGGAGAGCGTAAACAAGCGAGTTCAGCCGGCGCGGCTGCGCGCGGGGGAAGGGGTTGGCGCCGAGGAATGAGCAATTCGCGTGCGTCAAACGACGCGACAGCGTATCGCAAGAGAAGTGTTACATCGCTGCAAGAATCGTGGTGAGGGCGACAAAAAAAGAGCCGCCGCAGTATGCGACGGCTCTCATTTAGACTGACTCACAGAGTGAGGCTGTGGTCTTACCGGCGACCTTGGGTCGCGATCGGTGTAGCAGTTTCGGACTGCACGTGCCGCGCGTAATTCTCAACGAACGTCTTCTGGCCACCGTGGCCGTTTGAAGTATAGAAATCGAACTTCAGCATTTCGTTGTAGACCTGGTCGAAATTCCAGTGATAATTGTTGAATCGGTAGATCGCTCCCATCACGCCCGTACGGTGCCGGCCGCCGGCGCAGTGCACGTAGAACTTGCCGGTCGCCGGATCGTTGACGGTTTTCATGAACTGAGCAATCTGCGCGTCGCTCGGATCGTGCTTGTCAGGAATCGCGATGTTGACGTAACGCAGGCCGGCGGCTTCAGCGTAACCTCTCTCTTCAGGCGTGTTGTCGGTCAAGTCGATAATCGTGCGAATTCCCAAATCTTTCAGGGCTTGAAAATCCTTCTGTTTCGGCCGCGCGCCACGATAAAACCGAGCGTCCATCTGGCCGAAGTTACTAATCTTGATATTGGAAAAGGCATTGTTGTCTGAATTCTTTTTCGCAACGGCTGCGGTGCCCAGGGCGAGAACAATCGCTACGGTCGCACTGATTTTCTTAAAGATATTTCTGGGGTTTTTCATCTTCGTAATTCTCCGTTTCGTTTCGTTCCGTTACCAGCCAGGGCCGGCGATTGCGCAAGACCGGCATCAAGTGAGGTTACCGTGTGAGGGTGTCACTTCCTTGAGGGTTAGTCTCGCTTGTTATTTGAACCGCGTCGGGGGTTTTTCGAGGACACTACTTTGATTCAAATGCAGCGCTTTAAGTTGCACAGAGATCGCTTTTCGCATCACGATTTTCCGCTCACAAATCGCCAAAATTGGCCGGAAAATGACACATTCTGCATGTGCGCGAAATAGGTTATCCTAACAGCGTTTTTGCCCCATTTCGTCATGCCTTTTTTTGATCTACTGCGGCTGTCGCTGCGAAATCTTCGCGAGGCGAAACTGCGCGCGACGCTGACGTCGATGGGCGTCATCGTTGGCGTGGCGGTGATCGTCACAATGGTTTCGTTCGGGCTCGGGCTCCAGCGCAACATGCTTACGCGGTTTCGCGCGCTGGACTTATTCAATGAAATTCGGGTGTTCGGGAAGAGCGTCTTCACGATGGCGATGACGAACGTCGATCCGAAGTTGCGCCGCGACGAGACCCCCGGCGATCGGCGCGGCCCGGCGTTCAGAACCAATCAGGCGCCGACCCGAATCCTGGACGATGCCGCGGTGGCTGAGATTCAGAAGATCCCGGGCGTTGCTTACGTCGAGCCGGACATCAGTTTCAACGTCTATGTTCGCTGCAATGGCCGCGTCGCGGCGCAAAGCGTCGCCGGCGCATCGGTGCCGAATGCCTCATCTCGATTCAAGACGTTCGCGGCCGGCAAGATGATCACCAGCATGGACACGGACGAAGCCGTCATCGATGACGTGGTGGCTGAAACCTGCGGTTATGCTAAGCCGGCGGACGCGATCGGACAAACGATCGAGCTTCTAACGACGCGAGGCGAAACGGATAAACAGAACGAATCAGCGAAGGCTGACGCCGATAAATCCGAAGAGGATACCGGACTAAGTTTCTTCGGGCTTCCACTCGAGGAAAGTGAAGGTCCCCCAGCCAACACGATCGCCGCGCGCACGTTGCGCATCGCGGGCGTGCTGGGTCACGAAAAGCGGGAAGGCGCGGCCCAGGGCGGGCCCACCGGACTGATGATGAACGCGCAGATTTATGTGCCACTGCCGGTAGCGCGCGATTGGGCGCGGACACATCGCAATCCGATGAACGAAGT
>DATBSG010000323.1:0-6696 GCA_036559945.1 Pyrinomonadaceae bacterium
CCCTTCATCCTTTAGGTCAAAGTCATTGCCAATTCTCAATTGCCGATTGCCGATTCAAAACTATTTGCCAAATCTAAAATCGGCAATTGGCAATCGCCAATGTTCTACACTCTCCGCCGCTTCGGCGGTCTGCAGCCGTTATGCGGAATCGGCGTCGTGTCGCGAATCGCGGTCACGCGAATTCCGGCATTGTTGATGGCGCGAATCGCCGATTCACGGCCACCGCCCGGCCCTTTCACGCGCACTTCGCACTGTTGCACGCCGGCTTCCATTGCGCGCCGCGCGGCTTCATATGCCGCCTGCTGCGCTGCGAATGGAGTTCCCTTGCGCGATCCGCGAAAGCCGCGCGCGCCCGAAGACGACTGCGCGATCAGATTGCCTTCGAGATCGGTAATCGAAATCATCGTGTTGTTGAACGACGCTGCGATGTAGGCTATCCCTACTGGAATACTCTTCTTCTCTTTTTTGCGGAAGACCTTTTTCTTGCCGCCCGCTGCTGCTGCTTTTGCCATTACTTCTTACCGGGTGCTTTCTTCTTGGCGACGGTCGCGCGGCGCGGGCCTTTGCGCGTGCGCGCGTTCGTGTGCGTGCGCTGGCCGCGCACCGGAAGCCCGCGACGGTGACGCAGACCGCGGTACGCGCCAATGTCCATCAAACGCTTGATGTCCATTTGAATGCGCTTGCGCAGATCGCCTTCGATTTCGCCCTGTGCTTCAAGAATTGCGCGGATGCGGCTGAGTTCTTCTTCGTTCAGATCACGCACACGCGTGTCCAGACTCACCTGCGCCTCGTTCAGAATCGATGCCGATCGCGACCGGCCAATTCCGTAAATGTAAGTAAGACCGATCTCGGCGCGCTTATTCGGCGGAAGATCGACACCTGCTACACGAGCCATTAATGCTTATCCTCTGTAACTATTTCTGTCTCTGCTTGTGCTTCGGATTCGTGCAGATCACGCGCACGACACCTTTGCGGTGAATCACCTTGCACTTGTCGCAAATCTTTCTGACGGAAGCCCGAACCTTCATTTGAAACTACCGATTACTTGTAACGATATGTAATGCGCCCGCGGTTGAGATCGTAGGGAGACAATTCAACCAAAACTCGATCGCCCGGAAGAATTCTGATGAAGTGCTTGCGCATCTTTCCCGAAATGTGCGCCAGCACCTGATGCTGATTGTCCTCAAGCTCGACCCTGAACATTGCGTTGGGCAAAGTCTCAAGGACCTTGGCCATGACTTCTATCGCTTCTTCCTTCGCCATCGGAGCCACAGGGCGCAATTCTGCCTTTATTGGCAAACTTCGGATAGTAGCACGCCGCTCAAGCAAATGCCAAGCCGCGATCACGCGGTTTCAAGCAGCCGCGATTCGCGAGTCGACCGATATCGCTTCTTTAACCAGCGTAAGGACTTCCGGCCCTTCTTCGGTAATAGCAATGGTATGTTCGACGTGCGCGCTCGGCTTCCCATCGACGGTTACGACCGTCCAGCCGTCCTCCAAAGTTTTCGTGTGATGCAAACCGAGATTGATCATCGGTTCGACTGCAAACACGTAACCGTTCCTGATCTTCGGGCCCTTGCCGGGCTTGCCGTAGTTCGGAATCTGCGGGTCTTCATGCATGCGACGACCGATGCCATGGCCAACGTAATCACGCACCACCGAATAGCCGTGCGACTCAGCATGCTGCTGGACGACGTATCCGATGTCGCCGATGTGATTGCCGACGCGGCACTTGTCGATTGCGAGCCCCAGGCATTCTTCCGTGACGCTGATGAGTTTTAGAAGATCGTCGCTCACGTTTCCGACTGGAATAGTCGTCGCTGTGTCTCCCACGAATCCGTCGAGCGTCACGCCAACATCGATCGAGAAGATGTCGCCGTCTTTCAACTGATACTTTGAAGGAAAGCCGTGCACGACCTGTTCGTTCACCGACGCGCAAATCGAATACGGAAAGCCGTTATAGCCTTTGAACGTCGGGTACGCGCCGGCGTCGCGAATCATCTTCTCGGCCGCGTCGTTGATTTCGAGCGTAGTCACGCCGGGCGCAACTTTTTTGCGGAGTTCTTGCAGGACACGTCCGACAAGCTGGCCGGACGCCCTCATCTTATCGATCTCTCTTTGCGACTTTCCGATAATCATAGTTCGGATTGCACCAGCCCAAACGCGTGCGGCCCTTACTCTGTGGTTATTATCTTCTGCAGGGCGGAATAAATCGCCTCGGTTTCACGATTGCCGTCCACGATTTCTAGCCGTCCTGATCGTTTGTAATGATCGAGCACAGGGGCCGTTTGCTTTTCGTAAGTGTCTAATCGTATGTGCACTTTATCCAAACTGTCGTCGGGTCGTTGTTGGAGCTGAACCCCATGGTAGTCACAAACATCGTCGGCTCGCGGCGGCTTGAAATAAATGTTGTAGGTTTCCTTACCGACGGGACAATTACGACGGCCTGTCAGGCGCTTTTCCAAAACATCCGTGGGCACGTCGATCAATATTGCCGTAAGCTGGTTGCCCTGTGTTGCGGCAAGATCTTCAAGCATCTCAGCCTGCACCGTCGTGCGCGGGAAACCATCCAGCACGTAGCCGTTACGACAGTCCGCTTCCGAGGTGCGCTCTCTCACCATTTCGATGACGACTTCATCCGAGATCAGTCTTCCCGACGCTTGGGTGCTATGAATATCGTCTGCCGCGAGCGCACGCAACATGTCGCCGGTAGATATTTGAGGCAGGCCCAGTCGCTCTTGAATCAAACGCGCCTGCGTGCCCTTGCCGGCACCAGGCGCCCCCATCAACACAATAATCTTTGCCATTGCGGTCAGGCCCGGCGGCCTCGCAGTCTTCCGCCACTACCAAGGAAACCTTCGTAGTTGCGCATGACGAGTTGCGCTTCGATTTGTGCCACCGTGTCCATTGCGACGCCGACAAGAATCAGCAAACTGGTGCCGCCAAAATAAAACTGATAGCCCATTCCGGTCGGAATCCACCCCAAACCTGGTGTCGTGCTCACGAACGATTCGAGCCACGTCCCGATAAATGGCAGCCGAGCCACTTTGAAACCGCTCAGCATGAACTGGGGAAGAAAAGCCACCATCGCAAGATAAATCGCGCCCACAAACGTCAGCCGTGTCAGAATTGTGTTCAGATATTCAGCCGTAGCGCGGCCGGGCCGAATGCCCGGCATGAAACCGCCGTGCTTGCGCAGATTGTCCGCCACCTCTTCGACGTTGAAAACGATCGAAACGTAGAAGAACGTGAAGAAAATGATCAGAGATAGAAAGATCAGCTCGTAGTACGGATCACCCGCGTGGAACAACTGGAAGAAGCTGAAAACCTTTCCGTACCAAGCCTGCGGGTTTTTCGGTGGAAATGCCGAGAATAAACTCTGCGGCATCGACAATACCGACGAAGCAAAAATGACGGGAATGACGCCACCCATGTTCAGTTTCAGCGGCATCGTCGTTTGTTGTCCGCCAACCATCTGCCGCCCCACGTGCCGCTTGGCGTAGCTCACGGGAATCTTTCGCCTCGCTGATTCAACAAAAACGATGAAAGCGATAATTGCGACCAGCGCCACAACCATCGCGATCACGCCAACGATTTCCACAGTATCGCCACTGCTGACGCGGCCCATAACCTGCTGAACTCCGCGCGGCAAACCAATAACGATACCCGCGAAAATCAGGAGTGAAATGCCGTTGCCGACACCGCGCTCAGTGATTTGCTCGCCCAGCCACATCACGAAAATCGTTCCCGTAGTCAGCGTGAGAACTGTCGTAAACAAGAATCCCCAAGTCGGCGCGCCAACGCCGTTAATTTGCAGCCAGTGCGCCACGAAAGATGTTTGCAGCGCCGCGAGACCGACCGTCAGATAGCGCGTCCACTGATTGATCTTCTGCCGGCCCATCTCGCCTTCTTCTTGCAGCTTCTTCAACTGCGGCGAGACGACCGTCATCAATTGCAGGATGATCGATGAAGTAATGTAGGGCGTGACGCCAAGGGCGAAGACGGAAATCAGGCGAAAGTTGCCGCCGGAAAATAGATCAAGCACGCCCAGCAGAGTTCCGCTCACGTCGTGCCAAACCGCATCCAGCCGGTCCCTGTTGATTCCCGGCGCCGAAACGTGCGCACCAAGGCGATAGATTGCCAGGATGCCCAACGTGAAAAAGATCCGCCTGCGCAGATCCGGCACGTTGAACATGTTGCGGATGGCGGCTAAAAATTTTTCCATAGGAAAGGATGTGCTTTGAACTTTGTACTTCGAACTTTGAGGATCACGAATAGCGCGGCGAAAGAGATCAAAGTACCAAGTTCAAAATTACAAAGCACAATTGCGAGCACTCTAAGCTGGCTGCCCAATAATCGTTGCCGTTCCACCCGCTTTCTCGATCTTCTCACGTGCGCTCTTTGTGAAGCGATGCGCCGAAACTTTCAGCGCCTTGGAAACGTCGCCGTTACCGAGCACAACGATGTCATGCTTCGCTTTCTTGATGATGCCGCGACGGTGCAAAACTTCGGGCGTAATTTCGGCGTTGGTATCGAAGCTTTTGTCGAGCGCTTCAAGACTGACTTCAATCCATTGCTTCTTGAAAATATTGGTGAAGCCACGCTTCGGGAGACGACGATGCAGAGGCATCTGTCCGCCCTCGAAACCGACCTTCGAAGAGTAGCCGGAGCGAGACTTCTGGCCCTTCTCGCCGCGGCCAGATGTTTTGCCAAGCCCAGAACCGGGACCGCGACCAACGCGCTTTTTCTTGTGGGTCGAGCCCTTAGCCGGATGGAGGTTGTTAAGCGATAGCGTCATGACTAAAACCCGTGCTTGGTACTTTGTACTTCGTACTTTGACTTCACATCCAAGTACAAAGCACAAAGTACGAAGTGCATTATTCGATAATCCTCAACAAGTGCGGCACCTTCGCCACGGTGCCGCGCATAGACGGCGAGTCGGGCCGCTCAACAATTTGATTCAGCTTCCGCAAGCCAAGACTGCGCACGATCTCTTTCTGCGTTTTGGGAAAAGCAATCGTGCTCCGGTAATACTGGATTTTGATCTTCGCCGGCGCGGCTTCCTTTTTGGACTGTTTCTTCGTTGCCATAACTGAAAACTAAAAACTCAAAACTCAGAAGTGTCTTATAGTTCTTCCACCTGCTTGCCGCGCAGACGCGCAACTTCGAACGGATCTTTCATTCGCAGCAGGCCATCGAAGGTGGCGCGCACGACGTTGTGCGGATTCGTTGAGCCCAAAACTTTCGTGCGCACATCGCGAACACCTGCGGCCTGCATGACCGCGCGGACGGCGCCGCCGGCGATGACGCCAGTTCCCTGCGAAGCCGGCTTCATCAGAACGCGACCCGAACCAAAGCGCCCAATCAACTCATGGGGGAGAGTATTCTCGATCAGTGGCACGCGAATCAGATTCTTCTTCGCAGCTTCAACGCCTTTCTTGATCGCCAGGGGAACTTCGCGGGCTTTACCGGTGCCGAATCCGACGTGACCGCCTTCGTCGCCAACAACGACGAGCGCCGCGAAGGATAGATTCTTGCCACCCTTGACGACCTTTGTCACGCGGTTGATCGAAATCACTTGATCCTTGAGATCCAAGCCCTGTGCGGTAATTCTCTGTTTCGGTTGTCTCATCTATTCTTCTCTAGTCTTCTTTCGGAGTCTTCTTCCTGGCGCGTTTCGGTTTCGCTTCAGGCTCTTCCACGGCGACCGGCTCTGCGGCGGGCTCGGCAGCCGCAGCTTCCGCCTCAGCGACTTCGTCTTTGTTCAGCCCTGCGGCGCGTGCGGCATCTGTCAGCGCGCGGACGCGACCGTGATAAAGATAGCCGCCCCGATCGAAAACCACGCTGCTGATGCCCGCAGCCAGCGCCCGCTCAGCGATTGCCTGACCAACCCGCTTCGCAGCCTCAACGTTTCCACCTTTGGTGACGCCCAACGTTTTCTCAGTCGTCGAAGCCGACGCCAAAGTCTGCGCTTTTTCGTCGTCGATGATCTGCGCGTAGATGTGATTCAGGCTGCGATAGACGGCCAGACGCGGCCGTTCAGTCGTGCCGCGAACCTTGCGCCGAATGCGGCCGTGCACCGCGCTGCGAACTTCTGCTCTGTTTCTGTTACCCATCTCTTCGTGAATCGTTAATCGTGAATCGTAAATAGAAAACCTATTCACGATTTACGATTTACTATTTGCCGGTTTTTCCGGGCTTCAACTTAATCGGCACATCCGCATAGCGCACGCCTTTGCCCTTGTAAGCGTCCGGCTTGCGCAGCTTGTGCATCTCAGCGCAAACCTGCCCGAGCTTCTGCTTGTCGACGCCGGAAACTGTCAGCGTTGTTTGATACTGCTGAATGTTTCCTTTGGTCGTCAGACGTTCAGCCTTCGCTTCGATACCTTCCGGCAGCGGAAATTCGATCGGGTGCGAATAGCCGAGCGAGAAAACGATCTTGCGGCCCTGCACGTCTGCTTTGTAGCCGACGCCGACGACATCCATCTGCGTCGAGAATCCTTCGGTTACGCCTTTGATAGCGTTATTCGCGAGCGCGCGCGCCAGCCCGTGCAGCGCGGCCTGCTCGTCGGAAGTGCGTTCGGCGACCAGCTCTTCGTCCTCTTGCTTGAAACTGATCCCTTCGGGGATCGGAGTCCTCAACACACCCTTCGCGCCTTTCACTTCCAGTTCACGATCCTCGATCGTGACGGTGAC
>DATBSG010000324.1:0-4783 GCA_036559945.1 Pyrinomonadaceae bacterium
CAGTTCAGACGCTTGCGAAACCGGATTGTACGAATCCTGAATCTGCCGCAGCAACGCCCCGAATTGATAAAATAATCCGCGCACCTGATAGCGAGCGATCAACTCGCGCAGAATGGCAACCGCCAGGTGCGTTTTGCCGACACCGACAGCACCGGTGAAGAGAAGTCCCCTCCCATCGATCGTCAGATAATCATCGATGACGATCTGTGCTTCCATCTTCGCCACCCACTTTGAGAGTTCCTCGTTAGCGGCCTCGTAGCCCTGAATCGTGCAATGCTGATAACGTGGCGGAATCCGCGCGTTCAGCAAAAGACGATCGCGCTGATCGGGAGTTTGGCAGCGGCAGCGGCGCGCGCCTTCGCCCGGAATTATTTCCATTCCCGTGCCGAAGCAACGTGGGCACTCAAACTCAGCAGCCGGAAAGGTTGGTTCAGTGCTCGCGGGCGCTTCCGTTGCCAACGCGTCCGGGGCTGCATTACTTTTGCGTTTGGTGGATAGACTCATCTATTTCAAAGTCGCAGGTGGCCAGAATATAACATTCAACGAAGGACACCCAATTTGGTCAACTTGAAAACGTGATTTTTCTATAGACTTACGCTGAGCGAGGTTAGCGTCGGGAAACGCGCTGAGAAAATCTCTCATCTGAGTAGCTGAGGTTATTCCGAACGTGTCGACGAAGAGCCGCAATCGAGCGGCCAACCTCGCAGTCGAGGGGATCGGCACCCAATAACACTCGGTTCCTCCTGTGATGGCCGCCCGGCCAGGGAAGCTGGGCGGCTTTTTTATCTCGAACCAGCCGTGAACATCGCCCAAGGATGGGTCTTCATGTCGCGCAGCAGGCCGCGCATCCAGCGATACTCGGCATGTTCGCTCAAGAATTTCGCGGCAATGAAATCCGGAGCGCATGGATGACCCATCGCCGCCCAAAACTGCATCTTCTCGGCCGCACGCCCGTCCACAGCCTTCGCCTGGACGGTGCCGCCGGGAAAGAATTTGCCCCAATCCCATTCAGGAATTCCGCGCGGCGAACGATCGACAAGACCGCAGAGACTTCGTTCGTTCGGTCCGTCCTTCTTTTCGAAGGCGTCGTACTTGTCAGCCTCGAATTGCTTGACTGATTCGACGTCGATGTTACCTTTGTGCTGCTCAGCCAATTGCTCCCAACGCGCCTTGCGCGCCAAAGGCGACCCGCCAAGATTTCCGAAATCAAAATTCGTCTCGAGCCGCGCCAGTTTTTCGTCAACTGGAAAATTCGAGCCAACGAAGTAACCATCTTTCGTGCGACGGACGCTGTGCTCTTTCAGTCCAAGTTCGAAAAGGGCAATTTCGCCTGTCTTGTTGTCGCCAACCAGCCAGTCATTCGCGTAGCCGCCATTGTTTCGGTCGAGCATGATTCGCACGTAATCATCGATTGAGTTGCTGTATTGCAGAGCCTTGCGTGCGCGGAAGAATTCAGGCGAGCCCGCCGGGTCAAACAGAGTGAAGCCCGTGATCGTCGTTTCGGTGATCATGATCCCGGCAGAGTTGATGCCGAAATCATCGTCGCTGACGATCACTCCCGGCAGTCCGTCCATCAGAATCCGGTAGCCGCGGACGGGCTTGATGTCGAAGATTATGTTCCAGCGCTCGCCTTTGATGTAATCGGTCCAGGTGTTATGACCCATGACGATGCGGCCGTCTTTCGTGTAACTCCCAGTCGCGATGATGGCGCTGCAATTTCCCGGCGCATGGGTCGTGGGAATGCGCCCCTGCTGCTTGTCGAGCCACGGCACGTAGTAGTACGGCAGCTCCTCCAGCGCGTTTAGCGCCACGACGTCCCAACGATCCGCTCTGACTCCGCTGTCGTTCAGCCCGCGCACAATCGCGTCCAGTTCCCGCTGAAACTCGCCGTCAATCTTTGGCCAAAGTATGGCCTGCGAAGCTTTGCGGTAGAAGTTCCAATCCTTCTTTGTCTCGTGCCGCAGGAAAGGTTTCAAGACTCGCAGCAGGTCTTCGATTTCTTTTGCGAGCAGCTTGCCGTGCTGATAACCAATTTGCTCAGGCGTGCCCTCGAGGTGGACGAAAATCCAGCCATCGCGCGCGAAGCGGTAACTTCCTTTCAACCGATCGTCCTCGGCTGGCGAGGGTCTACGCTGATGCGTCCGAAATCCAGTAAGCAAGAACACACACAGAACCATCAGCAGGGTAGCGGCGATCTTAAGTTTCATGTTGTGCCTCTCGATCTCAGGTTTAGCCATTTAGCGGACCGCGTTTGCGGTTTCACATTTTATGCATCTTGATGCTAAAGTACACGTTTTGTTTTGAGGCCCGCAGGGCCGTCTGTGCGTACTGTGAAAGAGATTGTAGCTACCGAGCGAGCGCCGCGCGCGATTGGGCCGTATTCTCAGGCGGTACGAGCCGGAAACCTCTTGTTTTGCTCAGGCCAGATTCCAATTGATCCGGCGACCGGCGAATTCGTCTCCGGCGGGGTTGCCGAGCAAACTGAGCAGGTGATGCGTAATCTCTCGGCTGTTCTAGAAGCTGCGGGCGCCGATTTGAATCAGGTTGTGAAGACTACGGTTTTTCTTGCGGAGATGGACGATTTCACCGCAATGAACGAGGTTTATGGCCGCTTTTTTGGCGAGAATCCGCCCGCCCGTGCAACTGTGCAGGCAGCGCGCCTGCCGCGCGACGCCAAGGTCGAGATTGAGGCGCTGGCGGTCTTGGATTAGATAATCATGAAACTGCGGGCAGCATGCCCGCGAACCGCACGCAGGATGCGTGCGCTCCAGAGGTTAGCAGTAATGGCAAAACGATGTGAGGTCTGCGGCAAAGGACCGCAGTTTGGCAACAACGTATCGCACGCGAACAATCGCACGCCGCGAAGGTTCAATCCGAATCTTCAGCAAGTGCGTGTACAACTTCCAAGCGGCAGCGCGCGTCGCATGCGCGTCTGCGCGAAGTGCATCAAAGGCGGCAAGGTCGCGAAGGCAGCTTAGTCAGATTTGCACCACGGGCTGGCAGCCTGTTGTGCGTTAGACTGAACGGGGCCGGCGGCCTGTTCCACAGTTCAGGAGCAAAATCACGTGAAGCGATTTTCAATTCGTCTTATTCTTCCCCTGATTGTCAGTGTCATCGCAGTTTTCGGTGTCGCTTGTTCGTCGTCGAGCTCGACGCCTGAAAGCACGGTCGCCGCGACTGTCAACGGCAGAAAGATCATGTCCCAGGAAGTCGAGCGCATAATTCATCAGCAGTCCGAAGGCAAAGAGTCTCAGTTGTCGTCGCACGATCTGGCACAGGCGCGAATGCAAGTTCTCGATCAGTTAATTCAACGCGAAGTGCTGTTCCAGAGAGCTGAACAAGAAAAGCTTTTGCCGACTGATGATGAGATCACGAACGCCATCAACAGCAAGAAGGCTGAAGGCGGCATGACTGACGAAGAGTTTGCGCGGCAGTTGAAAAACCAGAACATGACAATGGAGGCACTGCGCGAAGAAGCGAAGAAGGACCTTGCCACTTCAAAACTTCAGGACAAGTACGCCGGGAAAATCACAATCAGCGATCGCGAGGTCGAAGACTTTTACACTGCGAACAAGGCCTCTTTCAAGAATGAACGTGGCGCCAGGCTGGCAGTGATAATCGTCGACCCCGCAGACAACTCAGCGCAGGGGATTTCCCAGAACGATGCGAAGGGTGATGTTGCAGCAAAGACCAAAATCGATTCGATTTATCAACAGTTGAAGGGTGGCACAACCGACTTCGCCACGGTGGCGAGGTCTCAGAGCGAAGATGCGCAAAGCCTTCTTAAAGGCGGCGACATCGGCTTCTTCAGCGAGGATGGAATGAGACAGGCTGGTTTGCCGAAGGAACTTATTGATTTATTCATGGGTCCGATGGCGGTTGGCAGCATCAGCGAACCAAAACTGCTCAACAACAAGTGGTACATCTTCAAGCTTCAAGAGAAGCGGCTGACGACGGAGAATCTCACGCTCGAGAGTCAGGGCGTGCGTCAGCAGATTACGGTCGAGCTAACGAAGCAGCGCAAAGACATCCTAAACTCTGCTTTGTTGGAAGTTGCGATGAGCGAAGCGAAGATTGTAAACAACCTGGCCAATGATATTTTGAACAATCCGGGAAACCTCGGCTTGCGTCCGGCCGGTTACGATCCTTTGAAAGCAGCAGCCGCGACTGCGACTCCTGCGCCCAGCGCGAGTCCGGCGGCGAGCGCGTCGCCGGCGAAGAAATAGATCGTGGACAGCTGACGCTCAATGCGTCTGACAAAGAGAAGCGGGCGCGGTAGCCTGGATGGTTTGGCGGCCGCGCCCGTTTTGTGTTTTGGAGTGCGGTGGCTTGACGCCGCTTTCCATCGCGCTGAGTAACAAAGCTGCGTCAAGCCGCAGCACTCCAAATGTTGTTTCGCCTTTCAGACGTTTACAAATCCTACGGCGCGCAGGAGGTCCTGCGTGGCACGAGCCTGCAAATCAATCCCGGCGAGCACGTCGGACTAGTCGGTCGTAATGGCGCGGGCAAGACAACGATTTTTCGATTGGTTACCGGTGAAGAGAGCGCGGATACGGGCGAAGTTGTCCGCGCGCGTGGCTTGAAACTCGGATTGCTGGCACAGCACGTCCACTTCAAAGCCGGCTCGACTGTGCATGAGTCTGCGTTGGCTGCGTTCGGTCGCCTTCAGCAGATTGAGCACGAGATGCACGAGCTTGAACATCAGATGGCGGACGCGGGCGACGATCTGCAAAAAGTCCTCGAGCGTTACAGCGATTTGCAACACGAGTTCGAGCGCGAAGGC
>DATBSG010000325.1:0-7249 GCA_036559945.1 Pyrinomonadaceae bacterium
GACAACGAAACCATCGTCGAACGCGTGATGGACTCGATGGACCTCGAGCGTGAGCGCGGCATCACCATCATGGCCAAGAACACTTCGGTGCGCTACGGCGATTACAAAATCAATATCGTCGACACGCCCGGGCACGCTGACTTCGGCGGGGAAGTCGAACGCGTTTTGAAAATGGTGGACGGTGTAATGCTCCTCGTCGATGCCGCGGAAGGCTGTTTGCCGCAAACTCGCTTCGTTCTGAGAAAAGCTCTGGAAGCGCGTCTGCCGGCCATCGCCGTCGTCAACAAAATCGACCGGCAGGACGCGCGGCCCGAAGAAGTCGTCAACGAAATTTACGAATTGTTCCTGGACCTCGACGCGACCGACGAACAGATCGACTTTCCCATCTTGTACGCCATCTCGCGGCAGGGCATCGCCAAAAAGAAACTCGATGATTCATCCGCGAACCTGAAGCCGCTCTTCGATCAAATTATCGAAACGATTCCCGCGCCGCAGGCAATGCGCGACGATGCTTTGCAATTGCTGGTCGCCAATATCGATTACAACGAATATGTCGGGCGCCTGGCGATTGGCCGAATCTTTTCCGGCGAGATACTGAAGAACCAGGAAATCGCCATCGCCGGACGGAACGGCGCGTTGCAGAAAACGCGAGTCAAGGAGCTTTACATTTTTGAAGGCCTGAAACGTGAACCCGCCGAAAGTGCGGGCGTTGGCGAGATCGTGGCCCTGGCTGGCGTCGAGGGAATCAACATCGGCGAGACGATTACCAATCCCGATAATCCTCGGTCTCTGCCGCCCATCGCGGTCGATGAACCTACCATCTCGATGATCTTCAGCGTAAACAACTCGCCGTTTGCCGGAAGGGAAGGCCAATTCGTGACTTCGCGTCAAATCAAAGAACGTTTGGATCGAGAAGTGCTCGGCAACGTCGCGATTCGCGTGGAAGAAACTGCGTCGCCGGATCAATTCAAAGTTTCCGGACGCGGTGAACTTCAGCTCGCTATCCTGATCGAGATGATGCGCCGCGAAGGATATGAATTGCAGGTTTCCAAACCTGAAGTCATTACTCGGCGAATCAACGGCGAATTACAGGAACCCATCGAGCAGGTCGTGGTTGATTGTCCCGAAGAATTTATTGGCGTCGTCACCGAAGCGATGGGCCGTCGCAAAGGTCAAATGACCAAAATGGTCAATCACGGCACGGGTCGCGTGCGGCTGGAATTCGAAACGCCATCGCGCGGCCTGATTGGTTTTCGCGGCGAGTTTCTTACCGAAACGAAAGGCACCGGCCTGCTCAATACGATCTTTCTGCGCTTCGACAAATGGATGGGCGAGATGAAGGGGCGCGGCACTGGCTCGCTGGTTGCGGATCGCATGGGCGAATCGACAACGTATGCGCTTTACAATTTGCAGGAACGCGGCGGTTTGTTCATTCGGCCGAACACGCGCGTGTACGAAGGCATGATCATCGGCGAGAACGCGCGCGCGGTCGATTTGGACGTGAACGCGATCAAGGAAAAGAAACTCACAAACATGCGCGCGTCCGGATCGGATGAAGCGATGCGTCTGGTGCCTGTGAAAGATCTTTCACTGGAGGAAGCGCTGGAGTTTATTGCGGGCGACGAACTTGTCGAAGTCACGCCAAAATCAATCAGACTGCGAAAGCGAGTCTTGAGAGCTAACGAGCGGCCGAAGAAGGAAAGCTAGCTCCTGACGCTTCGACCGTTTACAGAACCGCGAGCGATAGCGAGCGGGATAAAGGCTCGACTTTTAGACGGTCGTCAATTCCCTGTTTACAAGCCAAAGTCGATCACTCAAACTCGAATTCTTATCCCGCTCGCTATCGCTCGCGGTTCTGTATCGCGCTTATTTCCCCTTCGCAAAAAATTCTTTCGCTGCCGCGTTCTCTTCTTGCTCGGTCATCTCTTTTAACTGTTGATTAATTCCCCAGATATGGCCGAACGGATCTTCGATCTGTCCGTAGCGCGCACCCCAGAACATGTCCTGGACCGGCATAACAACTTTTGCGCCGCGCGCGACGGCTCGTTCCACGACCGCATCTGCGTCGTCCGTCTGTAGAGTGATGCGCACGGATGTGCCGCCGAGCGTTTGCGGCGTCTTGCACAGGCCGCCTTCCGCCGCCGTGAACTCGTCACTGAGCATCAGCTTGTGACCGTCGAAAATTATTTCTCCGTGCATCAGCCGCTTGCCGTCCGGCGCCATCATGTTGTGGCCTTCTTCGCCGCCCAGCACTTCTCTGTAAAACTTGAGCGCGGCCATGCCGTCGTTAACGATTAGGTGTGGAATGAATTGATCTTCGCGATTCATGACCTTCTCCTGTTGTAGGACCCGTTCAGAAGATTAACCGCCCACTGTCCGACATTATGCAGCATTTGCGCCTTCTGCTAACGCACGTTAGCGGGCGAAGTGATCCACAATCTCAGTGGCAGTCTTGCGACCGACAAACGGTGCGAGTTCTTCCACGGTGGCGGTCGAGATTTTCTGGATTGATCCGAAGTGGCGCAGCAATCGCGTCTTCCTCTTTTCGCCGACGCCGGGAATTGCCGACAGCTCGGAAGTGAAGTCGCGCAACTCGCGCCGCTTGCGATGATAAGTCACCGCATAGCGATGCGTCTCGTCGCGAATCATTTGAATCAAGCGCAAGACTGGCGAATACGAATCGAGATAGATTGGTTGGTCTTCGCGGCCTTTCACTAACAGATACGCAACCTGGTTGTGATGCAGCGGCGGTTTGACCACACCAATCATCGGCACTGCTTCAAGATCGAGTTCGCGCATCGCTTCGGCGGCGGCGCTCAGTTGCGACTTGCCGCCATCGATCATAATCAAATCAGGCAAAGCCTTTTCTTCGTCACGCACGCGGCGATAGCGACGCAGCACGGCTTCGTGCATCGACGCGAAATCGTTCGCGCCTTCGACCCAACGAATCTTGAACTTGCGATACTCGTTGCGATTCATCTTGCCGTTTTCGCAAACGACCATGCCGGCGACGTTTTCCGCTCCCTGAATGTGCGATACGTCGAAAGATTCGATGCGGGCAGGAAAGCGCGGCAGCTCGAGTGTCTCCTGCATTTCTTCGAGCACACGTTTCATGTCGGGCTTGAGCACGCGAAAGCGTTGTTCAAAGGCGAGCTTCGCATTCTTCTCGACCAGATCGATCATGTCGCGCTTTTCGCCTCGCTGCGGCGCGAGGATGTGCACGCGCCGGCCTTTGCGCTCGCTTAACGCACGCTCGAGCAGTTCGCGATCTGCAAAATCAATGGGCACATGAATCTCGCGCGGCATGAACGAAGGTGGGCGCGCATCAGGTCGGTGAAGGTCGACGCCCGTCGTGGCACGCGCATCTTGCGCGTGACTCTCCACGGGCGAGACACCCGTGCCACCCGCGCTGCTGTAATACTGTGAAAGGACTTCGCTCAGGAACTCCGCCGGATTGAAATCATCTTCCGGCAAATCTTCCCAAAAGAATTCACGCCGGCCGACGATATCGCCTTCGCGCATGGTGAAAAGTTGCAGCGCCAGCCGCCGGCCTTCGCGATAGTAACCAAAGATGTCGATTTCGCTTTCGCTGGTCGTCGCCATCTTTTGCTGTTCGGAAAGTTTGATGACCGTCTTGCGCAGATCGCGATACTTCGCCGCCAGCTCGTAACGCATCCCTTCCGAAGCGTGTAACATACGCGCTTCGAGTTTGTCTGCCAGCTCGGTGTTCCGGCCTTCAAGCAGCATGCGCACGTCGCGCACCGCTTCCTGATATTCTTCCGGTGTGCAGAGTCCTTTGACGCACGGCCCGAGACAGCGCTTGATGTGATATTCGAGACACGGCCGCGGCGCTTTACCGTCGATTTCGATGTCGCAGGTGCGCAGTTGAAACGTGCGATTGATCAAATCGATCGTCTTGCGCGCCATCGCCGCCGGCAGAAATGGTCCGAAGTAAAGCGCGCCGTCGTTTTGAATGCGCCGCGTGATCACGCATTTCGGAAACGGCTCGTTAACGGTGAGCTTCAAGTGCGGATAAGACTTGTCGTCTTTCAGCTTGTAGTTGAAATAGGGTTGATGCTTCTTGACGAGTGACGCTTCCAGTATGAAGGCCTCGGCTTCGTTGTCGGTGACGATGACTTCGACGTCCGCGATTTGGCGGACGAGCTCTTCGGTCTTGATGCCGTAGCCGAAATCGCCGGCGCGTCCGGCCAGGAAATACGAGCGCACGCGATTGCGCAAGTTCTTCGCTTTGCCAATATAAATGATCTTTCCCGCCGCGTCCTTGTGCAGATAGACGCCCGGCGCACGGGGGATTTCTTTGAGTTTTTCGTCGAGCGTCACTTCTTCTTTATCTTATCGCTTGTACACCGATCCGGTTAAATCGCAGGCTCGTAGTCGTGCTACACTCACCATATGAGCGCCCTGCTGGAAAAGGCTGTCATATCAGGTTCTGAGGACGAATTCGTCCGTCGGGCGCGCGAGCTCTATGACCAGAAGCTTCGCGTCGTGCTTGAACCGAATCAGCAGGGACGTTACGTCGCAATTGAGCCCGACACCGGTAGATACTTTCTGGGTGATACTGGAACCGCGGCACTGGTAGAAGCTCACACCTCAATGCCAAAGCACAGTTTTTATCTAGCCAGAATTGGCTACGAAGCTGCCGATTCTCTTCACGGCCATGTCAACCGAGTCCGGTAGGATCACCTCGGCCCGCGAACCGATCCTCACGGTTCGTTTGATTGACAACGGAACAGTCGAATGCGTTGTTGATACCGGCTTCACCGGTGCCCTGATGCTTCCGCGCCAGATCATCGAACGCGCCGGAGCTTCGGTTATTGGAAAGGAAACTTTTCAATTGGTTTCAGGACACATCATCGTTGCCAGTCTGGCGCTCGTCGAGATCGATTGGCTCGGTGAACGACGATTCGTACGTGCGCTACTCAGCGATAACTCGGACGCGCTTATTGGCAGTGAACTGCTAGACGGGAATCGGCTCGTCATTGATTACAATCTTGATGAAGTGACATTGATGACGGCTGAAGAATAGTTAGACGGCGTGCGAATCCCTCTGCAATTACCAGGTGAACGTGATTTCGACGCCGTCGGCTTTGGTCTGAACGCTGTCGATCACTTGATCGTCGTACCGGAGTATCCCGAGTTCGACACGAAAATCCGTTTTACTGAACACGAAAAAACCGCCGGTGGCCAGACGGCGACCGCCATGGTTGCGCTGCAGCGGCTCGGGATGACAACCGCGTACGCGGGAAGGTTTGGGTCGGACGAAGCAGGCAATTTCGGTCGCGAATCTTTAGCCACGGAAGGTGTGAATCTCGATTATGCCAAGACAATCGAGGGTGCGACTAACCAGCTCGCCTTCATCGTCATCGACCAACGTTCGGGCGAGCGCACCATCATCTGGAATCGCGACGAGCGGCTGGCTTATCGAGCCGAGGAAGCGCCGATCGAATTAGCATCGCGGGGGCGTGTACTGCACATTGACGCGCACGATCCGCCGGCATGTGCCGCGATGGCGCGTGCGGCACATGATGCCGGGGCAATTGTCACGGCGGACATCGATAACATCTATGAAGGCCTGACCGATTTGCTACCGCTGATCGATGTGCTGATTACTTCGTCGGAATTTCCGCATCGGTTGACAGGCATTGGCGACCTGCGTGCGTCGCTAATCGAAACGAAATCTCGTTACGGTTGCGCGATTGTCGGCGCGACGCTCGGCGCGCGCGGCGCGATGATCTACTGTGAAGGACAATTCATCGAATCGCCGGCGTTCGCTGTGCCCGGCGGTTGTCGCGATACGACGGGCGCCGGCGATGCTTTTCACGCCGGCTTCATTTTTGGGATGCTGCGCGGCGAAGATTTGGAAGAGTGCACGAAGCTTGGCAACGCGGTTGCTGCTTTGAAGTGTCGCAAGTTAGGTGGACGAGCTGCCTTGCCGAGTCAAGATGAACTGGCAGAATTTCTCTCAGACTGCCTCGACAACCTCAGCCGCTGAATATTCCCGCGCGTGGACGCGCGCGAAATAGATGGCGACGAAAAACGCACCGAACTGGATTGCCGCCGCCGCCCAGAACGTGCGGAAGATTGAAGCGTCGCTCATGTGGTGCGGTCGTGCGTCAAAACCGACATGGGCAACGACGCTGTAAATCAAGAACGCGGCGATTGTCGGGCCGACCGCACGCGCCAGGCTGGCCACCGATTGCGCGACGCCCATGATGGCTCCCTGCTCCTTTTCATCCACACTCTTTGACGCCAGGCTCGTCAGCGTCGGCGCATTCAAAGCGTTGCCGATTGCAGAAAGAGCACCGGTCAGCAGAATCCCGATTACGCCGATCGTCGGCCCGATGAAAGGGCTGGCGAACAGACTTGCCGTAAACAACAAGCTGCCGGTGATCACGAGCGCGGGCTCGCCGAAACGTTTGACGAGCTTGCCGATTAACGCGCCCTGAATGACCGCAGAAATGATCCCGACGAAGGCGAACACCCATCCGTTATGAAAAGCGTCGTAACCGAACCGAAACATCAGAAACAAGGAAAACGACGCGGTCATAATCGAGAAGGCAACGATCGATAGAAAATAGATTGCCAGCACGAGGGCGAGACGCGGGTTTTGCAGCGAACTGATCAGGCGGCGCCAACTGCGACCGGCGGCGGCAGAGACTCGCGCAGGGTGATCAGGCGTGATCGTTTCCGGCAAAGTGAAATAGAGCAGCACAGCGTTCGCTAACGCCAATCCGCCCGCAAACAGAAACGGAACGTTGATTCCCCAGCGACTCAGGATGCCGCCAATCGCCGGGCCGAAAACAAATCCGAGACCAAAGGCGGCGCCAATCAATCCCATTCCCTTCGCGCGATCTTCTTTCGTCGTAACGTCGGCGATGTAGGCTTGCGCGGTCGAGATGTTGCCGCCGGAAATGCCATCGATGATGCGGCCGAGGAACAACATCCACAGCGTCGTCGCAAATCCAAGAATCAAAAATCCAACACAGGTTCCCAGCAGGCTGAACAAAAGCACCGGCCGCCGCCCATACTTGTCTGAGAGCCGGCCAAGCACGGGCGCAAAGATAAGTTGCATTACTGAATACGAGGCAAAGAGCAGCCCGACTTCGCGCGGCGTCGCGCCGAACTTCGTGCCTTCCGCATAGAAAGGCAGCACCGGAATGACGATCCCAAACCCGACGAGATCGATGAAGACCGTGATGAAGATGACGAGTAGAGGTGAGCGCTTCAT
>DATBSG010000326.1:0-5710 GCA_036559945.1 Pyrinomonadaceae bacterium
AGCCGTGACGTCTTTCAAATCCTGCGTGATCGTAATCGTATAACCGCTCAACGGCAGCTCTTCGGTACGATTGTGCGCGACATATCCCGTCGTGCCGTAATCTTTGGTCGCGTCGGAGGCGCTGACGAGTCCGTCAAACGCGACGTGGTGATTCGTCAACACCAGGCCCTCAGGCGACACGAATTCGCCGGTGCAGTAACCGCTGCCAAATCCCACGCGCACTACTGCGTCTTTGATACTTGGTCCGTTTGGGTTGTAGATGTCTGTGATGGGGATTCTCAATCCACGCTGCTTGAGCTTCGCCAATGGAAGTTGATTGAGAGTGTCCGGAAGGAACATGCCCTCATCGCCGAGAACTGAGACCGGAATGAAGCTGATGAGCAGCAGAGCAGAAAGAACAAGCGCAGTCGCGCGCGGGTATTTCGAAATCATCAAGAGTTTTCCTTTGTGATTGACGGTCTGGGTAGTGGAGGGATGTTAGCAGAAGCCTGAGGCAATCCTGAAACGCGACCGACCGATGAGGCTTCCGCGTGATGTCACTCTATAGCGCCGGGCAGATATCGCCTGGGGTCAACCGGCTGATTATCGATTCTCACCTCGTAGTGCAAGTGCGGTCCGGTCGAGCGCCCAGTGGAACCGACCAGGCCGATGGTTTGCCCCCGCGTGACGGTCTGTCCGACCGCGACGTTGATTTGCGACAAGTGGCCGTAACGTGTGGACAACCCAGCGCCATGATCGATATACACGACGTTGCCGTAACCGCGCTGTCGTCCGGCGATCGTGACGCGGCCGTTCGCCGCCGCATGCACGGGCGTCCCGTAGGCGGCGTCGATATCCTGGCCTTCGTGATACTCCCAGCCGCGACCTCCGAATGGATTTCTCCGACCGCCGACACCGCTTTCCAGCGCGCCCACTACCGGCCAGAGTGACGGTATCGCGCCATGTCCACGAACCATGTCCTGGTAAATCCACATCTGCCGTTCCAGCTTTGCCGTTTTTGATTCGAGTGCGGCTAATGCGGCGGCACTGTCAACCGGTCTCGCCGGACCGCCCTGGCCACGCGGCGCAAGTTGCTCTGGCGGTGCCGAAATGCCGGACATCTCGGCCAACTTGCGAGAAGTGTCCTCAACCGCGTTGACGCGATTGTTGAGGTTTTGCAACTCCTGCTGCTGCTTATCGTTCTGTTCGCGCAGCCGCGCATTCTCGCGTTCAATTCGGAGATGCGCTGCCTGCTGTGTCAATCCATAAAAGCCGTACACCAACCCTGCGACGATCACGGCCAGTGCCGAGATAGAGACTTTGAGCCACCGTTTATGAACGGAAATGCGACGAATGTGAGCTCGGGAACGGGAAGTACGGGCGACGATAAAAGCGTGGAAACGGTCGTCTCTAGTCATTCACTCTGCTCCTGTCGGGCGCCAAGCGCGTTTGTAAAACGGGGCCGCGTGGCGACCGGAAAAGTAACAGACGCCGACGAGGGCGACTGAAAAACCTAAATTTTGCGAGGCCTTAAAATTAAGAACCCTGCCGAAGAAACTGAACCCTGCTTGAGACTAGCAGCCGATATGCGCGCCTGAGTCGCCGGGTAAACGTGGCTTTTAGACTCAGAAAACGGATCCTGGATGCTGCCAGAGCGGGAGACCGTATCACACGAGGCAGGAGAAGGCAAACGGAGAAAAAGTGGATTGGCGAACGGGAAAAGTAGGAGCTTTTTACAGATCAGACTTGCGCTTCTTGTGATCGCGGTAGATGGCCAACACGATCATCACCATTACGGCGCCGAAGATCACTACGATTCCTAATTTGATGATGGCGACCAGAAGTCCGACCGCGACAATAAGCTGCTTCAGCAGGGCTACAATCAGAAGGATCAGACCGATGACGGCGCCGCCGCGAGATATTGCTGAGATAATTCCCATCATTGCTGCCAAATCTACTGACGCGACTGAAGCCGCGCTGAGCCAATCTGCCGCGGCTGCACACGCGTCGGGAAGTCACCACCGTCGTAAGCCGCACGCGCAAATTGGCTGTTAACAACGACTGACGGCGGCGGATTGTTAACGTCGAACAGTCGCAATTCCTCTCTACGTCGGTGACGCTTCATGTAATCGAATAGAATGTAAGCGCCCAGCACGACCAGCGCGACCGGCAACGCGCGCCGCACCGGGAACTGAAACCCAAGGACGGTGTGCGCGAGAAAGATTCCACCGAGCACCAGAAGCGTGATTCCCCAAGCCAGAGGATTGCCGTACAACTGCCGCGTTATGGCGTCCTCTTCCGCGTCCGGCGCGAGACCGGCGCGCGTCAACTGTGCTGTCCGGCAAGCGTCGACTGCGGCAAACAACCATGTGCCGGCCACTCCCAGCACGAAGAAAGCGACTCCGTCAGTGACAACCGCCATCTGGAAAAAGCTGGCAAAGATCGCGAAATGAACGATGGCTTTTGACGTTTGGCCGTTGTAGGCGGCGCCCAATCCCGGCACGAAGAGCGAAAGAAATGTGGCGATGAACGGCGAAGACTTACGACGAATAACTTGTTGTCCGGACGGCTGCGACTGCTTAAATCTTAGCGCATCTACGCCGGCAACGATGCAATCCTGACAGAAAGCGAATCCCCGAATCCGATGGTCGCATGCCGGACACAGAGGCCGCGCGCAGTTGCTGCATTGCGCCATCGCCGGATTCTTTGGGTGGTAATTACAATTCATCGGTTGCTTTATGCGACCGTCGCGTTTGATGTCGTACGTCGAACTGCCGCCGAACGTTCAGCGGCTCTTTTGTCCGCCGTTGTCGTCGCGGTTTCCTTCCGAGCTGCCTGGCGAGCGCGACGGCGCGCTGTTTTGATTTGAGCTATTCTGATTCTCGTTCGCATTGTTGTTCTTCTGGTTGTCTTCACCGCCCACCAGTTTGTTGACGCTGCCGGCAAATTGCTTGACACCTTTTTCGGATCCTTTCGTTGCACTGTCGGCGGTGCGCTCTGCCAACTGCATGCTCGCGCGATAAATCCCGCCCACCGAACCATCGGTCGAAACCGTGTTCGTCAGTACAAAGACGGATACCAGCAACATTGTTGCGACTGAAGCCAATTGCGGCGAGACAATCGGATCGAGCGCGCCGCGCAGCCATTCGACCAGTCGCGCAGAGAAAGGAGCGCGCACTTGCTGCGGCAGAACATTTCCAATCGTCGCTTGCAGAATGCGAGCTTCGAGACCTGTGGGCACGGGCAGTTCGTCCTGCGAGTACGTGTAAACCGCACCGATCGCGCGCACGACCTGGCCAGGAAGTTCACTGCATCCCGCGCACAAAGCTGCGTGCCGCTCCCAACGGTGATACAGCGGCGCCAGCAAAACGCCGTCGAGATAATCCGTCAGGTATTCCTCGAACTCTTCGCAGGCGATTGCAGTTTCGGGCGCAGTCTTCATGAGAATCCGCGCGTCCAGTCCGACACCTGCGGGCGGGGCTTCTGAAGATGAGCAAGCGACGATTGTGTTCTTAACGTCGTCAAGCAAATCATGGCAGACGGGGCAGCTTAGCGCATGTTCAGCAAACGCACGGTGCTCCTCGACGGGAAGTGCCCCATCGAGGTAGTCCGTCAGTCGATCTTCAAATTCGTGACAAAGCATTGCGTTTCCTACTTCCTGAACCCTTCGTCTGACTCCTCAGACACTACGCCTCCACTACTCGCATACGACGGAGAATCTTCGCGAGTTCGATTCGACCCCGATTAATCCGCGATTTGACCGTGCCTTCAGGGATTTTCAACAAATCCACGATCTCCTGGTAGCTCAGCTCCTCGATGTCCCGGAGGATCACGCACGTCCGCAAATCCTGGGAAAGCTTGTCGATTCCGGCCTGAACCTGCGCACCGAGCTCACGCCGCTCCATCTCGCGCTGAACGGAGCTGTCACGGGACCTCAGATGGTACTTGTGGTCTTCGAGATCGTCCGCGATTTCGTCCTGCGGCGCGCGTTGTCGTTTGCGGTAATCGTCAATGATCAGATTGCGCGCCAGCCGCATCAGCCAGTTTTGCAAATCGCCTTGTTTTGGGTTGTATTGATCGAGCGACCGATAGACGCGGACGAAGACGTCCTGAGTCAGGTCTTCGGCGCTGTCGGCTCGGGAGGTGAAGCGGTAGGCGAGGTTGAATACGCGACGCGAGTAAGTCTGCACAATCTCTTCCCAGGCCGCGCCGTCGCCCGCGCGACACCGCCTGACTAATTCAGCGCCTTCATTAGTGGCCAAGCTCCTGACGGCTCCCACTCGATATGATCTCCCGATCTGTAAGTCGCTCCAAACGTGAAATGCCCAGGTCCCGTGCGGACATCAGCGTCTTACGTCCATATTTGCTCCAAAGTTCCGTCCGCCGGAGCGCAGTCAAGGCCTTCTTGCGTGCAACATTAAACTGTAATAGGCTGACTCCGCCAGCCCAATATCTTGTGGTTGGTGTCAGCCGTAAAGTTGCTTCAACTATCCCGCTTGCTTCGAGGCCGTCCGCGGAAGCCATGGCGAAATATCGAAAATACCTGGAATTTCTCGCGATGCTGCTGTTGGCCGTGGCCATCATCTGGTGGTTCGGACGGCGGCTGGATTGGCATCAGGTGAAGGTGTCGGTCGAGCGATCGGATTGGCGTCTGATCGTGTTGGCTTGCGTCGTCATCTTGCTTGCTTATCTTTGGCGGGCGATTCGTTGGCAGGCGCTGTTGTCACCGCTGACTAAGACCAGTTTGCGCGAAGTCTGGATTGCCACTACGGTGGGGTTCGCGGCGGTGCTGACGATCGGGCGTGCCGGCGAGATTGTGCGGCCCGTCGTGCTCCCGATGCGCGATCCACGGGTACGACCGGCGGCGTCAATCGTGACCATCATGATTGAGCGGCTCTACGACACGATGACCGTTGTTGTGTTGTTCGGAATCAACCTGTTCTGGCTCAAGCCAGTGAGCGGCGGTGATTTTGGGCTGGCACGGTTCGTGGGTTTTGGCCTTGTTTCTATCGGAGCCCTCGCGATCATCCTGCTCATCATTTTTAGGCTGCGATCGGCCCGAGTCATTGCGTGGCTCGATAACAAAATCAAGGATGGTGCTGGGTTCCGACAGCGCGTAAAGCGCGCGCTTCTGAGCACTCTTGAGCAACTCGCGACGGCGCTTAGCGTCTTGTCGGACATCAAGCTACTGGCGATCACGATTGGCTGGTCTCTGGCGCTTTGGTTTTCGGTGGCGTTCGCAAATCTGTTGATTTGTCGGGCTTTCGGTTTGCAATTCGGGGTTTCGCACATTTTGTTTGTTCTGGGCTGGTCAATGATTGGCTCGGCCGTTCCGACTCCCGGTGGCGCAGCCGGCGCTTTTCATGCGGTTACAGCGGGCGCGCTGATCTTGCTCGGTGTGGCTCAAAATCAGGCAGCGGCGATTTCGATTGTGCTGCACCTGGTGGATTTCGCGCCGGCAGCTTTGTTTGGATTGTTCTATTTCCTGCGTGGTGACGTGAATTTCTCGCGCATGCGGAAACTGCTCTCGGCAGACGCCGTTGAGCATGCGGTTGAAGACGAAAGAATCGTTTTGGCAAGAGGGACTTAGATAGCGGAGGAATCGTCATGAAGTGTCCGTTCTGTGGTTTCGTGGAAGACAAAGTTGTGGACTCGCGCGAATCGCGTGAAGGCGAGTCGATTCGCCGGCGCCGTGAATGTCTGAAATGTGAACGCCGCTTTACGTCATACG
>DATBSG010000327.1:0-1833 GCA_036559945.1 Pyrinomonadaceae bacterium
GCTGCGTGAGAAAAACTTCGTCACCGTCAAGATCAATTTCAGCGAAGAAAATCCGAACAAGGAAGTGCTGGGGCGTTACGCTCCGATTCCCGGTTATCCACACGTGTTCGTGCTCGATGCGGATGGAAATCTGCTGCATTCGCAGGACACGAGCGCTTTGGAAGAAGGAAAGTCTTACAACCTGGAGAGACTCACAACTTTTCTCACTTATTGGGCCACCGCAAAGAAAGAGTAGCCCTGGTTTGTCGAACCAGAGAACCTGAACAACTATTTCCCGCCGCCAACGGGCCGAGTGTCCAGTTTGTCCGGTCGGCCGACCCTTTCGCGCGCGGCTGAATGATCCGCCGATTCAGCTTCCGCCGTACCCCGCGAGCGGAACCGAGGAACCCGCGCACGCACGGGCTCCGTCAACGAATGAACCGAGCGCGCCCAGCGGCGCCAACGCGCGGTCGATCGCAAATCATCAAGCAGCGAGTAGGCGACGGGAGTCGCGATCAGCGTCAGCAGCAGCGAAAGAGTCTGTCCGCCAATGACGACCACAGCAATCGAGCGTCGCTCTTCCGCGCCCGGTCCGGTGCCAAGCGCGAGCGGTAACATGCCCGCCACCAATGCCAACGTCGTCATCAAAATCGGCCGCAGACGATCGCGATTGCCCTGCATGATCGCGTCCGCCCGATCCATTCCCATCGCGCGCAGATTGTTCATGTGATCGATTTGCAGAATCGAGTTCTTCTTCACCACGCCGAACAGCACCAGCAAGCCTAGTGCCGAGTAAAGATTCAGCGTGTCGCCCGTCAACCACAACGACAACAAACCAAACGGCATCGACAGCGGCAGACTGAGGAGAATTGTTACCGGGTGGAACGTGCTTTCGAACTGGGACGCGAGGATCATGTACATGAAGATGATTGACAGAATGAACGCCCAGACAAACTCGACAAACGTGCGTTCAAGTTCACGTGCGCGGCCGGCAACGGTTGCTGTGTAAACTGCCGGCAGGTGCATTTGCGCAAAAGATCCACGCAGTGCTTCGATGCGATCGGCCAGCGCGAAACCCGGCGCCACAGATGCGCGCAGCGAAACCTGTCGTTCCCGATCGAGGTGATCGATGCGCGACGGGCTGGTCTCGCGACTAATCTTCACCAGATTATCCAAACGCACGAGGCCGCCGCGCGAAGACGGCACGTACAAACGGCTAATCGTCGATGCATCATTTCGGTCGCGTTCATCCAGACGAATCTGGACGTCGTAGTCTTCATTGATCGACTCGTCACGGAAACGCGACGCCTGCTCTTCCCCACCCACCATCAAACGCAGATTCGTGGAAATGTCTGATGTGTCAACGCCGAGATCAGCCGCACGTTCACGGTCGATTTTGACGCGCAACTCAGGCTTGTTCAGCTTCAAAGACGTATCGACATCGACGATACCGCCGAGTTTCGCGGCGCGCCTGCCCAAGTCCTCGGCGTAATCTGAGAGCTTTTCGATCTCGGGACCGCGCAGAACAAAGTCAATGTCAAACCGGCCGCCGGCGCCAAAGTTGAACGACTGGGCGTTGCGTACTCCGGCGCGCATCGGCGCGTACTTTTGCAGCCGACGACGCACCTCAGTCATCACGTCCTGCTGCGCGTAATTGCCGCGAAAGGCTTTGAACGGATTGCCCTTCAATGTTTCAGTCCACAGTCGGCCGATCGAAAACGTCCGCTCTTCATGTGGCGCGATGCGCACGTAGGCACCGCCCTGATTCAACCCGCCGAGAAACGATCCGCCCACGTTCGAAAGCACCAGACGCACGCCGGGAGTCGTCATAATGTCCTTTTCAATCTGCTGCAT
>DATBSG010000328.1:0-12180 GCA_036559945.1 Pyrinomonadaceae bacterium
GCCTGCTGGCCGGCGATGTGCTCTTCCCATTCGATCTCAACCCCGAACGCATCAATGATGCGCACGACGGCGGCAGCGACTTCGGGCCCGATGCCATCGCCGGGAATCAGTGTGATACGATGCGGCATGAAACAGTAGGCAGTAAGCAGTGAGCAGTAGGCAGTATCAAATCATCAACACTCCCCGCGTCCTGCGATTAGACCAACGAGAATAAAGCTTTCAATGGCGACTGACAACTCGTAAGAACTGATGCTTGCTGGCGACAAATCCAGTCGTACGAATTCTGCCGATGTGATCATCGTCGGTGGCGGAGTCATCGGCTTATCGATCGCGCGCGAGCTCCGTTTGCGCGGCGTTCGCGACGTCGTGCTGCTCGAGAAAGGCGAACCAGGTAAAGAAGCATCCTGGGCTGCCGGCGGCATTCTCGCCCCGCAGGTTGAAGCTGATCGCAGCGACGACTTCTTTCGACTAGCTTGTGCTAGTCGCAACCTCTATCCCGATTTTGCTGAAGCTTTGCGCGCCGAAACTGGCGTTGATGTTGAGCTGGAAAAGACGGGAACACTCTATCTCGCGTTTACAGAGTACGACGAAGCTGAACTGCGACGACGATGCGAATGGCAACAGAGCGAAGGCTTGCGTGTTGACTGGCTGAGCGCAGAGCACGTGCGGAGTTTGGAGCCGAACATTTCGCACGATGCGCGATGCGCGCTTCGTTTTCCTGACGATTGGCAGGTCGAAAATCGGAAGCTGGTTGAAGCGCTTGCCAAAGCAAACGAAAACTTGGGTGTGCAGATACGCACGAATTGTGAAGTGACATCACTTCGCGTCGAGCACGGCCGCGTCATTGGAGTCGAAAGCTTGTGCGGCGGCTTCGACGCGCCGACAGTTGTCGTTTGCGCAGGCGCCTGGTCATCGTCTGTTGCAGCATCGGCAGGCGCTTCCAATGCGATTGAGATCGAACCGGTCCGCGGTCAAATGCTCTGCTTCAAACCGCAGGAGCAGTTCGCGCGTCATGTGATTTACAGCGCGCGCGGTTACCTGGTGCCGCGCCGCGGCGGGCGGATCCTCGCCGGCTCGACCAGTGAACGCGTCGGCTTTGAAAAACGCGTGACGGATGAAGGTATGAACTCAATCAAATCGATGGCGTTCGAAATTGCCCCGGCTTTGGAATCGTTTCCAATCATCGATTCATGGGCCGGATTTCGTCCCCGCGCGAAGGACGATCTGCCGGTACTCGGCGCGTCAGAAGAAATCGAACGATTGTTCTATGCGACAGGCCATTATCGAAACGGAATTCTGCTGGCTCCAATTACGGCAGAGGTCATTGCCGATTTGTTCGTTGGAGGCGTCTCTTCAACGCGCATCGAAACGTTCTCACCGAAACGGTTTTGCGTGGCTCACGTTTGAAGCGACTTAACATGCGAAAATCAATTTACAAATTGCACACCTGGCTTGGTTTGATTGTCGCCGTTCCGGTGCTGGCCTGGGCATCGAGCGGCCTGTTGTATGCCTGGCCAAACGCTGTCGAAGGCGGCAAGGTTGAAAGCATCGATGCAACGCGACTCAAGATTTCGCCGTCAGACGCAATGGCGCGCGCGAATGAGTTTGCGGGAAGGAAATTGCCAACCACGGCTTTGACACTTCTGATGCGCGAAGGCCGGCCAGTTTATCAGGCAATCGGCGGCATGGGCGCCGATTCGCTACTCATCGATGCTGAGAGCGGAGCGGTTATTAAGACCCCGCCGCCGGGCGCGCTGACGCGATACTTTCGCCAGGCGCATTTCTATTTCTTTGCTGGGCAATGGCAGGTGCCAATCTTGATTATTTTTGCGGCGCTCGCGACGGCGTCGGCGCTTTCAGGCCTCTATTTGAATTTGAAGCTCTGGTCTGGGAAACTTAAGCGCAGTTAAGCCAATGCAATTTTCCCTCTTCAACATCGCCATCGCATTTGTCGGGGGGCTGCTTTCGTTTCTATCACCGTGCGTTCTGCCCCTGGTTCCGGGCTATATCTCGCTGATGTCGGGCGTGAGCATCGACCACTTGAAAACGGAAGGCGGCTCGACTGCGCGGCGAGCGGTCATCGCAAATTCATTGGCGTTTAATGCCGGGCTGTCGGTAATTTTTCTCGCCCTCGGCAGCACGGCGGGTTTAGTTGGCGCCGCCATCATCAATAATGTTTGGGTAAGAATCATCGGCGGTCTCGTCATCATTATTTTCGGTCTGCACCTGATCGGCCTGCTCAAGATCAAGTATCTCTACAAAGACACGCGCCAGTTTTCCAGTGAAAAACCGCGCGGCATGTTGGGTTCGTTGATGCTGGGAATCGCGTTCGCGGCGGGATGGACGCCCTGCATCGGACCAATCCTCGGAGGAATCATCGGACTCGCGGCGACGAGTGGTGGCTGGAAAGGCGGTCTTGTTCTCTCGGCGTTTTACTCCGCTGGTCTGGCTGTCCCATTTCTCGTCACGGGCCTCGGCATCAATCAATTTCTCAGCTTCTACTCAAAGTTTCGCCAACACCTGCACAAAGTCGAAGTTGTTTCCGGCGCGATCTTGATCTTGATCGGCATACTGGTGATGAGCAATCGCGTAACCGTGCTGTCCAGTTCGTGGCTGGCGAGCGTGCTGCCGAATCTCGAAGGCAAGTTGCATCTGCGAGGCAATAACCCGCCGCCGGCCGCGGCTACGAACGGAGACTTTCAAACGGCGCCCGATGTGCAATTCACCAAACTCGACGGCAAATTGCTGCGCATCAAAGATCTGCGGGGTCGCGTGGTGCTGCTGAATTTTTGGGCGACCTGGTGCATCCCTTGTCGCAACGAGATTCCGTCGTTGAGCGCGATGCAAAAGGATCTGGACTCGCGTGGCTTGAGCATCATCGGCGTCTCGTACGACGACACGGCAGATCTCGTGAAGGAATTTCAAAAGGATATTCCCCAGACGTATGAAATCGTGCTGGGCGGTCGCGAGGTTGGTTCGCAACTTCCGGCGTCGCCTTTGCCGACGAGTTACTTGATCGACCGCCAGGGAAGAATTCGCGAAAAGATGATTGGCGAGCGAACGCGCGAAGCGTTCGAAGCGTCAATCAAACCGCTGCTTGACGAAGCACCGATCACAGCGCAAGCATCGGGATCTAAATAAACGGGGCAAGCAATGAAAAAATTAATCTTAACTCTCGCTGCATTCGTTCTCATGTTTTCCGCAACCGTAGCGGCGCAGGACGGTCACGAATACGCGCCAATCCAGGAGAAGACGGTCAACTACAAGACCTGGACGCTGACTAATGTCGTCACGAACCAACCTACGACGCTGCGTTCGTTGATGGCCGGCAAGAAGCTGGTGATGGTGCTGTACTTCGCGCCCTGGTGTCCTAACTGGAGAAACGAAGCGCCCGTGGCTGCGCGGCTGTACGACAAGTACAAGTCACAGGGTTTTGAGATCGTGGGCGTGAGCGAGTACGGCCCGAGCGCTGATACGCGCGCATTCTTTGCTCCGAACGGAGCGCCCTATCCGGTCGTCTTTGAATCCGAGTCGCGCGAAGATCGCGACAAGACTCCGCACTTCGGCTACCGGCAGTTGACTGGCGACACGCGCAAGTGGGGATCGCCGTGGAATATTTTTCTTGACCCGGCAAAGTGCAACTCAACCGGTGACTTGTTGACGGAAAAGGCCTTCGTCGTGAATGGAGAATTGATCGAAGATGAGGCCGACAAGTTTATTCACGATCGCTTAGCAGCGAACGCCGTCATCACTCCGTGTAAGCAATAGCTTCCGACACAGAGTCAGAGTTTGAACTCGGACCCGAACGATCATTCCACACTTGCGTTCACCGTTCCTGAAGAATCCGCAGGACAGCGGCTCGATGCATTTCTCGCTGAGCGTGTCGACGGCTGGAGCCGTTCACGCCTGCAACGATTGATCGAAGACGGCGAAGTGCTCGTCAATGGCCAAGAGGCCAAACCGTCACACAAGCTAAGATCGAATGACAAAATCGAGGCTGAACTCACAACTCTTCCGCCCGCCAGTTTCGTTCCCGAAGAGATTCCGATCGAGATCATTTACGAGGACGACGAATTCATTGTTGTCAACAAACCTGCGGGAATGGTCGTTCATCCGGCTGCGGGAGTTGCGTCGGGGACGCTCGCGAACGCGTTAGCATTTCATTTTAAGAAACTTTCAGTCGCGGCTGGCACAGCGCGGCCGGGAATCGTGCATCGCCTCGACAAACATACTTCGGGGCTTCTGGTCGTCGCTAAAACTGACGCAGCGCACGAGCACCTCGCCGATCAGTTTCGGGCGCGAGAAATCTTCAAGTCCTATGTCGCGCTGGTGCACGGCCAAGTTGAAAAGGATCGTGGCGAGATCGATCAATCGATCGCGCGCGATCCGCGCAATCGGACGCGGATGGCGGTCGTGCGGGGCGGGCGTTCTGCGTTGAGTCTTTATCATGTCCGTCAGCGATTCGATCGCTTTACTTTGCTCGATGTTGAACTCAAAACCGGCCGTACTCATCAAATTCGCGTGCATTTGGCGTGGCTGAAAAATCCGGTCGTCGGTGACGAGACTTACGGCGGCGGACGCGATAACACTGTTACCGATCCGGTAATCCGCAGCCAAATAGCAAAACTCAATCGCCAGTTTCTGCATTCCGAGAAGCTTGGATTTCGTCATCCGCGAACTGATCAGTTCATGAAGTTTGTCGCTCCGCTGCCAACCGAGCTTGCCGATCTTTTAGATGTTATCGCGGCGCCCGAATCGCGGTTGACAGAGCGTCGCGGCTAACGCAAGATAATCTCAAATCCCCCTAAACAGTTTTTACTTCTCGACCGGAAGCTTTATTTCGGAGCGAACGATTGTCTCTCCTGCGCTCAGTGGCTTTGGCGGCGAGTTGATCCACTTTACGAAGGAGCGAAACTATGTCGAAGAATTTTGTGACGGGGTTTTTCAAGACGCGTGCGGCAGCCGAAGCCGCCGTCGATGCGATTATCAAACGGGGTTACACGCGCGACGACATCAGCGTGTTGATGTCGGACGCAACCAAAAGTAAAGAGTTCGCGGTGCAAACGAAATCTCACGCAGCCGATGGATTAGGGATCGGGGGTGCGATCGGCGGAACAGTGGGAGCCGTGCTGGCCGCAATCGTGGGCGTGGGGACATCGATTGCAGTACCCGGCGTCGGCCTGGCGGTCGCCGGACCAATCGCGGCAGCTCTTGCCGGCGCCGGAGCCGGCGGAGCCACCGGCGGGTTGATTGGACTGCTCGTCGGCACAGGCATACCCGAGCACCGCGCGAAAGTGTACGAGACCGGCGTGCGCGGTGGCGGAATCCTTCTGGGTGTCGAAGCGAAGACCAGCGAAGAAGTCGAGAAGCTGGAAACGCTGCTCGAAGACATCGGCGCGGAATACGTCCGCACTGAGTAAAGGCATAACCATCAGAAGCCCGCTTCGTGAAAACCGGAGTCCTCACGTTCGGGCTTCTGACACGTTAGGTTTACATCGCTTTCTGCTTCTCGGTGAGCTCGATTCCCATCTTCATTAGCGTCACCTTATTGAGTGTGCCGGTCACTTTGAGGCCTTCCGCCTTCTGATATTCCTTGAGGCCGGCGCGTGTTTCTTTGTTGAGTTTGCCAGTCTGATCACCTGAATAGAAATTGCGTTGCTTGAGAATCGCCTGCGCCTGCTTCACTTGATCAGCCGTCGCACGAAAGACGGGGCCACGCTTTGGCTTATTGGCATTCGTGCTGGCGGTGTTCGAGCTGGTTCTGGAATTTGAATTCTGGGCAGTCGCGGTAACTCCACACAAAAGGATCAGTGAGAGAACTACCAACGGGAGTCTTTTCATTTGTTTTCTCCTTTGGATCGGGAGGCGTCCAGTGGGACGCTCAGAGTTAATAAGTCCGCAGAACGTACGAATGAGCCGCGTATCATACTACCGGTGTCAAGGCATCTTTCGCGCTCGGTTATGCGATTGGCTCTAAACGCACCCATGTTAAGACATTACTAATCCCAGCCCGGAAATGGCGCTGGCGCACGGATGGCGCGAAGCATCTTGGACGCTAATGGGCTTGGGTTGGCACGCGCATCTGCGTGTGATTTCCCGCGCCGCAATGCTCCTTTTCCATCCGTCCCGTACCTTATGGCCAAAATAGTTGGCAAATCTTCAACAAGTTTGTTATTATCAATCTGCCCGGAAAATGGGCGGATTTCACCAGACACCCACCATCAACATCAGCCAAGTTTCCTCGATGCTACTCAAATTCTCCTGGTCAATCATTCTAATCGCAGTGGCTGCTCCGGTTGCGCTGGCGCAGAGCGCGCCGTATTCATTCGACAATTTCGACACGTCGAACGGCGTGAAAATCCATACCGAGCCGTCGCAAGTCCCAGCCAAGCGTTTAGCCAAGAACAGAAAAGTTTCTGCCACTTCCACTGCTGCATCTACGACCAGGGCAGACATCCCGACCGTTCGAATGACATCCATGACGCTCGACTCTGGCTTGAATGTTAGCGGCATCGGATCATCGTTGCGTGGATTTACCACCGGCAATGCGCAGATTGATAACTACGTTTCCGAGTCAGCGACTCGCAATGGGCTCGACCCGCTTTTGATTTACTCAATCATGCATCAGGAGTCGAGTTTCAAACTGGGAGCTATTTCGCCCAAGGGCGCGCGCGGGCTGATGCAGTTAATGCCGGGAACGGCGGCGCGTTATGGTGTGTCGAACATCTTCGATCCGAAGCAGAACATTGAAGGTGGCACGCGCTACATGAAGTTTCTGCTTGATCACTTTGATGGCGATTTGTCGCTGGCGCTGGCCGGCTACAATGCGGGCGAAGGCGCAGTTGAGAAGTACGGCTTTCGCATTCCGCCCTATGCCGAGACTCAGGAGTACGTTCGCCGAATATCGCGTCGTTACAACCTGCTGCGCGATCCGAGTGCGGCGCTGTACGCGCCGAGTGTGTCTCGCTCGCAACTCGCCAGGCTAAACGCAAAGCCGTCCGTCCCTCTGACGATTTATGAACGCAGCATTCTGACTGTGCGTCTGCCGGATGGCCGTTTGCAGTTAATGACCCAATGATAGCGAGCTAGTTCGCGATTCTCTTTCATCGAGGCGACGCCGTAAGGGTGGTCGCCTCGTTTCGTGTTTGGAGAACGCCCCGGTTTATGTATGATTAGCGCGGCTGACGTAACGCCGGCATCACGACAACATGCGCTGCTCCAGTTGCGGATCATTTCTCGATTCAGACAGCCGATTCTGCAAGAACTGCGGAACGGTGGTGCGCGATCCGGAGGAAACCAGGATCGCTCGTCCAGAGATTTCCACTCCCGCACGAGCTGTTAAGGAAAACGACGACGTCGAGCACGTTATCTTTACCGTGCGACCGACGCTTCTGTTCGTAAAGATCGGATACGCGGCAGCAATCATCGGCGCGATTATGCTAACGATTTTTCTTCAATTCATTCCCTTGCTCCGGGATATTCCGGTATACATCACCATTCCAATCGCCCTCGCCCTGCTGCTGATTCCGGCTTATTACCATCTAAAGCGAAACATGATTCGCTACACGCTGACCGATTCGAAGATCGAAATCGATTACGGCTTGATCGCGCGCACCACCCGTAACATTCCGCTGGCAAAAATCCAGGACGTCACGATTTCGGCCTCGATTCCCCAGCGCCTGCTCGGCTTCGGCGACGTGGTCGTGGACAACGCGAGCGAGCTTGGCGGCTCAACCATCCTGCACAACATCAATAACCCGCGACACTACGCGGACCTGCTTTTGCGCGAGTTGCGGCGCTGGCATTAAACTCAAAAAAGCATCAAACGAGTCGCAACTTCTGCGATTCGTGGAACATCGCAACTCGTGCGGGTTCTAAAGTGAGCCCGCAAATGTGAAATGCACGTGCGCCCCATTATCTTTTCAGTATTTCTAGTGTTCTTGTTCGCTGTTGCTGCGGCGGCCCAATCCGCGCCAGCGACCGCATCACCGGGCGTCGGCTCCGACGAAGACATCCCGGTTTTGATCAAGCATCTGCCAAACTGGGAATCGGTCGCCAAACAATCGACGTACGCGGTTACGCTCGAAGACTTGAAACGCGCCGTTGCCAATCAACCCGTCTTGGACGCCGTCAGCTTTGCAGGTGGCACCGAAGCCGTTACAGCAAATTATGGTCAAGAGCAACTGGTAATCGTCGAATTCAGCACGCCGCAGTTTTCGGTGGATAACGACCAGCGCATCGCCGCGAAGATTCAGGAACTAAAAACTCAAGCGCAACCCGGCCCAACGGCGTACCGTCGCGTCGGAAACTATTCGGTGTTTGTTTTCGGCGGCTCGGACGAGGCATCAGCCAATCGGCTCATCGATCAAGTTCAGTATCAGAAAACCGTGCAATGGCTGGGCGAGGACCCGCATCTTTACGAGCGACTTCAGCGCTACTTCGCCGAGACCTCCGCGGGCGTGCTGATTGCCGTCCTGAAAAGTTCAGGGCTATCGCTGATCGCCTGCCTGGCGATCGGTGGTTTTTTTGGTTACTTGCTTTTCCGGCAAAGACGAGCGCAAGCAGCCGCGTCGTATTCAGACGCGGGCGGCTCGGTCAGATTAAACCTCGACGAGCTGACGGATGCTCGAAACTCCGCGCGACTCCTCGAAAAACATAACCAACAACCGAACTAGCAACAGTTGTTATCGGGATGACGAAGGCGCCGGGACGGTCACGTTGACGTTCACGGAAGTTGATTTGCTTCTGAACAGTCCACCCTTCCACGCCAGGATCGCCAACACCACGATAACCACGAAAATCACCAGCACAGCAACCACGCCGGTGCTGCCGCCGCCACCATTATCGGCCATATCGATCCTCCGATCGGGAAACTGCGTTTAATGAAAAGGGGTTAAGAGGGAAAGGGTTACTGCACTGAGATTCTTAGCACAGCCGCGGAAATCCCGTCAAACCGAGATGGCTGAAAAGCAAAAGCAGGTGACAACGGGGGGCGTCGTCACCTGCTTTCGGAATCGCCCACGTTCAAGGGCGTTGTTGTGTATTGTGGTTATTCTTCGCGGCCACGTCGCGGTCTCCGGGGACGTGTTCGTTCCCGGGTCGGCTGAACGTCACCAGGCTGAACGGTCGGAGACGCTTGCGGCGCCTTCGCGCCGGGCGGACAGATCCAGATCTCAATGAAGTCCTGATCGCGGTAGCCTCCATTGATGACGTTGATTCGCCGCGCATCGACGCCGCGGTCATTGACCAGGTATTCCTGCGCGCGTCTGCCGAGAGCGTCGGCCTGACCCGCGCGGCTGGTACGGCCGGCATAGACGAAGATATAAGCTGTTGCGTCTGGAGCGTTCTGTAACTCGATCGCGAGATTATCCAACCGCGCTTTCGTGTCATCGAATGCGATCGACGGAAATTGATCGAACATTCGACACTCTGGCGGTGGCATTTCCTTGCGCGTCACGTTTGTCGACGCTTCAGTCGTCACCCGACATGCCGGGTCGCCCGAGCCGTCATCGACAACCAAAGTTGCCGTGATGCGCTGACCACCCAGACCAGTTGAATCGACAGTTATCGTCGGCGTACCGGCACCGTTCACGATTCGCGCTTCAGCCGGCGATACCGTCCAAGCGTAATTAAGTGCTGATGTACCGGAGTACGATACGTCGGCGGTGAACGTAATCAGATCGCCGTCGTTAACAGTTGCCGGCGCCGAGACAATCACCGGATATGGACACGGAGATGTCGGTGGCGTGTATTTCTTCGGCACGTAATTCAGGTTGAGGCACAATCTGCGCGCACGCTCGATTTCGAATTCACGCACCCAACGACCGCCGTTCGGCAGAGTAATCTCAACCGTGTGATGGCCCGGGTCTAATTCGATTCGCCGAACGTCTGTGGATGTGGTGCCTTCCGGCCTTCCATCGATGCTGATCGGTAGTCCGCCGGGAGTGGTTGTAACTTCCAGCGTTCCGTATTTGACGCGCTTCTTCGCGTACGCCGTCGAAGACGTACAGACAAGCGCGAACGAGAGCGCAATAGCGGCGGTGACAATAATCTTCATGAGTGAAGTGACCATGTATTTTCTTTGAGTCATTTGTCTACACCTCCAACATGGTCGCTGCTTCTTTAGCTGCACGCATTTTCGCATACCGGCGACGCGCGCCTGCGCTCAACGCGGCGATTCCGGATCCCAGTAACAGAAGCGAAGCCGGCTCAGGAACTGTCGGAGTCGGCGTGGGCGTTGGCACTTCCGGCGGCGGAACTTTGTGGTGATGAGTACAAATACCAGTCACGCAAATTAGCGGAATCAACAGCAGGAATGGCCATTTCGGAAAGCCGCCACCCACCGCGGGTATCTCGCCGCAGTCGCAAATCGTTCCGTTAACCTGATCCTGATCGAAGACCTGCACGTCACCTTGCGGCTGTTGCGGCGCCAAATCGGTGCCGGCCACGAGTGACGAATTCGAGCTTGAGTTCTCGGTCGCGGAGAGCGCGTTTGAAGCCTCTACCACGTCGCCATCAGTAGCCTTCGAAACGGAGCTCGCAGAAGATTGCGAACTGTTGTTTCGGACGTTCAAGGGCGTCGTGGGATCTTGTGTCACCCGCAACCGAAGCTGTGTGGTCTGGCCGCCCCTTTGCAGGTCACCCATCACGTTCACAACATCGGCAAATTTGATTGGACTCGCCTGCGTAGGCACGGCGACCAGCAACAACAAACTGGCCATGGCGCTCGCTTGGCGGAAAATGCGACTCTTCATGTGGTTAGGCAACTCCCTCCTGAAGTCTGCGGCGGTGTCCGGCACTCGGGATTTTCTTCAATTATTGAAACACAAGAACACAGCCTGCCGTGAATACAAGCCTTTCATAACCCAAACGGGCTTGTTTACCTGTTAGGAAAACAGGCCGAATGTGGAAGTTATTCCAGTTTCGGAGAAGGATTTAGCTAGGAAAATACTCAACGAAAACGCGTGAGTAATTGCGAAAGAGGAGCGGCCTGAGCCGCTCCCCCTCGAGTTATTCGTGACTGCTTGCGGCTTCGGCCTGACGAGCCTCGTCGCGCAGGACAGCTTTGCGAGAAAGCTTGATCTTGTTGCCTTCCTTGCCGATGCATTTGACCATAATTTGCTGGCCCTCGCGCAGCTCGTCACGAACGTCGCGAATGCGCCGGTCGGCGATTTCCGAGATGTGCAATAAACCATCCGTGCCCGGGAAGATCTCGACGAAAGCACCGAAATCGACGATCCGACTAACAGTGCCGACGTAGGTTTCGCCTATCTCGGCTTCCGCAGTCAGACCCCTGATGCGGTTGACGGCAGCCTCGGCCGCCGCTCCATCGGCAGTCGCGATCGAGACCGTGCCGTCGTCCTCGACATCGATCTTCGCACCCGTTTCTTCAACAAGGGCGCGGATGACCTTGCCGCCCGGTCCGATGACGTCGCGAATCTTGTCGGGATTGATCTTGATCTTGATGATGCGCGGCGCGTGCGGCGAAATAGCTGTGCGGGCTTCCGGCAGTGCCTGCTCCATCAAACCGAGGATGTAGAGGCGACCCTTCTTTGCCTGCTCCAGCGCTTCGGCCATGATCTGCGCGTTGACTCCGGCGATCTTGATATCCATTTGGAGCGCCGTAATTCCGTCGTGCGTTCCCGAGACTTTGAAGTCCATGTCGCCGTAATGATCTTCCGCACCGGCGATGTCGGTCAGAATCGCGTACTTGTTGCCTTCCATCACCAGGCCCATTGCGACACCGGCAACAGAAGATTTCAGCGGCACGCCCGCATCCATCAGCGCCAGCGAACCGCCGCAAACCGTAGCCATGGACGATGAACCGTTTGATTCAGTGATGTCCGACACGATCCGGATCGTGTACGGGAAAGTCGTGTCGTCCGGAAGGACAGCTTCGAGCGCGCGACGCGCCAAAGCGCCGTGGCCGATTTCGCGACGACCGGGACTGCCGAAGCGTCCGGTTTCGCCGACTGAATACGGCGGGAAGTTATAGTTCAGCATGAATCGGCGCTTGACCTCTCCCTTTTCGAGATCATCCATGAACTGCTCGTCTTCCTTCGTACCGAGCGTTGTCGTGACGAGCGCCTGCGTCTCACCGCGAGTGAACAGCGCCGACCCGTGCGTGCGCGGCAACCAACCAACTTCGCAGTTAATTGCGCGAATCTCTGAGAAGCGTCG
>DATBSG010000329.1:0-4432 GCA_036559945.1 Pyrinomonadaceae bacterium
CGCGGTCATGATGATCTCGGCGTTCTTAATTCCCTCGATTACTCGTCCGAACACCGTGTATTGCTTATCAAACGCGGGTTGGCGTTTCAACGTGATGAACCACTGACAATTCGCGCCGTTGACGTCGCTGGTCCGCGCGGCGCCAAGTGTGCCGCGCTCGTACGGAATGTCGCTGAACTCCGCCGGCACATTCGGATAAGGCGAATTGCCGCTTCCCCACACTGCCTGGTTCGTTCCCTTCGTTAAGGGATCGCCACCCTGGATGATTCCCAGCTCGGGATCGACGCGATGAATTGCTGTGCCATCGAAAAACTTCTCGTTGACAAGCTTTTTGAATCGTTCGACGTGTTGGGGCGCGATGTTCGGGTAAAGTTCAATGACGATGCGACCGTAATCCGCGGTTTCAATCACGGCGACTTGCGCATCGGCGACCGGTTTGACGCCGGTCTTGACGTTACTTGCCGACGATGGTTTGCCGTCAGAAGGCGCGCTGGTGTTTGAAGCAGTTTGATTGCAGGCAGTGAGAGAAAGAAATACCACGGTCGCCAGTAACATTAGATGTGATCTTTTCAATATTGCGTCTCCCTTCAATGTAGCGGCGGGCAGGATGCCCGCGCACCGCAGGCAAGATGCCTGCGCTCCCAATCAAAACAATTTGTTGCTGTCGAGCAGAATCGTGACCGGCCCATCGTTGACCAATTCGACCTGCATCATAGCCTGAAACCTCCCAGTGGCCACGTTGTCGATTGCTGAACGCGCCTGACGCACAAAAAAATCGTAGAGCGGCTCGGCGATCTCTGGCGGCGCCGCGTCGATCCACGATGGCCGCAATCCGCGCCGCACGTCCCCGTACAAAGTGAACTGTGAAATGACGAGCAGGCCACCGCCGACATCCTTGACGGACAGGTTCATCTTACCTTCTTGATCGTCAAAGATGCGCAGCGCCACGATCTTGTCTAACAGATATGCTGCTTCGACTTTTGTATCGTCGCGCGCAATGCCCAGAAGAACGACGAGACCGTTTCCGATCTCGCCGATTACTTTCTCATCGACTGTAACTTTGGCGCGCGTGACGCGCTGCACCACGGCTCGCATTATTTCTTCGGCGGCTTACTCGGTCGAATCTCGACACGACTGGGCAGCGAACGATCGTCGTGATGAAGCAGGTCGATCACCACGCGGGCGATGTCGGCCGGCGTTAGTTGCCAGCTCTTTTCGTCACTCGGCGAGTCACCGCCAAATTCCGTGTTCACTGAGCCGGGCATGATGTAGCTGACTTTGATGTTGTCGTGTCGTACTTCCTGCATCAGCGCTTCACTGAAACCGTTCAAACCAAACTTCGAAGCATTGTAAGCGGCCATGCGCGGATGCGCGTTCACGCCCGCGAGCGAAGAGATGTTAATGATGTAGCCACCGCCACGCTTTTTCATTTGCGGAATCGCTTCATGACAGCAGTAGAAGACGCCAAACAGATTCGTTTCCACCACCGCGCGAAATTCATCAGGCGATGTTTCGTCAACCGTCGTGCGAAACGTGCCGATGCCCGCGTTGTTCACCAGAATGTCGAAACCTCCGAATTCTTTCACTGTGTAAGCGATCAGTGCTTTGACCTCGTCGTAATCGCGAACATCGCAGCGAAAACCTATAGCCTTGCCGTTGCCCGATTGATTCAACTGCTCGACGGCTTCGTCGATCTCGGTTTGATGGCGCGCGCTTATGCAGACTGAGACGCCTTCGCGTCTGAGTGCTTCCGCGATGCCGTGGCCGATGCCTTTCGTGCCGCCGGTGACGATAGCGACTTTATTTTTGAGGTTCATCTGATCTTTTGGAGTGCGCCGGCAAAGCGAAGCGGCGACGGCGCTTTGGATTAGAACGTCACGCGAATCGATGAGATCCAAAGCGGTGTCGCGCTACGCTTGCCACCGCACTCCAAATCACTTCAGTTTCTCGCGCAGCCGTTCATTCACAACCTTCGGGTTCGCTTTGCCCTTCGAGGCCTTCATCACCTGGCCGACAAAAAATCCGAACAAAGTTTCTTTCCCGGCACGATACTGCTCGAGCTGTTTTGGATTAGCGGCAATGACTGCGTCAATCACTCGGTCAATTTCGCCGGTGTCGCTGACCTGCACCAAACTGCGCTCTGCGACGATCGCTGCGGCAGTCTTGCCGGTTGCGAACATCTCGACCAGCACGTCCTTGCCTTGCTTGCCGCTGATTCTGCCTTCATCAATCATTCGAATCAGCGCGCCAAGTTCAGCCGGCGGAATGGGCGACTTGTCGGCCGTCAGCCCCGCGTTTTCCAACTCGCGCAGCAACTCGGATCGAATCCAGTTCGCCGTCGCGCGGGCATTGCCGCCACTCGTTGCAACCGCCGCTTCGTAATAATCGGCGAGCGAACGTTCGCTGGTAAGCTGCGACGCGTCCGCATAAGACAATTCGTACTGTTCCGTGAATCGCTTCGCGCGCGGGCCGGGCAGTTCCGGCATCGCTGCCGCGACTTGTTCAATCAAGTCTGCGGTTACGACCAGTGGCGGCAGATCGGGCTCAGGAAAATAACGGTAGTCATGCGCTTCTTCTTTCGAGCGCATCGGGCGCGTCTCGTTCAGACGATCGTCCCAGAGGCGCGTTTCCTGAACCAGCCGCCCGCCTGTTTCCAAAGTTTTGATGTGACGCTCGACTTCGAACTCGATCGCTTTCTGCATGAAACGAACTGAGTTCAGGTTCTTCAACTCGACTTTTGTGCCGAACTTCTCATTACCCTTGCGGCGCACCGACACGTTCGCTTCGCAGCGAAGATTTCCCTTCTCCATGTCGGCATCCGACGCGCCAACCCACTGCAAAGCGCGGCGCACGTGATTGACGTAATCGTACGCTTGCCACGAAGAACGAAAATCAGGCTCCGTAACAATCTCGGCCAGCGGCGTGCCCGCTCGATTCAGGTCGATGTAAGAAAAGCGATCGACGTCCGGCAGACCTTCGTGCACATTCTTGCCGGCGTCTTCCTCGAGATGCAGCCGCGTGATGTTCACAATCATCGGTCGCCATTCATGTGCGTGCCCGGCCTCATCGCGATCGGCGGTCATGATTTCCAAAACCCCATTCGCTGAGAATGGCTGATCGTATTGCGAGATTTGGTAACCCTTCGGCAGGTCGGGATAGAAGTAATTTTTGCGCGCGAAGATCGACTGCTCGTTGATGTGAAGACCGAGCGCCAGCGCGGCGCGTGCGCCCAACTCAACCACGCGCCTATTCAAAACGGGCAGCGCGCCCGGCAGCCCCAAACATACCGGACACGTGTTAGCGTTCGGCTCATCGCCAAATCGAGTCGAACAACCACAGAATATTTTTGATTCAGTGCTGAGTTGGGCGTGGACTTCCAGCCCAATGATGGTTTCCCAATTATTCGACATAGGTCTTTGATCTTTGGACTTTGATCTTTGATTACATCACGCGATTCTAGAATCTAACGCGTCAAAGACCTAAGCTCAAAGACCAAAGACCGTTTTTATTACGGCTCCAGCCAAACTTGCGGCACGCGCGCATCGCGCGCTTCGTCTTCCAGGGCTTGCCACTCGGCCATCAAGCCGGCGCGTTTCAGGAGCAGATCGTCCATGCGGTGGGTTAAGTCCGCGCGCTCTCGAGAGGAATTCTCAGAATCATCATACGGGCCGTTCGGATACCCAAATGGGGGTTGTCCATTCGGATAACCGTACGGGTACTGCGGATAGCCATAGGGATTTTGGTTCGGATAGCCATACGGGTATTGATTCGGATAAGGAATCTGGTTCGGATAACCATAGGGATACTGTCCGTTTGGATATCCGTTTGGGTAGCGGCCGTTCGGATAGCCGTAGGGGTACTGTCCATTCGGGTACTGTCGACCATTCGGATATCCATAAGGGTACTGTCCGTTCGGGTACTGTCCATTTGGATATCCGTTGGGATTTTGCCCGTTCGGATTTCCGTTAGGCCGCCGGTTTCTCGACCAGCGCCAGTTCGGCCAGAGAGGATAAACGTCGGTCACAATACTGCGATTGGCTAAAGAAGCCTCATCCACCTCGTTTATCCGGGCGCGTACATAATTGATTTGGTTATCAACGGTCGCGATTTGAGTCCGAAGCTCGCGCGCCCGCGTTCGCCAGTACCGTTCTTCCTGTTTATCAGCAAAAGATCGCTCGCGGAGTTGTTCGCGCAAATCCGCTTCTTCTTCGGCCTGACGCCGGCGCGATTCGGCAACCGTAGGAAGACCTAGTTGAAGCCGACGTGTTTCGTAAGCTCTTTCACTCTCGATCCGACGCTGACGAATAGCGAGCAGATCGTCATTAGTTACCGTCTTAATCGCTTGAGGCGGCGACTGGGAAGGCTGCGAAGGTTGGGAAGACTGCGAAGGCTGAGGGTCTACCGATTTCTGTTCGCGATGTTTGAAGAAGCT